>JABURI010000219.1 GCA_014762755.1 Marinobacter sp.
CCAATGTGGACACGGACATGATCATTCCCAAGCAGTTCCTGAAGTCTATCAAGCGGACCGGGTTTGGCCCGAACCTGTTTGACGAATTGCGCTACCTGGACGAGGGTAAGCCTGATCAGGATTGCTCCCAGCGACCGATCAACCCGGACTTCGTGCTGAACCAGGATCGCTATAAAAATGCCAGTGTATTGCTGGCCCGCAGCAACTTCGGCTGCGGCTCCAGTCGTGAGCACGCGCCCTGGGCGCTGGATGATTTCGGTTTCCGGGTCATCATTGCCCCGAGCTTCGCCGATATCTTCTACAACAACTGCTTCAAGAATGGCCTGTTACCCATTGTTTTGCCGGAAGAAGTGGTTGACCAATTTTTCCGCGAGACCGAAGAGAACGAAGGCTATCAGCTGACCGTGGATCTTGAGGCGAAGACCGTGACCACGCCGTCTGGTGAATCCTTCAGTTTCGAGGTGGACGATTTCCGCCGGCATTGCCTGCTCAATGGTCTGGACGATATCGGCGTGACTCTCGAGGATGCCGACCTGATCCGCGACTATGAAGAAAAGCGCAGGCAGACCGCACCCTGGCTGTTCAATACCGGCAACTGATTCAAGCTCACTGACTTTAAGGAAGAATTTCATGTCCAGAAACATTCTCATGCTCCCGGGAGACGGAATCGGCCCCGAGATCGTTGCCGAGGCCGAAAAGGTCCTGAACAAAGTGAACGACCAGTTCAGCCTGGGACTGAGCTTCGAAAGCGCACTGGTTGGCGGTGCTGCCATTGATGACGCTGACACGCCGCTGCCCGAGGAAACTCTTGCAAAAGCCAGGGCGGCCGACGCCATTCTGCTCGGCGCAGTTGGCGGTCCCAAGTGGGACAGTCTGCCTATGGCGAAACGCCCGGAGAAGGGCCTGCTGGGCCTGCGCTCAAACCTTCAGCTGTTTGCCAACCTGCGCCCGGCCATCCTGTACCCGCAGCTGGCTTCGGCGTCCTCGCTCAAGCCGGAAGTGGTCTCCGGCCTGGATATCATGATCGTGCGTGAGCTGACCGGCGGTATCTATTTTGGTCAGCCGCGGGGTGTGCGCGAACTCGAAAGCGGTGAGCGCCAGGGCTACAACACCTATGCCTACACCGAATCGGAAATTCGTCGTATAGGCCGGGTAGCCTTCGAGGCGGCCCAGCAGCGGGGCAAGAAGCTCTGCTCCGTGGACAAGGCCAACGTGCTGGAAGTGACTGTTCTGTGGCGGGAAATCATGGAAGACCTGAAGCGTGAATACCCGGATGTGGAGCTGTCCCACATGTACGTGGATAACGCCGCCATGCAGTTGGTACGTGCTCCCAAACAGTTTGATGTAATTGTGACTGGCAACATGTTTGGTGATATTCTTTCGGACGAAGCGGCTATGCTCACCGGTTCCATCGGCATGTTGCCGTCCGCGTCGCTGAATTCTCAGAAGCAGGGTATGTATGAGCCCTGTCACGGTTCGGCACCGGACATTGCCGGCAAGGGCATTGCCAATCCGCTGGCCACCATCCTCAGTGCTGCCATGATGTTGCGTTACAGCCTGGGTGAGGAAGAAGCCGCAGAAGCCATCGAAGCGGCGGTCAGCAAGGTCCTGGATCAGGGGCTGCGCACGGCTGACATCATGTCCGAAGGCGCGCAGAAAGTGTCCACCCGGGAAATGGGTGAGGCGGTACTCGCAGCACTCTGAGCGAGCGATTCCGGTTCAGGCCGATTGAGACCCGACGGCAACAGGATGCAGTTGCCGCGGGATCATCCATCCTGTCCCTGCCAGCGATAACGGTAGCGGGCGGGCATAAATCAACGAGGTTCAAAGGTCGCACATGAAGCGAGTTGGACTTGTAGGTTGGCGTGGCATGGTGGGCTCGGTCCTCATGCAGCGCATGCGTGAAGAAAACGATTTTGCTGACATCGATCCGGTGTTTTTCTCCACCTCCCAGACCGGGAAACCGGCTCCGGATGTTGGCAAAGAGGGCGTTCCGCCGCTGCAGGACGCGTTCGATATCGATACTCTCAAATCCATGGACGTTATCGTGACCTGCCAGGGTGGCGATTACACCGGCGAGGTCTACCAGAAACTGCGTGACGCAGGCTGGGAAGGCTACTGGATCGACGCCGCGTCCACCCTGCGGATGGTGGATCATTCCGTGATCGTCCTGGATCCGGTTAACCGCAACGTGATCGATGCAGCCCTGGACAAGGGCGTGAAGGATTACATTGGCGGTAACTGCACTGTCAGCCTGATGATGCTGGCCCTTGGTGGGCTGCTCGAGCAGGACCTGATCGAGTGGGTGTCTCCGATGACCTATCAGGCGGCTTCCGGCTCTGGTGCCAAGCACATGCGGGAGCTGCTGAACCAGATGGGCGCCCTCAACAGCGCCGTGAAGACCGAGCTGGACGATCCGTCCTCTGCCATCCTGGAGATCGATCGCAAGGTGACCGACACCATGCGCTCCGGCGATTTCCCCACCGAGAACTTCGGTGTGCCCCTGGCGGGTAGCCTGATTCCGTTCATCGACAAGCAGCTCGATAACGGCATGAGCAAGGAAGAGTGGAAAGCGGGCGTCGAGACCAACAAGATCCTCGGTCGTAGCGACAACCCGATTCCCATCGACGGCATCTGTGTCCGCATCGGCGCCATGCGTTCCCATAGCCAGGCGCTGACCATCAAGCTCAAGAAGGACCTGTCGGTCTCCGAGATTGAGGGCATTCTGGCCAAGGCGAATGACTGGGTGAAGGTGATCCCGAATGACCGGGATGCAACCATGGAAGAGCTGACGCCGGCGAAAGTGACCGGTACACTCAGTATCCCCATCGGACGGATCCGCAAGCTGGCTATGGGTCCGGAGTACATCTCCGCGTTCACTGTGGGGGACCAGCTGCTGTGGGGCGCTGCAGAGCCGTTGCGCCGCATGCTCCGGATCCTTCAGGAGCGTTAAGAAGTGTTGCACAGGGGTAATTAATGCCAACTGTGTCCGGTTTCAGAAAACCGGTAGGGGGCGGAGGCTGATTTCGGCCTCCGCCCCTGTTATTTTCAGGGAAGCTAGGGGGTTCCGCCTCAAAGATGAAGAAGTGGTGCAAGGATTGCAGCTGATTGATTGATAAACGAGGCTTTATCAACAATACTTGCGAAATTGATTATTAAAATCGCGACATAATAACGAATATTGTCCAGACGGAAGTCATCCAACCTCATCCGATTCTGTTTTGAAGAAAGCAGTAACGAATAACGGAGACTGGAAAGGAAAAAGCATGAAGGTACGCAAGCTTGCGGTTGCCCTGGCTCTGGCAGGAGGGCTCGGTTCCGGCGTCGCACAGGCCCTGGGGCTGGGAGAAATCGAACTTCAGTCCTATCTGAATGAGCCACTGGATGCGGAGATTGTTCTGCCCCAGAGCCGGGGAGTGAGCCCTGGCGATGTTCTGGTGAATATTGCGTCGGATTCCGCCTACGAGCGTGTCGGGCTGGATCGTAACCAGTTTCTCAGCAAGCTCCGTTTTGAGGTTGTAACCGGAACCGACGGTAATCTCGTGGTCAACGTCTCCTCCCGGGAACCCCTGCGCGAACCGTACCTGAACTTCCTGCTGGAGCTGAGCTGGCCGAACGGTCGCCTGATGCGTGAATATGCGGTGCTGGTTGATCCTCCCGTGTATGCCGAGGATTCCGGCGTCCGTGAACAGGTAGCTGCACCGAGCTCGGCCACGCGTACCTCCGAGCCTGCCGCTCAGGCAACACGCAGCGCCGAATCTGTCCGCCGCCAGGCCGAGGCGGAAAGTTCTCTCGGCCGCGGTTATTCCGCCGACACCTTCGGTCCTACCGGTCCTTCCGATACTCTCTGGACGATTGCCTCCCGTGTTCGGCCGGATAACAGCGTATCCATGCAACAGGTCATGCTGGCTATCCAGGACCTCAACCCGGATGCCTTCATTGGTGGCAATATCAACCGGTTGAAGCGTGGCGAAGTGCTGCGGGTTCCCACCCGGGACCAGATCCAGAGCCGCACCCGTGCTGAAGCGACCCGTATCGTCAGTCAGCAGAATCAGGAATTCCAGTCTCCGCAGCGCACCGTCGATGCAACACCTGCGCCCCAGCAGGCCCAGCCAACCGAGCAGGCTGCGGCGGCTGGTGGAGAGGCTGAACTGAAGCTCCTGGTGGCCGAGGAAAGTGATTCCCGTGATACCACTGAGGGCGGCTCCGCAGGTGGCGACAGTGATCTGCCTGGCGGGGTTGATGCCGGCGAAGCCATTGCCATGGAAGAGCTGGAAAGCGCCCGCCGTGAAAATGCGGAGCTGAACAGCCGCGTTGAAGACCTCCAGGATCAGGTTGAGACCCTCCAGCGTCTGCTTGAGCTGAAGAATAGTCAGCTCGCCGATATGCAGCAGATGGCCGGAGAGGGCGATGCTGAAGCGGTAGCAGGCGAAACCGGTGTGCCCGGTGAAGGTGAGGCGGCTACAACAGCATCCGCCGAGGATGCCGCCGAATCCGGAACCGAAGAAGCTGGCACGGGCGAGATGTCCGGAACTGCCGATTCTGCTACCGGATCCGAGACTGCCGGTGATGAAGCGGAGCAGCCCGAATCCTCGACGGCAACCGACGTGGCAACTGAGGAAGGTGCTGCGGAAGAAGGTTCTGCTGATGCCGCCCAGGAAGGCGAGGCTGCTGCAGCGGGTGAAACCGCATCCGATGAAGCCGCAAGCGATGTGGCGGCAACGAGCGCAGAGCCTGCTGATGCACCTGCCGCAAGTGATGACGCCGCTGCTACCGGCCAGGAGTCTGAGCAAGACGCAGCTGCAGCTGCCCCTGCCCAGCAGGAAACCCAGCCTGCCGAGCAGCCCGTGGCTCCACAGAAAGCCTTCCCCGGCAACATCATTGACATGATCGTCAACAATCCCATGTACCAGATTGCGCTGGGCGGCGGCCTGATTCTCTTGCTGCTGCTCCTGCTTCTGGTTGCGCGTCGGAATGCCAATCGGGAAAAAGAGTTCTACGATGAGCTCAATGCAGAGTCCGAGGGAGAGTCCGATTCTTTCGAGGTTGATCTTGGTGAGGATGACGCCAAGGCTCCGGAGGCCGGAGATGCTATGGCCGAGGCTGACCGTTATGTTGCCTATGGTCAGACCGATCAGGCGGTACAGACCCTGGAAAACGCCATTTCGAGAGAACCGAGCCGTACCGACCTGCGCCTGAAACTGCTGGCCCTGTATGCTGACAACCAGGATCGCCAGGGTTTCGAAAAACAGTTCGGTGAAATCGAAGCGTTCGAGGACGAGGATGCGCTGGCGGAAGCCAATTCGCTCCGGAGTCGACTCGAGGAGGCGGAGTCGGTCCCGAGCATTGATGATCTTGAGTCGCAGCTTCGTTCCGATTCTTTCGGCACCGAACAGGAAGCTGTGTCCGGCGAGGCGTCCCCGGAGGCCGAAGTCTCTGATGAACTCCTTGCAGACCAGTACGACGCATCAAAGGAAGAGCAGGTTGAAAATGAGTTCGGCGATTTTGATACCGAATTCGCCGAGTTTGACCTGAGTGATGTCGAGCAGGCCGAGAAAGAGTCGGATGCCGCCGCGGAAGAGGCTGCGCCCGAGGCTTCCGACACCGGGGATGACATGATCGAGTTCGATCTTTCCTCCATCGAGACGGAAGAGGAAGCCGAGCCGGAAGCGCAGGCCGAAGAGACAGACTTCTCCTCCCTGGAGATGGATCTGGAAGAGCCTGCTGAAGCGTCAAAGGAAAGCCAGGGCGATTTCTCCCTGGATCTGGAGGACGAGTCGGACAAGCAGGGAGAAGGCGAAGAGGTGGAATCTGAGCTCAGTGGTCTGGACGAGTCGTTCCTGGATGAGCTCGATGCCGAACTCGACAAGGTCGCTGACGAGGACGAACTCGGCGGGGAAGAGATCGAGGAGTCCTCGCTTGATGATCTGGAGCTGGATGTCTCTGACGAGGATCTTGCTCTGATGGAGGAGTTCTCCGATTCTGCCGACACCACCAACCATGGTGAAGAGGAGCCGGCATCCCTTGACGAGGAGCTGGGTCTGGAAGATCCCCTCGGTGAAGGTGACTTGTTGGGCGAGAGTAAGGAGCCCAGCCCTGAACAGGAAGTTGCCGGGACCGAGGAATTTGACGATCTGGGCACTCTCGAGAATCTGGCGGAGCAGGAAGCGCCCGCCGAGGATGAGGCTACCGAGGAGGAGATTCCTGTGGCAAGCGACGAGGCTGGCCGGCCTGCAGCGGTCGATATCGATGAGTCCGAGCTTGGCGAGGATGATGACTTCGATTTCCTGGCAGGCACGGACGAAGCAGCGACCAAACTGGATCTGGCACGGGCCTACATCGAGATGGGTGATAGCGACGGTGCCCGGGATATCCTGGAGGAAGTGGCGCTGGAGGGTGATGATGCCCAGAAGGCAGAAGCCCAGGATCTCCTTAAAAATCTGTCCTGATCCGTTATAATCAAACCTTCAGGTGACGAGCGCCGGCCCCGTTTGACGGGATAAAGCCGGCGCTTTGTTTTTACAGCAAGATTTTTCGGACTTCCCCTTGTTCCTCGAAGCACAGCAACTGACCACAGACAACGCAATTGGTGACGGCCGGGTGGTCCTGGCCTTTGAATACGACGGCCGGGGTTTTCATGGCTGGCAGATGCAGAAGTCCGGGGTGCGGTCGGTTGAAGGGGAGCTCTCCCGAGCGGTGGCGAAGGTTGCCGATCACCCGGTAGATCTGGTTTGCGCCGGTCGTACGGATGCGGGTGTGCATGCCAGTTATCAGATTGTCCATTTCGAGACCCGATCGGTGCGGAATCTCCGTTCCTGGGTGATGGGGGTCAATACCGCTCTTCCGGGGGATATCTCGGTCCATTGGGCCGGGCAGGGAGCAGACGATTTCCACGCCCGCTTCTCGGCAGTCTATCGCCGTTATCGCTACGTGATTTATAACCATGCCGTTCGCCCCGGAATTCTGCGAGGGCAGGTTAGCTGGACCTTTCGTCCATTGGACGCGGACAGGATGCACGAAGCTGCACAGGCGCTGGTCGGTGAACATGACTTTTCATCTTTCCGGGCCGCCGGCTGCCAGTCCCGCACCCCCGTCCGTTTTCTTGAAAAGATTTCGGTAACCCGTAGGGGCGAATTCGTCGTAATTGATGTGCAGGCCAATGCATTTCTGCACCACATGGTGCGAAACATTGCCGGCGCCCTGATGGCGGTCGGTAACGGCAACCAGTCCGTGGACTGGATTGCCGGGATCCTGAGTGAACGGGACCGGACACTTGCGGGCGTGACTGCACCCCCGGACGGCCTTTTCCTGGTGGATGTGGGGTATCCTGCAGGGTACGGAATTCCTGAAGCCGAATGTGGCCCCGGTTTTGTTCGTCCCTGGTTCCAGCGGGATGACAATCGCCCGATTGAGCCGACCCATATCCACCCCAAAAAGCCGATGCCCGAGCGATGAGTACAAGAGTCAAGATCTGCGGCCTGACCCGCCCGGAGGATGTCTCAGCTGCAATCAGTTGCGGTGCGGATGCCCTCGGGTTCGTGTTCTATGAACCCAGTCCCCGTTCAGTTTCGCCGGCGCACGCAGCTGCCCTGGTCCGTGACATTCCGCCCTTTGTGCAGGCGGTGGGGCTGTTTGTGAATCCTGCCCGCGAGTTTGTCGAGCAGGTACTGTCCGAGGTACCGCTGGATCTGCTCCAGTTTCATGGCGATGAAACGCCTGAATTCTGCCGGAGCTTCGGCCGGCGCTGGATCAAGGCGATCCGAGTTCGTGAGGAAGGGCAGATCGAGTCGGCTTTCCAGGATTACCGGGATGCTGCCGGTTTGCTGGTGGATGCCTGGGTTCCCGACAAATTCGGGGGCACCGGTCAGTCCTTCAACTGGCAGCTGATTCCTGAAAATCGCCCCATGCCACTTGTATTGGCCGGTGGGTTGTCATCTGATAACGTATCTCGCGCCGTAACACAGGTGAAACCCTGGGCCGTGGATGTCAGTGGCGGTGTCGAACGCAGCAAGGGCATCAAGGACATCCAGAAAATTTCCGACTTCATTAAAGAGGTTCACCGTGTCTGTAAAACTGACTGAAGAAATGCTGAGCGCACTTCCCGATGCACGGGGTCACTTCGGTGCCTACGGCGGACGGTTTGTTTCTGAAACCCTGATGGACTCGCTGATGACTCTGGAGAAAGAGTATCTCCAGATGAAAAACGACCCGGAGTTCCAGGCCAAGTTCGACAAGGATCTGGCGGATTACGTCGGTCGCCCGAGCCCGCTTTACTTTGCGGAACGGTTAACCCGGGAGACCGGTGGTGCCCAGATCTGGCTGAAGCGGGAAGATCTCAATCATACCGGCGCTCACAAGGTGAACAACACCATCGGTCAGGCTCTTCTGGCCAGCTTTCTTGGCAAGAAGCGGATCATTGCCGAGACCGGTGCAGGGCAGCACGGTGTCGCCACCGCGACGGTATGTGCCCGGCTGGGGTTGGAATGCCACGTGTTCATGGGCGCCGAGGATGTCCAGCGCCAATCCCTCAACGTCTATCGCATGAAGCTCCTGGGTGCCCAGGTGCATGCCGTTGAAAGCGGCACCCGCACCCTGAAGGACGCTATGAACGATGCCATGCGTGACTGGGTTTCCCATGTGGACGACACCTTCTACATTATTGGAACTGTGGCCGGCCCGCACCCGTACCCGCTGCTGGTGCGGGATTTCCAGTCGGTGATCGGTCGTGAAATCCGCCGGCAGGCGATGGAGAAAGCCGGGAAATTGCCGGACGCGCTGGTGGCTTGTGTAGGCGGCGGATCCAATGCCATCGGAATGTTCTACCCGTTCCTCGGGGATGAGAATGTGGAGTTGTATGGCGTTGAGGCCGGCGGCCTGGGCATTGAAACCGGTCAGCATGCCGCACCTTTGTGTGCCGGCCGCCCGGGTGTTCTGCACGGCAACCGTACCTACCTGATGGAAGATGAGAACGGCCAGATTGCCGGGACCCATTCGGTCAGCGCCGGTCTGGATTATCCGGGCGTGGGACCTGAACACGCGTGGCTCAAGGATATCGGCCGCGCCCATTACGTGTCGGTGACCGACAATGAGGCGCTGGACGGTTTCCGCATGCTGACCCGGGTGGAGGGTATCATGCCGGCTCTGGAAACCGCCCACGCGGTGGCCTACGGCGTGAAGAAGGCCGCAGAGATGGACAAGGACCAGATGCTGGTCATCAACATCTCCGGCCGCGGTGATAAAGACATTCACACCATCGCCCAGCTTGATGGTATCGAGATCTGATGAAAGGACGGAAACTGGCATGAGCCGAATTGAAGGGGTAATGAAGGCCCTGAAGGAGCAAAATCGCAAGGCGCTGATTCCCTATATCACTGCCGGTGATCCTCACCCGGACGTGACGGTGGATCTGATGCATACCCTGGTCCGGGCCGGCGCGGATATTATCGAGCTTGGCGTGCCTTTCTCGGACCCGATGGCGGATGGCCCGGTGATTCAGCTGGCCTGCGAACGCTCCCTGAAGCACGGAACGTCTCTGCGTCAGGTCATTGGCATGGTCAAGGAATTCCGCAAGCAGGATGACCAGACGCCGGTGGTGCTGATGGGGTATCTCAACCCTATGGAGGCCATGGGCTATGAAGTCTTCGCCGAGGCGGCCGCTGATGCCGGAGTGGATGGTGTTCTCACGGTTGACCTGCCGCCGGAAGAGGCGGACGACGTGGCCCCGCTGTTTACCAAACGCAATCTTGACGCGATTTTCCTGCTGGCACCGACCACGATCGATGAGCGGGTTCGGGCAATCGCCGAGCACTCTTCTGGCTATGTGTACTATGTTTCATTCAAGGGCGTGACCGGCGCGGCTAAAATCAACGTTGACGAGGTGGCCGAGAAGGTTGCCCATATTCACGAGATGACGGCCCTGCCGGTCGGCGTCGGATTTGGCATTCGTGATGCGGAAACGGCCGCTGCCGTTGGTCGGGTATCCGATGGTGTAATTGTTGGCAGTGTGCTGGTCGATACAATAGCCAGAAATCAGGCAGATACCGAAGAGCTCAAGCGGGCACTGACGGATCTGCTCCACCCGATGCGCGAAGCACTGGACAGCCTGGCCTCCTGAACCGGAGGCCGAGGGCAGGCAGGCCTCACAGGACAGGATTGAATCATGAGTAACTGGCTGGACAAAATCATGCCGAGCAAGATCCGCTCGGAATCCAAGCAGAGAACCGGGGTCCCCGAGGGGCTCTGGAAGAAGTGTCCCAAATGCGGGGCCTTTCTCTACAAGCCGGAGCTTGAGAAGAATCTGGATGTTTGCCCCAAATGTAACCACCACTTGCGGGTAAGTGCCCGGCGTCGTCTCGATATTTTCCTTGATGAAGACCGCCGCGAGGAGATCGCAGCGGATCTTGAGCCCTGGGATCGCCTCAAGTTCAAGGACAGCAAGCGTTACAAGGATCGCCTCTCCCAGGCCCAGAAGGGCACAGGTGAGAAGGACGCCCTGATCGCCATGAAGGGGACAACCCTCGGGGTTCCCCTGGTGGCCTGCTCCTTCGAGTTCAATTTCCTGGGTGGTTCCATGGGGCAGGTGGTTGGCGAGAAGTTCGTGCAGGCGGCCAACGTGGCCCTGCGTGATCGCATTCCTCTGGTGTGCTTCTCCGCCAGTGGCGGTGCCCGGATGCAGGAAGCCATCCTGTCGTTGATGCAGATGTCCAAGACCGCAGCCGTGCTTGAGCGGATGAAGCAGGAGGGCATCCCCTATATTTCCGTGATGACCGATCCGGTGTTCGGGGGTGTGTCTGCCAGTCTGGCCATGCTTGGAGATCTCAACATTGCCGAGCCTAACGCGCTGATCGGTTTCGCCGGCCCTCGGGTTATCGAGCAGACCGTCCGGGAAAAGCTGCCGGAAGGCTTCCAGCGCAGTGAATTCCTGTTGGAACACGGCGCTATCGACATGATTCTGCACCGCCACCAGTTACGGGAGCGTTGCGCCCACCTGCTTGCCAAGTTCACGGCAGACGACAAACCCGGTACAGAAGAGCCCATCGAATTCGAAGTGACTGAAAAGCCCGAAAACGATGCCGCCGAGCAGTAGCAATTACGGCAAGCCCCCGGTTCCGCCGGGGGCGAATGCCACGCCCGACCAGTGGCTTTCTTACCTGGAATCCATCCATCCCTCTGAAATCGATCTGGGTCTCGACCGGGTTCTGCTGGTACTACGCCGGCTGTTTCCCCGCAAACCCCGTGGCCGGATCATTACCGTTGCAGGCACAAATGGTAAAGGTAGTTCCGTAGCAGCTATCGAGGCGCTGTTGCATTCTGCCGGCCGCACCACCGGCGCCTATACGTCCCCGCATCTGCATCGCTACAACGAGCGAGTGCGTATCAACGGCGTCGAAATCAGCGACGAGGCTCTGGTCCGCGCCTTCGAGACCGTAGAGCAGGCAAGGGGCAACACCACGCTGACCTATTTCGAGTTCGGCACGCTGGCGGCGTTCGTCGCTTTTGCCGAAGCAGGCGTCGAGGATTGGGTGCTCGAGGTCGGTCTCGGTGGCCGGCTGGATGCGGTCAACGTGCTTGACGCGGACTTTGCCATCATCACCTCGGTGGATATCGATCATGTGGCCTTTCTGGGTAGTGACCGCGAGGTGATCGGCTTCGAAAAGGCCGGGATCCTGCGGCCCGGTATCCCGGCGGTGTATGCCGATGGGGATGCGCCCAGATCGGTACTGCAGCAGGTTTCCGCGCAAAAGGTCGTCCTCGATCTCTTTGGTCGTGACTATCAACTCCGGCTGCCGGAGGACGGTGCCCTCGGCGATGCCGCCAAGGTGCACCTGGAATACCGGGGCGAAACGATCCGTTTCCCCGGCGGTCCGTTGCCGGTAAAGAGCGTGGCGGCGGCGGTCGTGGCCATCCGGAATCTGGAGCCCGGGCTGACCCTCGAGCAGATAGAGTCGACCCTGCTCACGCTGTCGGTTCCCGGGCGGTTTGAGCAGCTCTCGGATCACCCTGCCACGCTGGTGGATGTGGGGCACAACCCGCACGCCGCAACCTGGCTTGCCGACCGACTGGCGTCCATGCGCCATGACGGTCAACGCGTGGTTGCGGTCTATGGCGCCCTCGGTGACAAGGACGTGGAAGGGGTTTCGGCGGCGATGGCCGGGGTGGTGGATGAATGGTTCCTGGCGCCGCTGGACGTTCCGAGGGGGTTGAATGTCCAGCTCCTGGCGGAGAGGGTTCGCCACGGCGGCGTGACCCGGTTGAATCAATGCGCGTCGGTGGCGAAGGCCATTGAGAGCGCGCGAACGTCGGCAGGGGAGGATGGCCTGGTGATTGTGTTCGGTTCTTTCTTCACTGTTGCCGAGGCGCGGGATGTCCTTCAGGGCGACAGATCTTAAACTTTGTCCATGGCACGTGTTCCGGCTTTGAGTTATCGGAACCAGCCGTTTAGTATCGGCGATAGCAGTAAACTGGA
>JABURI010000027.1 GCA_014762755.1 Marinobacter sp.
TGCGCATCGAGATGGCACGGGTCAGCAGTGACCAGTTCAGCCGGCTGATGCAGGTACTCTGGAACCGCACCGGGGATGAGTTCATGGGCATGGGCCCTCGCCGGGCAAGAACCGGTACCTTTGCCACGATGTGTGCGCTGGTGATCGATTGTCCTAACCTGGAGGCTGTCTATCGCCAGGCCTTCCAGTTCTCACGCCTGTTCGAGCCCATGGTGGCCATGGAACTGGAGGTCGGGGAAGAACAGGCTCGTCTGATCCTGAGGATCGAGAGCGAGATCTACGATCCCAGCTACTTCCTTCGCGAGAGCATTCTGGTGATCTGGCATCGCCTGGGCAGCTGGCTGATCGGTCAGCCGGTGGAACTGGACAAGGCCGAGTTCGACTATCCGCGACCGTCCCACGGTGATGAGTACCGGCATATCTTCCACTGTCCGCTGGAGTTCGAGGCAGGCCAGACCTCCCTCACCTTCGACAAGCGCTTCCTCTCGGCACCGGTCATTCGGGACAAGCCGGAAATGCGGCAGTTCCTCAAGACTTCCCCGGCGGACCTGCTCTCCCGTCCCGATGAGAGCAACACCTGGACCGGCCGGATCCGCGCGCTCATTGGCCGGGATTTCTCAAAACCGTTGCCGGATTTCGAGTGGATTGCCTCTGAACTGCACACCAGCCCGCAAACCCTCCGGCGTCGCCTGAAACAGGAAAATACGTCCTTCCAGGAGATCAAGGATCTGCTACGGCGGGACATGGCGATCTACTATCTGGGCCGGCAGGAGCTGCCGATCAATGACATCGCGGAAAAGGTGGGCTTTACTGAACCGTCCACCTTCCACCGGGCCTTCAAGAAATGGACGGGCGTCACGCCCGGCGCCTACCGCGAGGGTGAACGGGGAAATCTCCAGTCCTGACGGGGTCAGGAGCCCGCGGGAGCCTGCAGGTGGCGGACCAGTTGGCCCAGGGTCTGGGCGATTTCACCGGCTCGCTCCCGATGGTAGCCAAGCTGCATCAGTCGGGAGCCATCGCGCGGATCATAGATCCAGCAACTGGCCACAGCGGCCTCGCAGCCCCACTCGATCATCGGATTCACACCGTAGACTTCCATGGTCTGGGTCTTGCGCACGAGGCGGCTGCCGGCTTCCCGGCGAATCTCCTGGAAGCTGATCACGCTGTCGGTTGCACTCACTTCGTAGGCCACATCCGCAGGCTTATCCAGCCGCACAACCGCCTGATCTGCACGCCAGCCTGCCACATCCAGCAGGCTATTCAGGTGCATGAGCAGGGCGTCCCGGTCATTATTGGTGAGGTAGAGCTTGCGCAGTGACGCAATCCCCTGATTACCCGCCGGCTCGATGACAGCCACCTTGGGCGGCTGCTTGCCATTGGCCTGATCGGCTGCCCCGGCCTTTCGGGTACGTTCCACATCGGTAATGAGTTTCAGGGCCTGCTGGTAGTGACTGCCCTCGGTGCCGGCCTGGGTGACATAGGCTTCCAGAGCCGCCTGGGCTTCATTCAGGTGACCTGCCTGCAGCATTACCTGCCCCCTGTAAAAGAAATACTCCGGGGGCTTTTCCGCTTCCAGCTGCTGTAGCCGATTCAGATACTCACCGGCTTCGCCCCAGTTACCGGCATTGACGGCCTCTTCCGTGGCCAGCATCAACCGGCGCATCTCGTGCTCCGGAGCCAACGCCTGCACCTGACCGGCGGCGCCGAGTGCGGCCACCAGGGCAAAAGATCGAGCCAGTCGTTGAAACGTTCCAGATGCTACTGCCATGGTTCTTACTCCTGCTGGTTATCGGCGTTTATTGCCGCTTCCATCTCGGTATCTTCGGCGTCCACTTCGGCCTGTTCCAGGATGCCCCGGGGAAGTTCTTTCTTGACCCTCACGCCCAACTCCACGAACCGGTTCGCCTGAGAAATCAGGTTACCACGGCCCCGGGTCAGCGTATTCATAGCCGAATCGTAGCTGCCCTGGGCTGTCTGCAACTGGCTGCCGAGGCGCTCCATGGCCTCGACAAAGACCCTCAGCTTGTCATAGACCGCACTGGCCCTATCGGCAATCCGCCGGGCGTTCTGGCTTTGGCGTTCATAGCGCCAGATGTTCTCGATAGTCCGCAGCGTGGCGAGGAGCGTGGTTGGTGTGACCACAATAATCTTTCGCTCGAAGGCTTCTGCGAAAAGGTTCTCGTCCTGCTGAAAAGCTGCCACAAACGCCGGTTCGATGGGCATGAACAGCAGCACGAAATCCGGCGAATGCAGGCCATGAAGCTGGCTGTAGTCTTTCTCGCTCAGAGTCCGGATGTGGTTCCTCACCGCCTCCACATGCTGTTTCAGCGCCTCTGCCCGCGCACTTTCGTCTTCCTCGTTGACCCACTGCTGGTAGGCCAGCAGGGATACCTTGGAATCCACAATCAGGTTCCGGTTATCCGGCAGGTGCACCACCACGTCCGGGCGTAACAGCTGATGATCGCCATCCCGGTAACTGCCCTGGGTTTCATACTCCACACCTTTGCGCAGGCCGGATTTTTCCAGCACCCGTTCCAGGATCAGCTCACCCCAATTGCCCTGAACCTTTTTGTCACCCTTCAGGGCTTTGGTCAGATTGGCCGCTTCCTCGGTAATCTGCCGGTTCAGCTCCTGCAGCGATTTGATCTCGCTGCGCAGGGCCTGGCGGTCCCGGGTCTCGGTGGTGTACACATCTTCCACCCGCTTGCGGAAATCCTGCAACTGGTCCCGGAAAGGGTTGAGCAGGCTGTCCAGGCTGGTGCGGGTCTGCTGGGTGAAGCGCTCGTTCTTCTGGTCGAAAATCCGGTTGGCCAGGTTCTCGAACTCCTGTTTCAGCGCATCCCGGTTACGTTCCAGCAGTTCCAGCTTCTCCGCGGCGGAACGGCGTTCCCGGTCCAGCGCGACCTCCTGCTCCCGGAGCCTCACCCGCACACGGTGCAATTCGGCGGAAAGATCCTCGATCTTTGTCTGGAGGCTTCTGCGTTCGCCCTCGAGCTGGTCAATCCACTGCCGCTTGCCGCCAACGTCCGATTCCAACCCGGCAACCCTCGTCTCGGCCTCAAAGGCCCGGTTTTGCCAGGCATCGGCTTTGCGGGCCGAGCGCATCAGCAAAACCGCAAGAAGCACTGTCAACAGTGCCAGCACACCAACTAATCCAGCCATCAATTCCGGCGAGGCCACTATCCATCGGGTTATTGCTTCCGGCACTGCAAGACGCTCCTGGTTGGTTTGCCCGGATGATCACACCATGACGAACAGTTTAACGTAACAATGGAACCTTTTGCGTTGCCGCCCGTTCATAGGCATTAACAGCGGGGCTGACACCTCGACTGTTTAGCAAATTCATTACCAGTGTGCATCTGGCTCTGGACGTGCCTCGTAATATCCACTAAAAGAATAAAGTGTTCGTCCTGTTTATTTTGATTACATTTTTTTCACGGCCGGGGCGAATCCGCAGTCAGAGGATGGACAGGCGAGTTATGCTGAAAGAACTGTGGCGAAAACTGGGATCAGAACTCTGGCAGGATAATCAGGCCGGGGATGGCATGCCGTCGTGTGTTCTGGCGGGCAGAAAGAAGACCTATCCGAAAGGCTTCCGGATTCTGCCCCACATTACCCACACCGGTGAATTCCATCTCGAGCGCCTGACAAAAATCCTGAAAGAGCGCTATGGTAAGAGTTTCGCTATTCCCGATAGCCGAAGTGAGAATGACGACGCCATTCGGGAACTGATCAGCTATGCCTCCCGTATCCAGGATCAGTATATCCAGCGCGAACTGTTGCTGTTTTACCTGAATTGCTCTCCGGTGATTCAGGAGTATCTTCGGTCCCAGACCGATCTCGGCGAAGGCCCCTTCCTGTCCGGATAATCCCTACTGCCCGTTAACCAACTGTAAAGTCACTACACAGGTCCGTTGCGGTATACTCCCCGGCCTTAATTGAACATATTCAAGGCACAGACCATCAGCGCGCCCTTATAATCCGGGCGTTCTTGTCTGCCGGCTCAGGGGTACTTCATGGCTTACAAACGTTCGCGGGCTGGTTTTCCGTTCCTTTCTGTCATCGCGGCCGCAGGGCTGAGCCTGGTATTGGCCGGCTGTTCCTCGGACCGTTATTTCATGGTTCCGAAGAAGGACCTGACAGAACTGAACTCCTCGGTACAGTCCCAACGAGCCACACTGGTCACCATGGAAGGCAATGCAGCGGTGCGCCATGAACAGCTGCTGCAACGGGAGCAACTGTCCACCCAGACCATCCTCGAAGCCATTGAAAAGAAAGTCGAAAAGCCGATCTGTCCACCGACGCCACCTCAGCCGGTCTGCCCCACACTGGAGGACACCGGCCGATCCGACCGTCTGAAAGGCAAGGTCGTGGTCGGCGAAGTGGAAAAATTCTATCTGGCCGAACCGGGGCTGGTTTATACCGCCCGGATCGACAGCGGTGCGGAAACTTCCTCTATCGATGCCCGTAACATCACCCGTTTCGAGCGGGATGGCAGCAACTGGGTTCGTTTTGATGTGCCGGTCCCGGGCACTGACGAACTGGTCACCATGGAGAAGGAAATATCCCGTCGCGTTCGAATCATCCAGGCCAGTGCCGAGGATTCCGAGCGCC
Source organism: Marinobacter sp. (assembly GCA_014762755.1). Taxonomy (GTDB): domain Bacteria; phylum Pseudomonadota; class Gammaproteobacteria; order Pseudomonadales; family Oleiphilaceae; genus Marinobacter. The sequence goes on from JABURI010000027.1 coordinate 4,615, forward strand.
GGGTGGTGGTGGAACTCCAGTTTGCCATCGGAGATCACAAACAGGTCGCCGAATTTACCCTGGCCGATCGCAGCAACCTGACCTACGAAGTGCTCATCGGCCGGAATGTCCTCCGGGATGTGATGCTGATCGATGTCGGCAAGGAATTCGCCACCGAACTGCCCAAGAACCTGAAACGCAACGGAGATGACGCTTGACCAGCCGTTCGCGCATACCGTTTTACGTCGCCGTCCTGCTCCTGATCGGTGCAGGTATTTCCCTGGCCATCTGGCGCCATGTGGAGCTGGGCATTCCCTGGCTCACCGGTGAGCAACGCCCGGTCTGGATGGTCGAAGCCCGGGTGGACTTCGTGGGTACCAATGAGCCCGTGCTCGCCAGTCTGAACATTCCGGATCAGCCCCCGGGCTTCAGCATCATTTCCGAGCAGGCGGCCTCCCCGGGCTACGGCTTCTCCATCGTGGAGGACTCCGGCGGCCGCCGGGCGGAATGGAGCAAACGTGACGTCTCCGGGCCCCAAACCCTCTACTTCAAGGCCCAGTTCATCCCCACGGATGAGAACCGACCCCGGAGAATGGCGCGTGAACCACGCCCCCGCCAGATGTTCTGGGAGGAACCCCAGGCGACTGCCGTGCGCGAGATCCTGGCACAGGCCCGCGAGCGCTCCAGCACCCCTGAAAGCATGACCCGCGAGCTGATCCGGCTGATGCAGCCGGACACCCGGACCCAGAACACCACCCTGCTGGTGGCCGAGGAGAACTATCTCCAGCTACTGGTAGACATGCTCAACCACGCCGGCATTCCTGCCCGTACCGCTGACGGCCTGCGGCTCGAGGATGCCCGCCGCCGGCAACCGCTGATGCCATTCCTGCAGATCTATAACGGCGATCAGTGGCTGACCTTCGATCCCCAGACCGCCGAACAGGGTGTGCCCGAGAACCTGTTGCTCTGGCGCCAGGGTTCCCAGTCCCTACTTGATGTCGTGGGCGGTGACAATTCCGAGGTGAGCTTCTCCATGCTCCGGCAGACCGTCCCTGCCCTGCAGTTGGCGACCATGCAGGCGGAATCCAACGGTCTGGGCTTTCTGAGTTTCTATGAGCTGCCCATCGAGGAACAGAGCATGTTCCGGATGCTGTTGCTCCTTCCCCTGGGTGCGCTGATCGTGGCATTTATGCGGATGGTGATTGGCATTCGGACCTCCGGTACCTTCATGCCAGTGCTGATCGCTGTGGCGTTTGTGCAGACCACCCTGGTGCCCGGATTGATTGCATTCCTGTCCGTGGTGGCGATCGGGCTTCTGATGCGGGGCTACCTCTCCAGTCTCAACCTGTTGCTGGTGTCCCGGATCTCTGCGCTGATCATTCTGGTTATCTTTATCACCGCCGGTCTGTCCATCATCGGCTACCAGATGGGTTTCAACACCGGCATGACGGTGACCTTCTTCCCCATGGTAATTATCGCCTGGACCATTGAACGGATGTCCATCCTCTGGGAAGAGGAAGGGGTGCGCGAGGTAATGATCCAGGGCTCTGGCAGCCTTTTCGTGGCCATCTGCGCCTATCTGGTGATGAGCGCCCCTCTGGCCGGCCACCTGACCTTCAACTTCCCGGAACTGCACCTGGTAATACTGGGATTCATCCTGCTGATGGGTCAGTACACTGGCTACAAGCTCACCGAACTGCGCCGATTCTCCCCCATGAAGGTGTACGACTGAAATGGAGTGGATTTCTCCCCGCAGACTGAAACGGCTGGGCATGCTCAACATGAACCGGCGCAATGTGGATTACATTGCGCGGTACAATGAGCGCTCGTCCTATCCGCTGGTGGACAACAAGCTGAAGACCAAACTGGTGGTCGCAGAGTACGGCGTCAAAACACCCCGCCTGTTGCAGGTCGTCCGCGAGCAACACGAGATTTCCCATTTCCGGGAGATGGCCGAAGACCTGGAAGGCTTCGCCATCAAGCCGGCGAAAGGCTCGGGCGGCAAGGGTATTACCGTCATCACCGGCCGGGATGGCGATGAGTACATCAAGGCCTCCGGAGCGCGGGTGGATGCCGCCTACCTCGAACGGCACCTGACCAATATCTTGGCAGGCCTGTATTCACTGGCAGGCACCCCGGATGTCGCCATCGTCGAAAATCTGGTGCAGTCTGACCCGGACCTGGCCCGCTACTCCCATCAGGGGGTGCCTGATATCCGCATTGTTGTATTCCAGGGCTATCCGGTCATGGCGATGTTACGGCTTGCCACAACCGCCTCTGACGGCAAGGCCAACCTGCATCAGGGGGCCGTGGGTGTGGGTCTTGATATCGGGACCGGACGCAGTCTCAATGCCGTCCAGTTCAACCGGCCGATCACGCTGCACCCGGACACCGGCCTGGCCCTGGAGAACATCGAAATCGCTGCCTGGGATGAGATGCTGGAAATGGCTGCCCGCTGCTATGAGGCCACCGGACTGGGCTATATGGGCGTGGATCTGGTGGTGGATGCCAACGAGGGCCCGCTGCTGCTCGAACTCAATGCCCGCCCGGGTCTGGCGATCCAGATGGCGAACGGTTGCGGGCTGTTACCCCGTCTGAGAAATATCGAAGGGCTCAAGCGCCCCCATTTCAGCCCGGGAGAACGGGCCAACTACGCCATGGAAACGTTCGGGAAGCTTTAACGCTTGAATTCGACCATAAAAAACCGGGGCCTCGACCCCGGTTTTTTTCTATCCGCTGATAGTCAGAGTTCGCCCCTGGCTACAAGCAGTTTCCGCTCATGGCTGAGCCCCTTGAGCAGGCCCCAGGTCATGATCAGCAGAATGGCCGTGAACGGCAGACCCGCACTGATGGCTGTTGCCTGAATGGCGCCCAGTGCATCGGCACCGCCGCCGAAGATCAGCGCAGCTGCAATCGCACCCTCCATGACGGCCCAGAATACACGCTGGGCAGTAGGAGCATCGGTCTTGCCGCCAGCGGTGATGCTGTCAATCACCAGCGAGCCGGAATCCGAGGACGTCACAAAGAACACCAGCACGAGGATGATTGCCACGAAGGAAATGATGCCTGTCAACGGCAGGTTGGCAAACATCTGGAACAGGGCCAGTGAAACGTCAGTCAGACCTTCCTCGGCCAGTGTGCCCACGCCATTCTGGATCTGTTCCAGCGCGGAGCCACCGAAGCTGCTCATCCAGACTACAGTGATCACGGTCGGAATCAGGAGAACCGCTGTGATGAATTCTCGCACCGTACGACCACGGGATACCCGGGCAATAAACATACCGACGAACGGTGACCAGGAGATCCACCAAGCCCAGTAGAACACGGTCCAGCCCTGGAACCAGGCCTCGTCTTCGCGGCCGAACGGGTTACTGAGCGGTACCATGTTGGCAACATAGCTCGAGGAGGTCACCCACATGGTCTCCAGGATGGTCATGGTCGGGCCAGCGAAGATGACAAAAAACAGCAGCAATGCCGCCAGGCTCATGTTGATGTTACTGAGCACCTTCACACCGCCTTCCAGGCCGCGGAGAACGGAAATCAGCGCGACGGCGGTGACACCCACAATAATGGCCATCTGAACGTTGATGCCGTTGCCGGTGCCGAACAGGTAGTCGAGACCCGACGCTGCCTGCTGCGCACCGAAACCCAGTGACGTTGCCAGGCCAAAGATGGTCGCAACTACAGCCAGCACGTCAATGATGTGGCCGGGCCAGCCCCAGACCTTGTCCTTGAGCAGCGGGAAGAACGCCGAACGGATGGTCAGCGGCATGTTCTTGTTGAATGCGAAGAAAGCCAGGGACAGAGCCACTACGGCATAGATCGCCCATGGATGCAGACCCCAGTGGTACATGGTCGCGCCCATGGCAAGATTTGCTGCCTCCGGCGAATTCGCTTCAACATTAAATGGCGTCTCGTACCAGCCGGTGTAGTAGGCAGTCGGCTCAGCGACAGCCCAGAACATCAGGCCAATACCCATACCGGCAGCGAACAGCATCGCAAACCAGGACGGCCTGGAGAATTCAGGCTTGGCATCCTGGCCACCGATGCGGATCTTGCCCACCGGCATGAAGATCAGCGCAAGGCAAACCACCACAAAGATGTTGGCACTGATCAGGAAAAACCAGTCAAAACTGGCAATGATGTCCCATTTCGCCCCATCCAGCAGTTCTTTTGCCGGCGTCGGGAACATCAGCGTCCCGATGACAAAAGCCACGACGATGAGAGCGGAAACCGGGAACACCCAGTTATGGAGATCGAGGCCCAGAACGTTAATGTTGTCCTGGCCCGCGACGTAATCCGTCTGATATTCGTCTTTCACTACCTCGCCCACGTTTGGCGCCTCCTGGGTCAGAAATTCAATGTCAGAATCGGAGTTCAAATATTACAAGCGCGAAAGTCTAATGTTTTGAGGTCAAAACATCAAAGCCCGTATATCGTAGTTTTTTCGTACGCATCTCTATCAGAATAGTTCATTTCCAGAATTATCAAGTGTCCAAACGGGCAATCCACTGCCCAGCGGCCCGGGTATCTATATACTCAGTGCATCAGGACCTTTGCCAAGAACCAATCCGAGGTATTCATGGAGAAAACCACAACCTTCCCTCTGCGTTACAGCGCGTACGCCCTGAGCATCGCAGGGTTCATTGTTTCATTGCCGGTTACACTGTGGCTTGGGTACGGCTATATCGTGCCGGCCATCTTTGCGGTCCTGACCGCTGTGGGAACCTACGACCTGATCCAGACCAGGCACACAGTCAGCCGGAACTATCCGATCATGGCCAACTTCCGGTATCTCTTTGAATCCATTGGCCCAGAGATCCGCCAGTATTTCATCCAGTCGGACACGGAGGAGCGCCCATTCTCCCGGGAGCAGCGCACCATCGTTTATCAGCGCGCCAAGAATGTCCTGGACAAGCGCCCATTCGGCTCTCAGCTGCACATGTACGAGGAAGGGTTCGAATGGATGAACCATTCAATGACCCCGACGCGAATCACCGACTCGGACTTCCGTATCGTGATCGGCAAGAGTCGGGCAAAACCTTACAGCGCCAGCGTTTTCAACATCTCGGCCATGAGCTTTGGCTCGCTGTCGGCAAACGCGATCCTGAGCCTGAACACCGGGGCGAAAATGGGCGGTTTCTACCATGACACGGGGGAGGGATCGATTTCCCGCTACCACCGCCAGCCCGGTGGCGACCTGGTCTGGGAGATTGGTTCGGGATATTTTGGATGCCGTAACAAGGACGGCAGTTTCAACGAGGACATGTTCCGAGAGAACGCCGCACTTGATCAGGTCAAAATGATAGAGCTCAAACTATCCCAGGGGGCAAAACCCGGTCACGGTGGCATTCTTCCGGGCGCCAAAGTGACGCCGGAAATTGCCGAAGCGAGGGGCGTATCCGTCGCGGAGGACTGCATTTCGCCTGCCAGCCACTCCGCGTTCTCCAATCCGATTGAACTGCTTGAGTTCATTGATCACCTGCGGGAGCTCTCCGGGGGCAAGCCGGTAGGCTTCAAGCTGGCCATCGGCCATCCCTGGGAATGGTTCGGCATCGTCAAGGCGATCCTGGAAACCGGGATCAAACCGGACTTTATCGTCGTCGATGGTGGCGAAGGCGGTACCGGAGCCGCACCGCTAGAATTCATCAACCGGCTGGGCATGCCCATGACCGAAGCCCTGCTGATGGTCCACAATACCCTGGTGGCCACCAACCTCCGCGAGGACATCGCCATTGGTGCTGCGGGCAAGATCACTTCTGCCTTCAACATCGCCCGCACACTCGCCCTGGGGGCGGACTGGTGCAATGCCGCACGAGGCTATATGTTCGCCCTCGGCTGCATCCAGGCACTCAACTGTCACACCGGCCGCTGCCCTAGCGGTATCGCCACCCAGGACCCGCGACGGGGTAACAAGCTCGATGTGCGTCACAAGAGCCAGCGGGTCTACAATTTCCACAAGAACACCCTGGACGCACTCCAGAACCTGCTGGAAGCCGCCGGCTTGCGCCATCCATCGGAGCTGGGCCCCGAACATGTCATCCGTCGGACCTCCAAGACCGAGGTTCATTCCTATCTGGATCTCTATCCTTTCCTGGAACCGGGCGCCCTGCTTAGCGGAGAGAAAACCGGCCTGGCAGTCTTCGACAAATACTGGCCCGAGGCCCGCGCCAACACGTTCGAATCGCCCCACTTCATCATGAAACTCCGGGAGACCAAGCTAAGGTGAATTTTCGGGGGCGAATTGCCGAAAGCCTGTTTATTTTTCTGATGGGCTGGTGTAGACTTCGCTCCCGCTAAGCCACTGAGATAAACCTCTTTTCTCGCGGCTAGCGGATCACGGGGCGTAGCGCAGCTTGGTAGCGCATCTGCATGGGGTGCAGAGGGTCGCAGGTTCAAATCCTGCCGTCCCGACCAAAATTCCCTGACAAAGCCCGGGCCGGAAGGCCCGGGCTTTGTTGTTTCTGAATCACGCCCTTGCCAGGGCCGACGTTTGCCGCAAGCCTGTCAGCTCGATCCTGCCGCGGGACAATGCAACCATCCCCCGCCGTTCAAGCTCCTTGAGCAGTCGGCTAACCACCTCCCGCGCGGTGCCGAGTTCAACCGCCAGCTCCTGATGAGTGATCGTAATCACATCCCTGTCGGCACGAGCCAGTAACCATTCTTCAAGACGCTCGTCCATGCGGTGGAAAGCAACCTCTTCGACCAACAGCATGAGGTCATCCAGGCGACGCCCATAGGATTCCATGATCCCCAGACGGAACTCCGGCGACTGATCCATCAGCCGGTCAAAAACACCCCGCGGAATCATTGCCGCCTCCCCCTCTTCCTCGACGACCGCTTCCGCCCGGTAGCCCCGACCGGTCATCAGGCATCCAATGGAGAGTGTGCAGATGTCATCCTTACCCATGCGATACAGCACAATGCTGTGGCCTGAGACCCCGGTCATCTGCACTTTCACACTGCCCTGCAGCACCAGAGGCAGTCCCTGGCAACGTTCTCCGGCGCTGAACAGAACCTTACCTGCCGGGAAACGCATGATCTGGATCTTCTCCATGACTTCTTTTCTGAGCTGCGCTGGCAGAATATCGAGGATGCTGTGCTGGGGCATGAATGACGTCCTGATTCCTCACGTTGGCTGACCGTGTGTGACTTTATCACTGAACTCTCGGGAAGTATGACCTAAAGTTAAGTCATAAGCTCATATCAGCAAAGGAGACTGAATGATGACTGTAAACATGGGTTCTGCCGACCGCATCATCCGCGCCATCGTTGGCGTGGTTCTGATTGCCCTGGTGTTCGTTGGCCCCCAGACACCCTGGGGATGGATTGGTATTGTGCCGCTGGCAACAGCCCTGATGGGTAACTGCCCGGCCTACAGCATCCTGGGTATCAAAACCTGCAAGAAAAAGTAACGGCCACAAAAAAACCGGGGCGGTCCTGAGGGCCGCCCCGGCTTGCTGTTCTGACACCCCGTCTATTTGACTGGCGTGTTGAGCACCTCAAGTACCTCTTCGAGCTCAACGATCATCTGACGGATGAGCTGCTTGTACTGGGAGGTGTCTTCCTTGATCTCGTGACTGCTCAGCTTCTGCTTGGCGCCACCGATGGTGTAGCCCTGATCGTAGAGCAGGCTGCGAATCTGGCGGATGGTAATGACATCCGCCCTCTGGTAATAGCGGCGATTGCCACGGCGTTTGACCGGCGACAGCTGCGGAAACTCCTGTTCCCAGTACCGCAATACGTGAGCCTTTACGTCACAGAGATCCGCCACCTCACCGATGGTGAAGTAACGCTTCCCGGGAATTGCCG
>JABURI010000226.1 GCA_014762755.1 Marinobacter sp.
TGTAACTGGTCCAGATCCGGTTGTGAACTCACTTGCCCTTCAACTCATACTCATGTTTGAAGTGGATAACAGTATCCACGTTACTGAACAGGTTATTACGAACTTCGTAATCCACCTTGATCACGACAAATTCGCCATTCTTCTCCACCGAAATGTGCTTGGGATCGAAACCCCGCACATTGTTGACGCTCAGGCGCTTGTTGATCAGCGTCAGCACCTGCGCCGGCCCCATGTTGGAAAGGCCTTCGGTACCATCAAGGCTCTCCAGGGCTTCCTGAATGGTGATGTCATCGATGTAGACCGGTCCCAGCTTGACCACCAGGGTCAGGAGGCTGCCGAAAAACAGCACCATGATCAGAATAGTCAGGACAGATGCACCACCCTGACGCCCCATTTTGGAGAGATTGTTTTTCTTCATTATAACTGCACTCCGGATTAATCTGTGTTATTCGATACCACCGACACGATCAAAGGATGGCAGACTGGTGATTGATTTCCAGTGCATCCAGATCGCAAAAGCCTTGCCCACGATCAGCTCGTCCGGCACCGTACCCCAGTAGCGGCTGTCGTTACTGTTGTCCCGGTTGTCGCCCATGACGAAATAATGGCCTTCGGGAACCACCCACTGTCCTTCGCCGGAGTTACCCGCGCGTCCAAGGGTGAGGAAGATATCATGCTCCACCTCGCCGAGGTCCTCGCGCCGCAACTCCATCGGAGGAAGACGGGCCACAAACCGGGTATCGACCAGCTCACCGTTGATGAACAGTTGCTTGTCCTGATACCGGATGCGGTCACCCGGCAGGCCGACGACCCGCTTGATGTAATTGGTCTCGCCATCTTCCGGGTACTTGAACACCATCACATCACCCCGATCGGGATCGCCGACTTCCAACACCTTGGTGCCGGCCACCGGCAGGCGAATGCCGTAGGCATACTTGTTGACCAGAATGAAGTCACCGACTTCCAGCGTCGGCAACATCGAGCCGGACGGAATCTGGAACGGTTCAACCAGGAACGAGCGAAGTACCAGAACGATGGCCAGGACCGGGAAGAACGAGCGGCTCAGATCAACCAGGTAGGGCTCTTTCGGTTCCTCCTCAGCGGATACCGGTTCAGCTTCCTGGCCGGTGCCCGGGCTGTTGCCCCGAGCCGCCGCGAGCCGGCGTTCGCGCAGAAAGAGCTTGTCCGCCAGCCAGATCAGACCCGTCGCAAAGGTCAGTACTACCAGAACCAGGGGAAAATCGATATCCATCCGGGTGCCTTCTGTTATTTGTCGACTTTCAACACGGCAAGAAACGCTTCCTGAGGCACCTCGACATTACCCAGCTGCTTCATACGCTTTTTACCTTCTTTCTGCTTCTGCAGCAGTTTCTTCTTACGGCTGACGTCACCACCGTAACACTTGGCCGTCACGTTCTTGCGCAGCGCCTTGACGGTCACCCGCGCCACCACATGGGTACCGATGGCCGCCTGGATGGCAATATCAAACATCTGGCGGGGGATCAGTTCCTTCATCTTGTCGATGAGCTGACGCCCCTTGTGGTGTGCCTGCTCCTTGTGAACGATCAGTGCCAGGGCATCTACGCGTTCACCATTGATCAGAACATCCAGACGTACCAGGTTCGCCGGCTGGAAGCGCACAAAGTGGTAATCCAGGGAGGCAAAGCCACGACTGGCCGACTTGATCCGGTCAAAGAAGTCCATCACCACTTCGGCCATGGGCAGCTCGTAGGTGAGCTGAACCTGGGTGGACATGAAGTGCATGTTCTTCTGGATGCCGCGCTTCTCCTCGCACAGGGCGATCACGTTCCCCAGGTGCTCCTGGGGAACCAGGATGTTGGCTTCGACGATCGGTTCACGCATTTCCTCGATGGACCCAATATCCGGGAGCCTCGAGGGGTTGTCCACCGACAGGGTCTCACCCTGCTTGGTCACCACTTCATAAATTACCGTCGGCGCGGTGGTAATCAGGTCCAGATCGTACTCGCGCTCGAGCCGCTCCTGGATGATTTCCATGTGCAGCATGCCCAGGAAGCCACAGCGGAAACCGAAACCGAGGGCGTCGGAATTCTCCGGTTCGAAGAACAACGAGGCATCATTCAGCGTCAGCTTCTCCAGGGCGTCACGGAAATCGTCGTAGTCGTCCGCACTGACCGGGAACAGGCCGGCGTACACCTGCGGCTTGACCTTCTTGAACCCGGGCAGCATCGGGGTCTCTGCCGCGAACTTCTGGTGCACGATGGTGTCGCCCACCGGTGCGCCGTGAATGTCCTTGATGCCGGCAACCACAAAGCCTACATCCCCTGCCTCGAGGATATCGGTGTCCTTGGGCTTGGGATTGAAAATGCCCACCTTGTCGGCATTCCAGGCCTTGCCGGTGGACTTGATCACGATCTTGTCGCCCTTGCGCAAGGTGCCCTCGGTGACGCGCACCAGGGATACCACACCCAGGTAGTTGTCGAACCAGGAATCGATAATCAGCGCCTGCAGGGGTGCACTGCGGTCACCCTTGGGCGGTGGAATCTTGCGAATCAGGTCTTCGAGCACATCTTCCACGCCCAGGCCGCTCTTGGCACTGCAGCGCACGGCATCGGAGGCCTCGATGCCGATGATGTCCTCGATTTCGGCCGCCACCCGCTCGGGTTCGGCCTGGGGCAGGTCCATCTTGTTCAGGACCGGCACCACTTCGAGCCCCTGCTCGATGGCGGTGTAGCAATTGGCCACGGACTGGGCTTCCACACCCTGCCCGGCATCCACCACCAGCAGTGCACCTTCACAGGCATACAGGGAGCGGGACACCTCATAGGAGAAATCCACGTGACCCGGGGTATCGATAAAATTCAGTTTGTAGGTCTCACCATCCCGGGCCTTGTAGTTGAGCGTGACACTCTGGGCCTTGATAGTGATCCCGCGCTCCCGTTCCAGGTCCATGGAATCCAGGACCTGCTCGGCCATCTCACGGTCCGTCAGGCCGCCACAGATCTGGATGAAACGATCAGCGAGGGTGGATTTACCGTGGTCGATGTGGGCGATGATGGAAAAGTTACGGATTCGGCTCAGTTCAGTCACAGAAAATGAATACTCATAATTAAGACGAAGGATTGAGCCCGGAGGGGCCGCTACCGGGATCCGGGAACGGCGTGATTTTACCGGTTACCGCCGGCCATTGCCATGATCAGGAAATCAGCGGTTTCTCATACTGGCGAATCAGGAAACCGATCAGGGCATCCTCATCCAGGGGATAACTGAACAGATTGCCCTGGCACTGGGCACAACCGGCGGTTCTCAGGAAACTCAGCTGCTGGAGCGTTTCCACACCCTCGGCCACCACCGTCAGATGCAACTTGCGGGCAAGTGCGATCACCGCGGAGGCAACATCGGTAGCGCTGACGTTGTAGGGAATGTCGCGAATGAAACGATGGTCAATCTTGATCACATCCAGCGGCAACTGCTGCAACGCCACCAATGAACAGGATCCGGTACCGAAATCGTCGAGAATCAGGCAGACGCCCAGGTCATTGAGGGCCACCAGCAGTTCCCGAAGCATGCGCGGATCCTCATTGAGCAGTTCCGCCGGCATTTCGAGTTCCAGCCGTTCCGGCGAGACCCCGGTTTCGGTAATCACCTGCCGGACCATATCGAGGAAACCGCTGTCGGTCAGCTGTCGCACCGAGAGGTTCACTGCCATCTTGAGGGACTCGAAACCGGCCCGCTCAAGGGCCTGTACCTGAATACAGGCCTGGCGCAGCGCCTGCTCCCCCAATCGCACGATCAGCCCCGTTTCCTCGGCCAGCCCGATAAACTGCTGGGCGGAGACCAGACCTTTCTCCGGATGATGCCAGCGCAGGAAGGCTTCAACCCCGATCACCCGGTCGGTCGTCAGGTCCACTTTGGGCTGGTAATGCAGGACAAACCGGTCCTCATCCAGCGCGGTCGCCAGCTCCTCCTGCTGGAGCAACCGGCGGGCGGCCTGGATATTCATAGCCGGCGTGAAGAACTGGTAAGTGTTCCTGCCCACTTCCTTGGCACGGTACATGGCCAGGTCCGCGTACTTCATCAACGTGCCGGAGTCCTCGCTGTCATGGGGCACCATGGTGATGCCGATACTGACCGTGACACCGACCTCGTGGTCGTTGAGGCGGACCCGCTGGCACAACCGGCGCAGAATGGTCTCCGCCACCTTGCCGGCGGCATCCGGACCACCGATCCTGGACAGTAGCACCACGAATTCGTCACCACCCAGGCGGGCGACCGAATCCTCCTCCCGGACGCACCCTTCCAGCCAATAGGCCACCTGGCGCAGCAACTCGTCGCCGGCATCATGGCCCAGGGTATCGTTGATGCGCTTGAAGCCGTCGAGATCCAGGAACATCAGTGCTGCCGAATCTCCGCTGCGGCGACAACGGCGAACCACATGGTTGAGACGGTCCCGGAAAAGCTGGCGGTTGGCCAGGCCGGTGAGCGGGTCGTAGAACGCCAGTCGGTGCAGTTCCGACTGCGCGGCCTTGAGCTGGGTGAGGTCGCGAAGACTGAGCACCACACCGTTGACCCCCGGCACCGCCAACATCGCGGTATAGGTACCCTCCATGTCCCGCCATTGCCCGCCAGCATCCCTGATCCGGGCACGGATGACCGGCATCTGCTTGCCCGGGCACTTCACCGATTCCTCAAATCCGCGCTGGAGCTGGGGCCAGTCGTCACTGTGAACCTGATCCTCGAACGCCAGTTCAGGTACCTTCTCCGGCTCGAACCCGAGAATGTCGAGACTGGACGGGCTGGCGTAAACGGGCTGGCCATTACGGTCCATCACCAGGGTCACGTTGGCCGCACCCTCGGTGATGGCCCGGTAACGTCCGGCGGTGATCTGGGCCATCAGACGGGAACGGACCAGTGCCAGCACGAACAGGAACAGCAACACGCTGATCACCAAGCCACTGCCGAGGACAATGGGCGGCCTCGGATCGGAGGCCAGGTAATCAAATGCGGGCGTGGACCGGGTCTGCAGCAGCCAGTCACGGCCCCCGTGGGTGATGGTCTGGCTCATCTCGAAACTGAACTCATTGTCCAGAGAGCCCAGGTTCGAGCCGTACATGACCGCGTCCCGGCTGATAATGCCGTCATCGTAGATTCTGACATCAAGGAAAGGTGCAATCAGGCCGACTATTCCGTCGAGCAGGTTGTTCATCCGGAACGCGCTGAAGACATAGCCCGCCAGCATCATTCGGCGCTCGGCACGGTTCTCGGGAATGGTGCCGCCCTGATAAACCGGATAGTACATCAGGAAGCTGGCCTGGTCCTCGGCCACCTCCTCCTGCACCAGTACCACCTTGGGCGTGACCGTGGGCTCAGCCTCGTCCCTGGCCTGTTCCATGGCCTGGCGGTGATTGGAATCGCTGAAAGCATCATAGCCGAGCGCGCGCAGGTTCCGCTCCGTGCCGGGCTCCAGGTAAACCATGGGATAGTAGTAGGGGCCGGTGCCAAGTGGGGTTACCAGATAATCGTGAACCCCTTCAGCCCTGACCGAGGCAATGTGATCGGCCATCTCCCGGACGCCGATGCGCCGGACGTAACCGATGCCCTGGATTCCCGGGTAATAGCGGTTGATATCGACCTTGTCGACATATTCGCGCCACTGATCCCGGGAGACGTCGCCCGCTACGGCAAACAACCCGGCACTACCTGCCAGGACCTGTTCGTAATTCAGCAGGCGTTCTTCGATTGCGGTTTTGAGCTGAAGTGACTGGGTCCGGAACCGTGCTTCAGTACGATCCTCAACCAGATGGATGGATACCTGCCACAGCACAACCGTGGCTGCGATACCAATGGCGAACACCAGCCAGGCAATCCAGGCGTTGCGGAATTCCAGCAGTCTGCGGAGGGAAAGTTCCTTGTTGTTCATCATTGGTCGGGGTCCGTTCCATGGCCTCTTTATTATCGGTTCGCGCGAGTATAGCAAAAGCCCCCGGGCCTGTCGCTCCGACCGGCCCGGGGGCTTTCTGACTGCTTTTTTTGGCTTCAGGATGGCCGGATCAGGGCTTCATGACCAGATACAGAGCCCGGCCCTGACGCACGATCCGCACCGATACCGCCCGACCTTCCGGCAGCGATGACACCACCTCCCGGAAGTCGGCAACCGAACGGACCTCCCGGCGGTTGATCTCGGTTATCACATCCTTGGGCCGAATTCCGGCTTCGAACGCCGGGCCGCGGTCAATACCGGTAACCACCACACCGCCGGGAACCCCGAGGGAATCGGCCAGTTCGGCGGGCAGCGGCTCAATGGTCATGCCCAGCGGTGCCGACGATGAACCTCCGTTATTGCCAGCCGGCGCCTGGCTTTGCGCCTGGCCTTCATCCGGCAGCTGACCGATTTCCACATCCAGGGTCATTTCCTCGCCACCACGCAGGACGGTCAGACGGGCAGTCTCACCCACCGGAGTGCGGCCAACCATAGGCGGCAGATCCGAGGAAAACTGGACTTCATCGCCATCATATTCAAGCACGATATCACCGGATTGCAGGCCTGCCTGTTCAGCAGGAGAGCCCTCCATCACTTCGGCAATCAGCGCACCACGGGGCCGCTTCAGACCAAAGGATTCGGCCAGGTCACGATTGACCTCCTGGATCAGGACGCCGAGCCAGCCGCGGGAAACCATGCCCTTGTCACGGATCTGCCGGAATACGTTCATGGCATCGTCAATGGGGATGGCGAAGGAGACCCCCATGAAGCCACCGGAACGGGTGTAGATCTGGGAGTTGATACCGACAACCTCACCATCCATGTTGAACAGCGGCCCGCCGGAGTTGCCCGGGTTGATGGCAACGTCGGTCTGAATGAACGGAACATAGTTCTCACTGGGCAGGGAACGCCCCAGGGCGCTGACGATACCGGCGGTCACGGTGTAGTCGAAACCGAACGGCGAGCCGATCGCGAACACCCATTCCCCGACTTTCAGATCCCGGGATTTGCCAATCTGGACCACGGGCAGGTCGTTGCCATCCTCGATTTTCAGCACGGCCATATCCGAGCGCGGATCGGTACCCACCAGCTTGGCCGGCAACTCGCGGCGGTCATTCAGGCGCACCACAATTTCATCGGCACCCTCGACCACATGGTTGTTGGTCAGCACATAGCCGTCACTGGAGACGATAAAGCCAGACCCCATGGAACGCCGTGGCTGGGCACCACCCGGCGCACCGCCGAAAGGTGACTGCGGGCCGCGGAAAAAGTGCTGGAAAAACTCCGGCATCTGTTCGAGCTGACGCTCATCAAAGGGCATGCCGCCGAAACCGGTGTTGCCACCCTTGGGCTCAGTGGTGGTACTGATATTGACCACGGCACCAGAGTTTTCCTCCACCAGCCCCGTGAAATCCGGAAGGCTGCGGGCCGCAACCCCCTGGCTCCAGAAAACCATCACCATGACGGACATCATCAGCAGGGCACCGAGCACCTTGTCGATCCGGAACGCGGGCATGGTGCGAGTGGCCACTGTTATCTTTCTCGGCATGTTGATCCCCCTGTATTAACAACTTATACGATGAATTTTGAGGCCCGGTAGAGCGTTTTCAACTTACAAATCGGTAGGATTTATAGACAGGTTCGGGCCACAACCCGGATTGCGCCGCAAAAGCCTGGGCTCATAGCCACCACGGCGGCCAGGCAGCAGTCTGGCCAGGAGAAAGCCGCCGGCAAGTCCGGCAGCGGCACCCAGCATGGCACCGGCATCACTGCCCCCCGACAAATTGTGGCCGGCAATGGTTGCCAGCACCATAGCAACGAGCGGAACGGCGTACACCACCAGGGAGGCACCCAGCAAGGCCTGCTCTTCGATCCCGATGGTCACTTCATCACCAACCTTTGCATCGATGGTATTGGTCACCAGAACCTGGTTGGCCCGGCCGCCCGTCACGGATGCCAGTGCTCTCTGGCCGCAGCCACTGCGGGCCGAACAGCTCTGGCAGGCGCTCGCCCGAATAGTCTGCACCCAGGCATGATCGCCCCTGAGCGCGATGACCTTGCCGGTTTCGGTAATCACGAGCCATTCTCCTCAAGCGCCAGGGTATCCTGCACCCGGACCGACTCGGCCACTTTCCGGGCCGTCGCCGGCGGCACTTCCCCCACCACCGTCACGAGAAACTCGCGCCCTCCGGACTCGAGCTCATGCATGTAAATCGTGGTGGCGCCTATACGGGAGGCCCCCCTGGGCATGTTCAGGCGTCCGGCAGGTTCGACAAACACCGAGAAGGCCGCCAGACCATCAGAAAAGGCGACAACCTGCCCGCGCCCGGTCCGGGGCGCCGCTGCAGGCGCAAACCCGTCGGGACGCCAGCCGAGCTCCCAGCCATTCATCCTCGAAACCGGTGATGCCTGTGTCGCCCCGTCATCAGCAGCCAGGCTGCGAGAGATCTCACGACCTTCCGTGCGGATCTCGAACTCCTCATCGGGGATATTGTCGGTAATTTCGAGGCTGGTGAACTGGAATTGCTCCATCACATCGCCAGACAATGCCCGGACATGGCTTTTCACCAGCAATCCGGTTGTTCGCTCCAGCCATAACCGGTGGCTATACCGGTACTCATCCCTGGATTTCAGTGCGATCTCGACAGCTTCATAACCGGCTACCCGGTCCTCCCCTACCATCTCGGCGCTGTACCAACGGCTGATCGGCATCAACTGGCTGGTAAACGCCTCGGCAAAGGGACCGGATGGAATCACCTGATCCAGCCGGACCCGGCCGCGGTCCGGCAGCACACAGACGACATTCACGCCACGCCTCACAATCTCACCGCTGCCGCCGTCCTGCATCACCAGTCGCTCCTCAACAACGCCGTCACGGTAGCGATGGGCAATCTGCATGGAGTGCACCTGATCACCACGGGCGTAAACAAAAACGCCACGGTAAGACGTCATGTTCAGCGCAGGCGCCAGTCGCTCCAGCCACCGGTTCGCCTCACTCTCGCTGTTGCCGGCAACCACGGTGCCCGGAGCCAGCAGGGCAAGAAGAGCCAGAAGCAGGGCTGGAATGGCATCAATCCGCACGCGTGAGGGCAGCCTGTTCATGGACATGGGCTCTCCAAGATATCAGTATCCATTGCCGGCACTGACCACACGGGCGTAGCCGACCGCACCACGACCAGCCCCGACACTGTTGTGCTGCGCGTGCTCCAGCAGGTATTGACTCATCTGCTCCCACTGCTCTTCATCAAGACCCTGCAGTGCCACTTCACGAACCGGAGCATTGGCAGCGCCCTCGGCGGGGATAGCTTGTGCCGCGATCGCCGGTGCACCGCCTGTTACAGAACCGTCCCTCGAATCCCAGCCGGCGCCAGCACCGAAACCCACAACCAGCGCTACTGCAACCATTGCGACGGCCGGCCAACGCCAGCGGGCAGCCGGAGAGACGCGTTTTATCGAGGTCCGCTGGCGGGCGGTTCCCGAGCGACCATCGAGTGCCGCCCGAACATGGGCGCTGACATCCACGCCCTCCGCCGGTGTATGGCCACTGTGCATCAGGTCACGGACCTGCTGCCACCGCTGCCACTGGTCACGTACCCGGGTCTGGTCATGGTGGGACAACAGCCGACGTACCGATAGCTCATCCGCTTCGTCATCCATCATGGCCGACAGGGTTTCTCTGAGACGATCATCCATCGGATGCAACCTCAAGTTGTCTCTGTGTGATTGAGCAATGGACCAAGGTGCCGATCCACGGCATCCCTGGCCCGGAAAATACGGGAACGCACGGTTCCGATCGGGCATTCCAGAATTTTGGCGATGTCCTCGTAACTGAGGCCATCGTACTCGCGCAACAGGAAGGCCGAGCGCAGTTCTTCCGGCAGCTCCGCAATGGCACGGGACAACTCTTCCTGCAACTGCTCACGTTGTAAAAGTCGCTCAGGTGAAGCCGGATCCCTCAACCGGATACCGTCATCGAAGTTTTCGGCGTCGGAGACGTCGGCACTGGCCTGGGGGCGCCGGCCCCGGGACTCCAGGAAGTTCTTGGCGGTATTGACCGCAATCCGGTAGAGCCAGGTGTAAAACGCGCTGTCCCCACGGAACCGGTCAATGGCACGATAGGCCTTGACGAACGTTTCCTGGGTCAGGTCCATAACTTCCTGGGAATCGTAGACATACCGGCTGATGATTGAGGCCACGCGAGTCTGGTACTTGACCACCAGCAGGTCAAAAGCCGCCCGATCGCCGTTACGGACCTTGCGCACGAGCTGAAGATCCGTCTGGCTATCGGAATGCTCACCCTGTGTCTGATTCTGTTCAGGCGTCATGGACGGTTTGCCGGTTTTCCCTGTTGTTGCGGCCAGCTGTCCGGCCGTTGCGAGATTTGCTTGCGTCATCACTGCTGTCCGGCGTCCGTTTTTGTCCATGGAAGCACGCCCCCTGTGGGGTGCGCCGTCAGGCCAAATAGACAGCAGGCGTAAAGTTTAGTTCAATACACGTCCACATTATGGCCCGCGATATCGATCCAATGCCACAGTCCTACGAATACGATGTTCTCATTATCGGCAGTGGTGCTGCCGGTCTTACCGTCGCCCTTAATCTGCCCGAGCACCTGAGCATCGGCGTGATCAGCAAGGCAGACATCAGCAGTGGTGCCACACTGTGGGCACAGGGCGGCATTGCGGCGGTGCTCGATGACAGGGATTCGGTGGAGAATCATATCCAGGACACCCTCGCGGCGGGCGCGGGCCTTTGCCATGAAGATGCGGTACGTTTCACCGTGGAAAATGGCAAGGACAGCATCGACTGGCTGATCGAGACCGGGGTGGATTTCACCCGGGAGGATGACAGCGAGCACTACCACCTGACCCGCGAAGGGGGACACAGTCACCGGCGTATTATCCATGCAGCCGATGCGACCGGCCACGCGGTCTCCACGACCCTCACATCCCAGGCGCAGGCACGCTCCAACATCCACCTGATGTCGAACCGGGTGGCGGTGGACCTGATCACCAACCGGAAACTGTCGCTGCCCGGCAACCGCTGTGTCGGCGCCTATATTCTCAACCTGGAAGACAACCACGTGGAACTCTTCCGGGCCCGGTTCACCGTGATCGCCACCGGCGGTGCCTCAAAAGCCTACCGGTACACCACCAACCCCGATGGCGCTTCCGGGGACGGCATCGCCATGGCCTGGCGGGCGGGCTGTCGGGTCGCCAACATGGAGTTCAACCAGTTCCACCCCACCTGCCTGTATCATCCGCACGCCAAGTCGTTCCTGATTACCGAGGCGGTTCGCGGCGAAGGCGGATTGCTGAAACTGCCGGATGGCTCCCGCTTCATGGACCGCTTTGACGAACGGGCCGAGCTGGCCCCCCGGGACATCGTCGCCCGGGCCATCGACCACGAGATGAAGCGGCTGGGGGTGGACCATGTCTACCTGGACATCAGTCACAAGCCCGCGGATTTCATCAAGCACCACTTCCCGACCATCTACGAGAAGTGCCTGGGCTTTGGCATCGACATCACCAAAGAACCGATTCCGGTGGTTCCCGCTGCCCACTATACCTGCGGCGGCATCATCAGCGACGAACGGGCCCGTACCGACGTCAACCAGCTTTATGCTGTCGGCGAAGCAGCCTTCACCGGCCTGCATGGCGCCAACCGCATGGCCAGCAACTCCCTGCTGGAATGCCTGGTCTACGGTCGGGCCGCAGCTGCCGACATTGCCCGGAGGGAGTCGGATATCCCGCCTCCTCCACAAGCCCCGGAGTGGGACGAAAGCCAGGTCCGGGACTCCGACGAGGACGTTGTCATCTCCCACAACTGGGACGAGCTGCGCCACTTCATGTGGGACTATGTCGGCATCGTCAGAACCACCAAGCGGCTCCAGCGTGCCAAGCACCGGGTCGATCTGCTGGACCGGGAAATCAGCGAGTTCTACAGCAATTACCGGGTCTCTAATGATCTTCTGGAACTGCGGAACTTGGTCACTGTCGCTGACCTGATCATCTGCTCGGCGCTGCAGCGCCGGGAGAGCCGCGGGTTGCATTACACCCTGGATTACCCGGGGCTGCTGAACGAAGCCCGGGATACGGTACTGGTTCCGACCACGTACCGGACCCAGGCCCCCTGACCTTTCAATTTCTCTACAAAACTGGCGATACCATTATGTCTGATACGTCCTCCATGTCTGACAACCCCGAGTTCAAGCGACTCTGGTGGCACAGCCGCCGGGGCATGCTGGAGCTCGATGTGCTTCTGGTACCTTTCGTGGAAGAGGTTTACCGAGACCTTGACCCCGAGGATCAGGCCCGCTACCAGAAACTGCTGAGCTGCGAGGACACCGACATGTTCGAGTGGTTCATGCAGCGTAGCCGACCGCAAGATCCGGATCTCCAGCGCATCGTCGACATGATCCTGAACCGTGTCCAGCCGGATTGA
>JABURI010000122.1 GCA_014762755.1 Marinobacter sp.
AGCTGATGAACGTGAAGAACCCGGATCTGACCGAAGAGCAGTACATGAAGGTCATTCACAACAAGACCGCCATGCTGTTCGAGGCCGCCTCGCATACCGGAGCATTACTGGCCGGCGCAGAGGCACCCCGGGAGAAGGCTCTTCGGGACTATGGCAAGCACCTGGGGTTGGCGTTCCAGCTGGTGGATGACGTGCTGGATTACCAAGGTGACGCGGAAGCCATGGGCAAGAACGTTGGTGACGATCTGGCAGAGGGCAAGACCACCCTGCCCCTGATTTGTGCCATGGCCAATGGCAGTGATGAGGAGCGGCAGCTGATTCGCCAGGCGATTCGTAAGGGTGGGCTCGACGATCTGCCGACCATCCTTCAGATCGTGCAGGACTCTGGTGCGATTGAGTACACCATGGCTAAGGCCCGGGAGCAGGCGGAGTTGGCTAGGGATTGTCTGGAGGGCCTGGAGGAGAGCGGGCACAAGGAAGCCCTGGAACTGCTTACCGAGGTTGCTGTTGCTCGGGTGAATTGATTGGTGAAGACGGGGTCAGAAGAACGCTTTCTTCTGACCCCGTCTTGGCGTTCAGCCTCCGAACTTATCCCGCCCGTGAGGCGCATCAAAGTCCAGCTCCGGCCCCACCGGCACGATCTGCGTCGGGTTGATGGTGCGCTGGCTCACGTAGTAGTGCTGCTTGATCTGCCCGATATCCACCGTCTCCGCCACACCCGGAACCTGGTACAGGTCCCTCAGGTAGCCGGACAGGTTCGGAAACTCCCGGATCGGCTGGCGATTGCACTTGAAGTGGCTGTAATACACCGCATCGAACCGGATCAGGGTGGTGAACAGACGCCAGTCAGCTTCGGTCAGCTGCGCCCCCACCAGATAACGCTGTCGTGACAGCCACTCCTCCAGCCAGTCCAGCGAATCGAACAGTGCCCGGTAAGCTTCTTCATATTTATCCTGCGCTGTAGCGAATCCTGCCTTGTAAACGCCATTATTGACGTTGTGATAGACGCGCTCGTTGACCTCGTCAATCTCTGGGCGCAGGGCCTCGGGATAAAAATCCAGCTCTGCATCGACGCCCTCCAGGTCATTGAAGGCCGAATTGAACATCCGGATGATCTCGGCGGATTCGTTGCTGGCAATGGTTTCCCGCTCTTTGTCCCACAAGGTCGGTACTGTCACACGACCGGTATAGTCCGGGGCCGCTTTGGTGTAGACCTCGTGCATGAACCGGAAGTCATGCAAGTGGTCCCGGTGTTGCTCATCGCCCGGCCGGAATTCCCAGCCATTCTCCACCATGTCCGGATGGACCACCGACACGGAGATATGCTTCTCCAGCCCCTTGAGCTTGCGGAAGATCAGCGTCCTGTGCGCCCAGGGACAGGCCATGGACACGTACAGGTGGTACCGGCCGCTCTCTGCCTTGAAACCACCATCACCACTGGGACCGGGCGATCCGTCTGCCGTCACCCAGTTACGGAACCGGGCCGCTTCACGCTCGAATTTTCCGCCGGTCTTGTCTGTGTCGTACCATTTGTCCTGCCATTTGCCGTCAACCAGAAGACCCATCGTCAACTCCTTCACAATAATTTGTAAGGAAGAATAAAGCCCGGCCTGCTACCCTCTCAAACAAGCATTTCTGGCCAACTACCTCAGATATTTCGAACATGCATACAGCCATCACCATAGACGCCCTGAAAGTCCTTGATGCCATTGACCGCAGGGGCAGTTTTGCCGGTGCCGCGGCGGAACTGTTCCGGGTGCCCTCAGCGATCAGCTACACGGTCCAGAAACTGGAAGAGGACCTGGACGTTGATATCTATGACCGCAGCGGTCACCGAGCTATCTTGACCCCGGCCGGCCGGTACCTGCTCGAGGAAGGACGTGCGTTGCTCGAGGCCGCTGAGAACCTCGCCCATACCACCAAGCAGGTGGCCCAGGGCTGGGAAACCCGGCTCAAGATCGGTTTCAACTCGTTGCTGCCGGCACAGTGCCTGTTTTCGGCCATCCGGGACTTCCATGCGCTGGACGTTCCTGTGGACGTCCAGGTGGTCGAGGAAGTCTTTGCCGGTGCATGGGATGCCCTGCAGAGTCGTCGGGTGGATCTGGTGGTGGGGGCCGATCATTTCAGCAAACCGGCAGGCAACTTCACCACCACCATTCTGGGCGAGATGGAGTTCGTGTTCGCCGTAGCCGGCAGCCACCCGCTCGCCGGTGCCACAGAGCCACTGTCGGAGGAAGACATTTCCGATTACCCGGCCGCTGTGGCTGCCGACACTTCCCGGTCCTTGCCTCCCGGCCACGCCGGTATATTCCACCGCCAGCGCACGTTGACGGTGGCCAATATCGACCAGAAGATTGCCATCCAGGAGTCCGGGCTCGGGGTGGGCTGGCTACCCAAGGCTCGTATCCGTAGCCAGCTTGAGGCCGGCACCCTGGTGGAGAAGGCCGTTCATGAACCCCGTCAGCCGATCATGCTGCATTTGGCCCGACACGCAGAGGACCAGGGCAAGGCGTTGATGTGGTTCTGGGATCGGCTGCAGGGCGATGCTGACATTCAGTCCTGGCTCAGGGGGTGAATGAGGGGGCAGAAGAAGGCTTTCGTCTGACCCCGGCGGTAGGAGTGAACATGGGGTCAGAAGAACGAGTTCTTCAGACCCCTGGGGTGGCTGCGACACGGGCGGGCGAGAGACGCCCCAGTCAACTGGATTAAGCGCCCATTCGTTTATACTGCGGGAAAACACGCCGAAGGGAGTCCCATGATGCGGCAGCTGTCGGAACTTGATGCCTCGTTCCTGTATCTGGAATCGGAAACCGCCCCCATGCACATTGGCGGGGTTTACCTGTTCGATGCCAGCAACCGGAACGAACCGCTGCCGTTCAGTACGTTCGTTGCCTATCTGCGCAGCCGCCTGCATGTGGTTCCTGTCTTCCGCCAACGGCTCAAGGAAATCCCGCTCCGACTCGGGCGGCCCTACTGGATCGATGACCCCGACTTCAGCATCGAGCGCCACCTGGCCTATGTGAACCTGGCGGAGCATAGTCATCAGTCGGATTTGATGGCGCTGGCTTCGAAGATTCTGGAGGAGCCGCTGAAGCGGGATCGCCCGCTTTGGCATATTACTTTTGTGGATGGGTTTACCCTTGGTGATGAACGAGGTGGCAGGGATGAAAATGGGGTCAGAAGAAAGCTTTCTTCTGACCCCGACTTGGAGGGCGAGCACCGGGGTTCGGAGGGAAACAAGGGCTTTGCCTTGATCGTCAAATTGCACCACGCCGCCATTGATGCCTTCAGTGGCGAGGAGATCATCGGCAAGCTGCTGGAATATACGCCGGAACCCCGGCCCATCGCGCCGCCTCGGCCTTGGCAGCCGTGTCCGGAGCCCTCGGAGGAGCGGGTCATGCTGCAGGCGGGGGCGAATCTGCTGCGCACCCCGCTGCAGGTCACCTCCCTGGCGATGACGGCCGCCGAAGCGACCGCGCGGGGCGTGATCCAGAAGCAGTTACGCAAACTGCCTTTACCCTTACCCCTGTTTTCGGCACCCCACAGCCCATTCAATCGCCAGATCACTGCCAACCGGCAGATTGTGGCCACCACCGTCGAGCTTTCCCGACTAAAGGCCGTAAAGGCCACCTTGGGAGACGTTACGCTGAACGATGTGGTGCTGGGGCTGTGTGCCGAGACGCTGTGCCGATACCTGGCCACACAAAAAGCCGACACCGACCGTTCGCTGGTGGCCATGACGCCGATTTCGGTCCGCTCCAGCAGCCTGCGCCGGGCCACCGGCAATCAGATGTCCGCCATGCTGCTGGACCTGGCCACCAATGAGCCGGATCCGGCCAGGCGCATCCGCCAGATCCACTGGAACGCGGTCGCATCCGAGCCATACCGGGAGGCCATTGCCGCCGACCGGCTCACCGAAATGCTTCCCTCAACCATGCTGGCGCTTTCGGCCCGACTGTATTCGGAGCTGCAGATCGCCCAGCGCTATCAGCCGGTCTTCAACCTGCCAATCACGAATGTACCTGGGCCTCAGGTGCCTCTATACCTGCAGGGCGCGCGACTGGTCCGCCAGTACAACACAGCGCCCTTGTTTGACAGCATGGGACTGGTGATTGTGGCAGTGAGTTATCAGGGCAAGCTGACCCTGAACTTCACCCTGTGCCCGGACGTGGTGGCAGATGGGATGTCACTGCCGGACCTGGTCGAGGAGAGCCTCGCGAGTATCGAGTCAAACGCCCCGAATGTGGAGCCGGCGGAAAATGGGGAGGCGCCCCGGGAAGTTACCGGCCAGAGCCTGACGGACGAGGCCCTGACCTTTCTCGAGGGCGCGCTGCGCAAGACCCTGAAGCGATTTCGTGCCTGACAGGATCTTGCGCGGAAGGCAGCTTACTCGAAAGCCCAGCGCAGGAACGCCCGCTTCTCTTCCTCGCTGGCGGTCGCCCAGATCGACTTGAGCTGCTCCAGAGCCGTCCCGGTGGAACCGGCATCGGCACCCTCGGCGCCCGGGGCCGGAATCGGCGTACGGCCGGCCACACTCTGCTGCGGATCCCAGTCACTGGAGGTTGCCACTTCCAGGCCGCTGTCGCTGACAATGGCCGCCGAGAAGGTCTCGATCATCTGCTCCGCCTCCGCACGGCTGGAGGGCTTGTCAAACTCAAAGCGATAGACCGCACCGGGGTCGGCATTAAAACGAACTACCTGCGGGTCACTCTCGACAACATGGACCTTCGATTCACCGTTCTCGACTACGCCGGACTTGGCCCAGATAGTCTTGTACGTAAACACCACCTCGTTCTGGCCCGGCAGCAGCGCAAAATCCAGGGCGAGGTCATCCATCATGAAATTGGTGACGGACCGGCCGTTCACCCTGCTGACCTGAATCTCCCCCGGAGCCTTCAGAGTGGCGGCATCACCGGCGTTGGAGGGCTCGCCTTCCCATGTTTCCACCCGGCTGATGCTCGAGGCACATCCGGCCAGGGCAAGGACAAGCATGCCCGCCAAGAGGGACTTGAACACGGCAGGTACACGATGGATTATCATGAAATCTCCTTGATATCACAGAAAAAGGAAGGGCATTGAGGTTCCCACACAATGCCCTGCATTCTGACCGCCCGCCATTGCAAGCGCAAGACAGCCGAAAGGCTCCTCTTCAGCTCTGGTCATCCGATTTGCCCCGCGGCATCGTAAAAATGTAAAAAAATGTTGAATTTGATTCTGATTGGATTAATTTTAAACAATCGGCTGAATCCAAACGGTGCCCAAGAGAATAAAACCAGAAACGGGCTCAGGAGACATCATGGATACGCAAACCAGATCCGGCGAAGAGGGGCCCGTCCCCTTCCGAAGCAGTCGCTTCTTCTGCGTCGGGAGCAAATGGTACTTTACCACCCGGGAAGGATTTGACAGTGGCCCGTTCAATTCACGAGAAAGGGCGGAAGTGGGTCTGAAGCGATTTTTGCACGTCGTCCGGCTGCTTCCGGAGGAGCAGAAGCTGCACTGACCGGCGCCTGGTTTCTGCCCGTCAGATAATGATGGGCATCAGCCAGCGGTCGATGGCGTAGAGACAGCCGAGGGCCATAAAGCCGGCTACCACATCATCCACCATGATACCCAGCCCTCCTGGCAGGCGCTCGTCCAGCCAACCAATCGGCCACGGCTTGACGACGTCAAACAGGCGGAACAGGGCAAAAGCCATCAGCACGCCGTAGATCTGGTCCGGGAACAGGCCCAGCGCAATCCACATGCCGACAAACTCATCCCAGACAATGCCGCCATGGTCGTGGACCTTCAGGTCCTCCGCTGTTTTTCCGCACAGCCAGATCCCTACGAGAAAGGCCACCGCAACCACGACCCAGTAAGCCACGCCGGGCAACCAGGCGATGCCGTACCAGAGCGGAATCGCGGCCAGACTGCCCCAGGTTCCGGGAGCCCGGGCCGCCGCGCCACTGCCGAACCCGAACGCCAGCAGGTGCACGGGATTCCTCAGAAACCCCGGCGGCAGGAGCGCCTGCGTCAGTTCCGGTTCTCCGAGGTCCTGCTCACGACTCATGAATTACTCCCGAAATGGTTGAAACCCGGCGGGCCCGAATTCAGAACCACACCATCCTCAAAGCGGACTCCCTCTCCCCCATCGATACGTCCGATCACCGTTAACCGGCTTTTTATGACCTCTGGCAGTTTGGCCCAGAGTGCCTCGCTGACAGTAACGCACAGCTCGTAATCGTCGCCAGAGGACAATGCCAACTGTGGCGCCCGCTCACCGGCACAACGCCGCAGTGGCCGGGACAACGGCAACCGTTCCAGGTTGAGGGTGGCGCCCACACCGGAGCGCTCAAGGATGTGGCCGAGATCGGCGATCAGGCCATCGGAGATATCAATACAGGCAGAGGCGACCCCCCTTAGGGCCTGCCCCAGCTCCAGTCTTGGCAGGGGGTGATGATAACGCGACAGTAGCGCACGCTCATCGTCGCCTGGGGTCGGCGCGTCAAGATAATCCAGGGCCGCACCGGCATCACCCAGGGTGCCGGATACCGTCACCAGGTCATTGACCTGTGCCCCGGAGCGCATCAGCCCCTGTCCTCTCGGAACTGTACCGTGAACCTGTATGGATATGGTCAGCGGGCCGCGGGTGGTATCGCCGCCGGCCAGAGCCAGACCGAATTGAGAAGCCGCTTGCGCCAGACCTCTGCCAAAACCTTCAAGCCAATTTTCATCGGCTTCTGGCAGAGTGAGGGCGAGGGTAAAGCAGACCGGGGTAGCCCCCATGGCCGCCAGATCGCTGGCGGCTGCAGCGAGCGCCCGCCAGGCGGTGTACTCGGGCCGGTAATGACGCGGGAAGTGAACCCCTTCCACCTGGGTGTCCACCGAGAACACCAGATCCTGATCCGCCGGAACGCGCTGGATGGCGCAGTCATCCCCCAGGGCCAGCAGCAGGTCCGGATGGCCCCGCTGCTCTGCCACGGGCAGGAAATAACGGCGGATCAGGTCAAACTCACCCATTACTCAGCGCGGACGCGTCTCGGCCAGGCGAAGACGACGACTGAGCTTGTCGAGGATGCTGTTAACAAACTTGTGGCCTTCGGTACCACCGAAACGCTTGGCCAGCTCGATGCCCTCGTTGATCACAACCCGGTAGGGCACATCCAGCCGATTTTTCAGCTCATAGGCGCCCAGGCGGACAATGGCCAGTTCGATGGGATCCACCTCGTCCAGCGGGCGGTCCAGAAATGGTTCCAGCAAGCCATCGAGCTCGCCCTGCTCCCGGTGCACGCCACGCAGCAGATCCCGGAAGTACAGCAGGTCCACCTTGCTCATGTCGTTATCGACCATGAACTCGGCCTCGATATCGGAGATCGAACTCTTGCTGAAGTGGCGCTGATAGAGCCCCTGCATGGCCAGCACCCGGGCACGGCGGCGATCACCGGCCTTGGGTTGCCCGGAGGCAGGCTGCTGGGGGATGGTGCCGTCAGTGTCGCTCATTACTCACCCAGCTTCTTGAACAGGCTGACCATTTCCAGCGCGGTGATGGCCGCTTCGGCGCCTTTGTTGCCGGCTTTGGTGCCGGAGCGCTCGATGGCCTGCTCGATGGAATCCACGGTCAGAACGCCGAAGGTCACCGGCACGTCAGTCTCCAGGCTTACTGCTCCCAGACCACTGGAGGCCTCACCGGCCACGTATTCGAAGTGCGGGGTGCCGCCGCGGATCACCGCGCCCAGGGCGATGATGGCGTCGTACTCGCTGGTCTCGGCCACACGCTTGACCGCCAGCGGCATTTCATAGGCGCCTGGCACCCGGATAATGGCGATGTCGTCGTTGGAAATCCCGTGCCGGCGCAGGGTATCCACTGCGCCCTCAACCAGGCTTTCCACCACGAAACCGTTAAAACGACCCACGACCAGGGCGTAACGGCCGCTGCACTGGGTAAAATCACCTTCAATTACCTTGATATCTGCCATCGATGGCTCCTTCACTGGCCGTCAGATGTGTAGGACGGCCGGGTTTCTCATTCGGGGGTGTAGGGTACGTATTCCACCACTTCCAGATCGAAGCCGGAGATGGCGGAGAACTTGATCGGCGGGCTCAGCAGGCGCATCTTGCCAACGCCGATGTCCCGCAGGATCTGCGAGCCGGTGCCCACGGTGAAATAGACGCCGGAACTGCCCTTGCCGGCCGACTTCTTGCCTTCGTCGAAGAACTCGTGAATCCGGTCCTCGAGGTTGTAGCTGTCTTCGGCACTGTTGAGCAGCACCACGACGCCACGGCCCTCGCCAGCGACTTTTTCCAGGGCATGGTGTAGCGGCCAGCTCCGGGAATCCTTGCGCCGGGCACCGAGCAGGTCACGCAGGGTGTCGGTGATGTGGACACGGACAAAGGCGGGCTCTTCCGGGGTAATGTCCCCCATGACCATGGCCAGGTGGGTGGCACCCTGGATGTTGTCCCGGTAGGTGCGCAGGTTGAACACACCGTATTCGGTATCGAGCTCGTTCTCCTCAACGCACTCGATCGTCCGCTCGTTCATGGTGCGGTAATGGATCAGGTCGGCAATGGTGCCGATCTTTAGGTCATGCTCCTCGGCGAAACGCTCGAGATCTTCCCGGCGAGCCATGGAGCCGTCGTCGTTCATGATCTCGCAGATCACACCGGCGGGCTCGCAACCGGCCAGCGCAGCCAGGTCACAGGAGGCTTCAGTGTGGCCGGCACGGCTCAGTACGCCGCCGGGATCGGACATCAGCGGAAAGATGTGGCCCGGCTGGACCAGGTCGGACGCCTTGGCATTGCGCGCCACCGCAGCCTGCACGGTGCGGGCACGGTCAGCAGCGGAGATGCCGGTGGTCACACCTTCGCGGGCTTCAATGGACAGCGTGAACTTGGTACCGAAGCCGGAGGCGTTCTGCTGCACCATGAGCGGCAGCCCCAACTGCTCGCAACGATCACGGGTCATGGGCATGCAGATCAGGCCGCGGCCGAACCGGGCCATGAAGTTGATGGCTTCCGGTGTGCAGTGTTCAGCCGCCATCACCAGGTCGCCCTCGTTTTCCCGGTCCTCATCATCCATCAGGATGACCATCTTGCCCTGACGGATATCTTCGATGATTTCTTCAATACTGTTCAGTGCCATACGGTGTTGCACCCTTTTGGCTTCCCGGCAGACATCCACCCTGCCCGGGCCATGAATTTAATGAATTAGCGTGGTGTCAGGATCAGGCGCTGATCCTCGCCCACCTGACGCCTGTCCAGTACGTTCCATTGTACCTTGTCCGCCATGGTTTCCAGTGGCAGGTTTGCCGTCGGCCGCCCGGTACTCCCGAGAAAGACCGGTGCCTGATAGAGCCAGAGCTCATCCACAAGGTTCTCGCTGATGAACGTGCCGGCCAGCGTCGGGCCCGCTTCCACGAGCAATTCGTTAATGCCCAGCTCGCCAAGGGAGTCCAGCAGCTCGGCCACATCCACACCATTGTCTTTCCAGGCCACCCCGGTAAGACTGATTCCCAGCGCCGCCAGATCCTGGGCAGGCGCCGAAGGCAGAGCCGACGAGGCACAGAACAGCTGAACGTTACCTCCCCGCAGAATGGTGGCCGTAGGCGGTGTGCGTGCATCCCGGTCGGCAATCACCCGAAGTGGCTGCCGGGACGGCTCGGTGGCATCGCCAATGTCACCCAGTTCTTCCCGACGCACCGTCATGGACGGATCATCCGCCAGTACGGTGCCGACACCGGTCAGGATGGCGTCACTCATCGCTCTGAGGCGCTGGACATCCCGGCGGGCTTCCGGACCGGTGATCCACTGGCTTTCGCCGGAAGCCATGGCGGTCCGGCCATCCAGGCTTGCCGCCATTTTCAGCCGCACCCAGGGACGCCCGGTGTTCATGCGTTTCATGAAACCCGGATTCAACCGGACGGCCTCCTCCGCCAGCAAACCTTCGGTGACCTTGATGCCGGCCTCCCGAAGCATGTCCAGGCCGCGCCCGGAAACCGACGGGTTGGGATCCTTGGTGGCGGCAAAAACCCGGGTGACCCCGGCCTCGATCAGTGCGCGGGCACAGGGCGGCGTCCGACCAAAGTGACTGCAGGGCTCCAGGGTCACGTAGGCAGTTGCATCCCGGGCTTCAGCACCGGCCTGGCTCAGAGCCCGGATTTCCGCATGGGCTTCCCCGGCACGCTCGTGCCAGCCCTCACCGACAATTCGGTCACCCCGGGCGATGACGCAGCCAACCCGCGGGTTCGGGTGAGTGGAGTAACGCCCACGCCAGGCCAACTGAACGGCGCGGGCCATCATCGCCCTGTCACGGACGTCGGTCATGACTTGCCTTTCCGGGAATGGTTATCCGCCAGGGCCTTGGCCACGTCCACGGCATTCTCGCCGTTGTTGGCAGACAGCCGCTCGATCTCTTCCTTGAACTCGTTAATGTCCTGGAAACTGCGATAGACCGAGGCAAACCGAACGTAAGCCACCTTGTCCAGCTGGCGCAGTTCGGTCATCACCTCTTCGCCCAGCTGCATGGACTTCACTTCCCGCTCGCCGGTGGCCCGCAGGCGATACTTGATCCGGTTCAGGGCGGCGTCGATCTCCTCGATGCTCACCGGCCGCTTCTCCAGCGCCTTCATCAGGCCCGCCCGCAACTTGTCCTCGTCAAAAGGCTGGCGGGTTCCGTCCTGCTTGACCACGCGGGGCATGACCAGCTCGGCGGTTTCAAAGGTGGTAAAACGCTCGTGACAGGACAGGCACTCCCTGCGGCGGCGCACCTGGTCCCCCTCGGCCACCAGCCGGGAGTCAATCACCTTGGTATCTGCTTCACCACAGAAAGGACAATGCATAATCGGGAACTCCGAAGAAGAGCCGGGGAGGCGATACGCTCACCGACCCGGCAGGGACTTGCCTGACGTTCAGCCGTAGACCGGGAAACGGGCGCAAACGGCTTCGACCTGCTCGCGCACCCGGGCGTTGACGGCATCGTCTTCCAAGTTGTCGAGGATGTCGCACATCCAGCCGGCCAGATCACGGCACTCGGACTCACCGAAACCACGGGTGGTCACGGCCGGAGTACCGATCCGCAGACCGGAGGTAACGAACGGGGAACGCGGGTCGTTCGGAACGGCGTTCTTGTTGACGGTGATGTGGGCACGGCCCAGTGCCGCATCCGCATCCTTACCGGTAATGTCCTGCTTGATCAGACTGACCAGGAACAGGTGGTTTTTGGTGCCACCGGAAACCACGTCGTAGCCACGCTCGATGAACACCTCAGCCATGGCGGAGGCATTCTTGACCACCTGTTGCTGGTACGCCTTGAACTCGTCGCTCATGGCTTCCTTGAAGCACACGGCCTTGGCGGCAATCACGTGCATCAGCGGACCGCCCTGGCCACCCGGGAAGACGGCAGAGTTCAGTTTCTTCTGCAGATCCTCGTCGTCACAGGCCAGGATCAGACCGCCACGGGGACCGCGCAGGGTCTTGTGCGTGGTGGTTGCCACCACATGGGCGTGGGGCACCGGATCCGGGTAGACACCAGCGGCAACCAGGCCGGCCACGTGCGCCATGTCCACGAACAGGTACGCACCGACCTTGTCGGCAATCTCGCGGAAGCGGGCGAAATCCAGTTCCTGGGAGTAGGCAGAGAAGCCGGCAATAATCATCTTCGGCTTGTGCTCCAGTGCCAGCGACTCGACTTCGTCGTAGTCGATCAGGCCGGTATCGTTATTGATGCCGTACTGCACGGCATTGTAGATCTTGCCGGAAAAGTTGACACTGGCACCGTGGGTCAGGTGACCGCCGTGGGCCAGGCTCATGCCCAGCACAGTATCGCCCGGCTTGAGCAGGGCCATGAATACCGCGGAATTGGCCTGGGAACCGGAGTGCGGCTGCACGTTGGCGTAGGCGGCACCGAACAGCTCTTTGGCGCGTTCGATGGCCAGCACCTCGGCCTTGTCGACAAACTCGCAGCCACCGTAGTAGCGCTTGCCGGGATAACCTTCGGCGTACTTGTTGGTCAGCACACTGCCCTGGGCTTCCATCACCCGCGGGCTGGTATAGTTCTCGGATGCGATCAGCTCGATGTGCGCTTCCTGACGCTTGCGCTCCTCTTCCATCGCGGTCCAGAGTTCGTCGTCGTAGCCGGCGATTTTCATATCACGATTAAACATGGATGTGCTGCCTCTGTGTGCTTTGCTGGCCCGGCGCCCTGCCCCGGAGGACAATACGCCGGTGGCCCGGAAAAATTGGGCCGCTATTCTATCTTGAAATCGGGTGAAAAATCATCCTTTAAACCGTCCGCAGATACCGTCACATCGCAATC
>JABURI010000269.1 GCA_014762755.1 Marinobacter sp.
TGCAGCATCGATAAAAATGGTTTATAAATATCAAACCGTTCACTTAAAAAGAACGTTTGTTTCGGGAATGCTTGGATGCGACTGAACTACCACCACCTTTACTATTTCTGGACCGTGGCTCGAGTTGGCCATCTGACAAAGGCCGCAGAGTCACTCCACATCTCCCAGTCCGCGCTGTCCGGCCAGATCCGGAAACTGGAAGAGAGCCTCGGGCACGACCTTTTTATCCGCGAAGGACGTCGGCTGCGGCTTTCCGAGGCTGGGCGGGTTGCCTTCAACTATGCCGAGGACATCTTTCGGCAAGGCGAAGAACTGGCAGCGCTGTTTCGTTCCGGAAGCCAGACCAACCGGGAGATTCTCAAGGTCGGTGCGGTTGCCACCCTGTCGAGGAACTTCCAGGAGGGGTTCCTCAGGCCACTCCTGGGAAGGAAGGATCTGGAACTGAAGCTCCAGAGCGGCAGCCTCGACGACCTGCTCAGACGCCTGTCTGCCCACAGGCTGGACCTGATCCTCTCCAACCAGCCGGTCCAGGGTGATGACCAGAATCCCTGGCGGTCACGGCGTCTGGCCAGGCAACCGGTGAGTGTCATCGGCCCGCCGGGAGACACCAGCATGCCTGAGCTGCCGAAATTCCTGCACGGCAGGAACCTGATTGTGCCCGGACCGGATAGCCATGTTCGCCAGGCCTTCGACCAGATCTGCGAATACCACGGCATCTATCCGAACATCATCGCGGAGGTGGATGACATGGCCATGATGCGTCTGCTCACCCGTGATACCCGCAACTTTGCTGTATTACCGCCGGTGGTAGTCCGTGATGAATTGCGTGCCGGATTGCTGCGGGATTACGGGGCTTTGCCCGGTGTTTACGAGGAGTTCTATGCCATCAGTATCCGGCGTCAGTTCCAGCAATCGTTGGTCACCGAACTGTTGACCCAACCTGCAGATGAGTTGCTAACCTCCCTGCCCGATTGAGAATTCTGACCAGCTCCAATGCGCGAATAAGTCATACATTCCTGTTGCCGGTCGCCGTATACTCGTGAAAGGTCCATGACAATAACAAGATCCGGGCAGCGAGAATCATGCAAAGAGCAAACACCGAATCCCCGTCCATACTCATAATCGGAACCGGCTTTGGCGGATTGGGGATGGCGATTCAGCTCAAGAAGGCGGGCTACCACAACATTACCCTCCTGGAGAAAGCCGACCGCGTGGGTGGTACCTGGCGCGATAATACCTATCCCGGTGCCGCCTGTGACGTCCAGTCCCATTTCTATTCCTACTCTTTCGAACCCAAGCACGACTGGTCGCGCAAATTCGGCCTGCAGAGCGAAATCCTGGGTTACATGGAGCATTGCGTCGACAAGTACGGTCTGGATGAGCATATCCGCTTCAATTCGGAAGTTGCGGAGGCCAGGTTTGATCAACGCCACAACCATTGGAAGGTTACCCTGACCACCGGGGAGAGCCTCACCGCCCGAATTCTGATCACCGCGACCGGGCAACTGAACCAGCCTGCGTGGCCCCGAATTGACGGCCTCAACCAATTCCAGGGCAGACTGTTCCATTCCGCCCGCTGGGATCATGATTACGATCTGACCGGCAGAAAGGTCGCCGTGATTGGCACCGGTGCAAGTGCCATCCAGTTTGTGCCCGAAGTCGCCAAACAGGTGAACACCCTCAACCTCTTCCAGCGCAGCGCCGCCTGGGTCCTGCCCAAACCGGATCGGCCGTTCCGCCCCTGGGAGCAGTGGCTGTTCAGCAAGCTGCCAGTGTGGGATCGCATTTACCGCTACCTGATCTACTGGAAGAACGAAAGCCGGGCATTGGCGTTTACCCGCTTCAATGGCCTGCTGGAAATCTTTGCGCGGCAGGCCCGTAACGAGGCGAGAAAAAGGGTGACTGACCCGGACAAGCTCCGGAAGATCATTCCGGATTATCAGATCGGCTGTAAACGAATCCTGATTTCCAACGACTGGTACCCGGCCATCAACCAGTCCAACGTCAACCTGGTGACCGATCCGATCCACAAGATCGCCCCGGACGGCGTGGTGACCGCGGACGGCACCCACTACCCGGCGGATGCCATCATCCTGGCAACCGGATTCCGGGCATCCGAGTTCCTGTCACCGATCACCATCATCGGGCGCAACGACAAGAATCTGAACGAAGCCTGGAAGGACGGCGCAGTGGCCTTCAAGGGCATAACCGTCAGCGGTTTTCCCAATATGTTCATGCTCTACGGCCCCAACACCAACCTGGCCCACAACTCCATTCTGTACATGCTCGAATCCCAGTTCCGCTATGTGCTCGACTGCCTGAAAGCACTGGACAAGTATCCGGGGGCCGCCATGGATGTCCGGGAGGACCGTCAGGAGCGCTTCTCCCAGGTGGTTCAGACGGGGCTGGAAGGAACTGTCTGGGATACCGGCTGCACCTCCTGGTACCTGGACGAGAATGGCAAGAACACCGTGAACTGGCCGGGCTTTACGTTTACCTACCGGTTTGCCACCCGACACGTGGAAACCGCCGACTACCAGTTCCTGAACCCCGCCAACTGATGTTTCAACAGCGGTTAAGCCGCCGTTGAAATTTCCATGTATTCATAGGATGATTGGTTCATCTGATAGAGGGATGATCATCTGATGCTGGAAAGAATTCGAAAAGGCTCTCTGGTGGAAACCGCCATCGAGAGCCTGAGGCAAGCCGTCGAAAAGGGAGAGTGGCAGCTTGGCGACAAGCTCCCGATCGAGTCGGAGCTGTCCGAATCCCTGGGCGTGAGCCGCAATACTGTCCGTGAGGCCGTCCGCGTGCTAGTGCACGTGGGCATGCTGGAGACCCGTCAGGGTGACGGCACCTATGTACGCGCCACACGGGACGCGGGAGAAACCCTGCGGCGCATTGCCCGCACCGAGCTGGCCGACCAGCTGGAGGTCCGGATCATGCTGGAATCCGAAGCGGCCAAGCTGGCCTCACTCCGGCGTACGGAAGACGACCTCAAGCGCATGACTGATGCTCTCGACGCCCGCGCGCGCTCGGCCAACAACCTTGAGGAACGCATCCTGCACGATGAGAGGTTCCACCATGCCGTGGTCATGGCTTCCCACAACCCTGCCTTGCTCGAACTCTACGATTATTTTTCCCACGGGGTCAGCCAGACGATCGAGCGAACGGAGATGGATGCCGACCTTCCGGAGCCATCCCAGGAGGATCATGAATTGCTGCTCGCGGCTATCCGTCGTGGAGAAGCGCAAAAAGCCGGCCAACTGGCCCGGGAGTTGCTCGAACCCAGCCTTAAAGCCCTCAAACCCGGAGCTGTCTCTTCATGAAGTTGCGCCTTGATACCTTCACCCTGTTGCTGCTTGGCGCCATCGTCCTTGCCTCGTTTCTGCCGGCAACGGGCTCCGCAGCGGATTGGCTCACAACGGCCGGCACGGTGGCCGTTGCGCTCCTGTTCTTCTTCCACGGGGCAGCCCTGTCACGGGAACAGATCGTGGCCGGCGCCACCCACTGGCGCCTCCACATCCTGATCACTGCCCTGACCTTTGTTTTCTTCCCGCTGGCTGTCCTGCCGATCAACGCACTGTCGGACATCATCCCGACCTGGATGCCCGAGGATCTTGGTCTTGGCTTCCTTTATCTGGGCGTTCTGCCCTCAGCGGTCTCCTCCTCCATCGCCTACACCGCGATGGCGAAGGGCAATGTGCCGGCCGCGATTTGCAGTGCGGCAGCCTCGAACGTCTTCGGCATGATGTTGACACCGTTCCTGCTACTGCTGCTGGTCAGCACCTCGGGCGCGGGAGGATTTTCCGTGGGCGAAGCACTGAAGGATATTGTGATGCAGTTGCTGCTGCCCTTTGCCGTCGGGCACGCCATGCGGCCATGGCTGGGTGGTTATCTGGCCCGGAACGAGAAGCTCATGGCGCGCTATGATCAATGCGTCATATGGCTGATCGTGTACTCCGCGTTTTCTCACTCCGTGGTAAGCGGGCTATGGCAGAACCTGCCGGTTCAGGCGATTATCTTTGCCATCGCGCTCTGTTTTGGGTTGCTGGGCTTTTTCATGGTGATGGCGCGGTTTCTGGTGCGGCGATTTGGCTTCAGCCTCGAGGATGAGACGGCCGTGGTGTTCTGCGGATCAAAGAAAAGCCTGGCATCGGGGCTGCCCATGGCCAAGGTGCTGTTTTCAGGGCACCCCGGCTTCGGCATGATCGTGTTACCAGTCATGTGCTACAACCAGATCCAGGTGATTGTCGGAGCCATACTGGCCCAGAAGTACCGGGAGAAAATCGAGCAAGCGAGGAACTCATCCCCCGCTCATGCCTCCGAAAATTGAAGCCAGGATCACCAGCCCCACAATCCAGCCGATAACAGCCGGCCAGAAATTCACCATCTGTGGTGGCTGTTCCGGCTGATCCTCGGCCATACCGGGTTCCGGATAGTTCCTGTCATCAACCGGCTCCTCTGGCACGTCCTGCAGGCTGTACCAGTCGAACCACTCACCCAGAAAGCGGGTGACCGGGGCTGCCAGACTGCCGTTCTCGGCCATCGGCCGCAGCTGCGGCTCCAGCTGGTTGGCGACTTCCCGGCGCAGGGCCGGCTTGTCTGCTGGTGGTTCGCACAGGATTGCCTTCCAGATGCCGACATCCTTGCTGCGCTGGGAATCATTCAGCAACGCCTTGATCTGTATGACTACCTCCCGGACGATCTGACCCTCCTCGGCGTCCAACGGCTTCTCCCCGGCAGGAGGCGTTGTTGCGCCGACTTCACGGGACCCCGCCACTTCAGGAGCACTTTCAGCGCTCTGCGGCTCGGCAACAGCAGGCTCCTCGACCGGATCTCCGCTCGCCTCCTGAAACGCCCGACGGAGCGCTGCAGCTTCGTCCGGGGAGGCAAACTTCAGCTGCTGCTCGTAAGCCTGTTGAATCCGGTTCCGGTCGTTGGTCGGTTCAATTCCGAGTATTTCCCAGCAACTCATTCGGTGCACACCCCCAGGATGAAAAGAAAGACGGCAAAAGTGGAGACAAAATATGTATCGTCACTTAGGATAGATGTATAACAAAAAATTAACGAAGCAGGCCTAACCTGTGCTCTTTTCCGGCAGATTATAGAACGACACCCATGCCCGTTACGAATTACTGTTCCTCAAGAAGTCTTCGCCATGCACCGTTTTTCAAACGTCACGGACTAGCCACATTCATTGGAATCGCATGCACCCTTGGCTCCTCGGCGACCTGGTCCCAGGAAGACCTCACATCTGAATTTTCCTCAGGGTTTTACGGGTTTACGGATGATGTCCCGGAAGTGCTGACCACAACCCGACTGCGGCAACCCAAAGTCCGCGTCCCCGGGACCACCACCGTCATCGAAGGGGACATGATTCGGGATCTGGGCATCATGAGCCTGGTTGAAATATTCCGGCTTGTACCGGGCATGGTCGTTGCCGAAGTAGGAAGCAGCACACCAGTCACGACCTACCATGGCACCGTGCATTACGAGCAGCGTCGCATGCAGGTGCTGGTCGATGGCCGGACCGCCCACCGCACTACCCTATCCGACATGGACTGGCAAACCATGCCGGTACCCCTTGAACTGATCGAGCGCGTCGAAGTGGCCCGCGGGCCCAATGCCGCCGCCTACGGCATCAACGCTTTCCTGGGCACCATCAACATTATCACCCGTGATCCCGCCGATACCGCTGGTGCTGAAACCCGGGCGGTACGAGGATCCCGTCAGTACATCCGTACCTTTGGCTCTGTGGGTGACACCAGTGACAGTTATGACTGGCGTCTCGCCTATGAGAAGCGGAAGTTCGGAGGGTTTGATTACCAACTGGAACGAGATCCGGTAACGGGTGAATACGGACCCTATCCTTTCCACGATGGACACGACATCAACGTCTTCAACTACGATTCCCGGCTCCAGATTCGGCCCGGAATCAATACGGAACTGCGGGCCGGCGTTGTGGATGGAGTTAACGAGGAAGATATCTTCAAGAACGGCGAGCTTGGCGCGACAGAAAATCCTGATATAGACGTCCGGGATTACTATCTGCAGGCAAAGCTGAACTTTTCACCTTCTGAAACCCATTTTTTCCATATTCAGGCCAGTTATGAGAACTTCGATCGGCGCCAGCGCTGGCCAATCCTGATTCCGTCCGGGGTCATCTCCTGCCTGGAGAACGGAATCGATGTATTCGCGAATGAAGACGAATGCCTCAGAACCGATGACGAAGGAAATCCACCCCTCAGTGCGCGGGTGAATGCCGATTCGGAGGATTCCCGGCTTGAATTTGAGCTCCAGGACACTCTGATTTTCAATCGGGACCTGAAGCTCGTTTCCGGCTTGGGCTACCGGGCCGACACCTACCGGTCAGAGACCTACTTCAACGGCAGAGGCAACAACTACCAGAGTCGCGTTTTCGCCAATGTGGAGTACACCCCGGTACGATGGCTCACGCTCAACACCGGCGGCAACTACGAGAGAACCACCACGACCCATGAAGGGTATTTCTCGCCAAGGGTCGCGGCCAACTTCACCCTGAACGACAACCATGCACTTCGCCTGGTTTATTCCCGGGCGGTCCGCACGCCGGATGGCTTTGAACAGGACCCCGATTACGGATTCACCTTCCGTGACGTGGAGCCAGACCTCTACGCGGATTACGAAGGTTACCGGGTCGAAAGCGTTGATATCTGGGAACATCCGGAACTGGTCACACTTGGCGAAGAGCTCGAGGAGGAACGGATAACTTCGCGCGAGATCAGCTATTTTGGCCAATTCCCGATAGATCGGGGCTCTTTCCAACTTGAAGTCCGCGCATTCAAGGACAAGCTCAGGGACATGATCAGCGGCGTAATCCAGTTCGATGACTGGACCCTCGACAACAATGTGGCCCTGGATCAGAAAGGCTTTGAAGTCGAAGCGGCGCTACAATATCCGAAGACGACACTCCGGGCGACCTATGGCTACCTGGATCAGGATGGTTGGTATACCGGGCCAGTCGATTATGATGAAGAGGAAAAGACCTACAACGTGGAGTTGCTTGGGCGGTTGTCGGTCCGACATTCCGGCAGTGTCGCGGCAATCCGGGAGCTCCCTTTAGGATTCAGTCTTTCTGGTGCCATGTACTGGGCTGACGAGCTGCGCTCGTCCGAGTTCCAGCGTCTGGACATGAGACTGGCCAAGAGCTTTTACCGGTCGGACTTCACCGGCGAGTTGGCACTGACAGTGCAACACTATATCGATGAAGAACCTGACTTGAGCAGTGACAATAACATTGCAGACCAGAACCAGTTTTTTGTAGAAGCGGGGATCCGCTTCTGAACGATAATCAGGGACAGCGTTTTACCCGGGATGGTATGAAGCGAGCGCGATGTTTCCAGACAACCAACCATGACCGTTTCAGGGTCACCTGGCCACCGGTGCTGCTACTGGCGGCAGTGCTCACGGCTTTCCTGGCGACCGGCGTTCAGGCGCAGGATCTGGCCGTAAACACGGTTTACATTGCCAGTTCCGGCAACCCGGCGCTGGATCAACACATGACTCAGTTGCTGGAAGATTCGCTGCCCGACGACATCACCCTGCGCCCGCTCACCAATGGCCAGACTGCAACCCCGGATGACGCTCCGATCGTGACTATCGGCCCCTCCTCCTTTTCGAAAATGCGCCAGGCCAACCGGCAGGCACCAATACTGGCCTTGCTGGTGGAAAGTTCTTTCATCGAGGATTACGTGACACCCAACCCGGGCCAGATAACCGCGGTTTATTACGATGTCCCCCTGTATCTGCAGGCGCAGATCGGCAAGGCGGTTCTACCCCAGGCAACCAAAGTGGCCATCCTCGCCAGTACCGAGACCGTCGGGCTTTATGAACCGGTTCTCGACCAGTTGCCCGGGATAGGTCTGCAGCCCCGTGTATTCATCGTTGATTCCCAGCAGGATCTTATTCCGACCCTGGTCAGGGCCCTGAGCTACGGCGATTTCCTGCTGGCGGGGTCCGATAACCGTATCTACAACCCCAGCACCATCAAACACATTCTCTTGACCACCTATCGGCGCAACCGGATTGTTATCGGGCCGAGCCAGAGCTACGTCAAGGCCGGTTCCCTGGCCTCCGGTTATGCTCCCTTTTCCGCAATGGCGAGCACCGCTGCCGGGCAGCTGAAACACTATTTTGCCAGCGGAGAATTACCGGCTCCGGTTTATCCCGACCGGTATCGCGTGGAGATCAACAGCCAGGTGGCGCGATCCCTGAACATTCCGCTACCCGGCAAGGAAGCTCTGGAGCGGGAGCTTGAGGAGGCCCGAGCCCGGTATGAGGAGGTCGGGGAATGAGCAGGACCGGTACTTCCAACATTTCACTGTCTCGCAAACTGCTGCTGTTGGGGGCTCTGCCCGCAGTGGTCATGTTTATCGTGTTGATGGTGTTTTTTACATCCGCCAGGCTGGAGGATGCGCGCAAGGATCTCATCACCGCGGGACAAATCCTGGCAGACAGTCTTGCCCCTGCCCTGGAGTACCCGGTTGTGTCGGGAAACACCACCGCTCTGGAACAGATCCTTTCACAATCACTTAAGTACAGTGATGCCGCGTGGGTGCGGGTGACGGACGTCATCGGTGACGAAATAGGCATGGTTCGGGCATCCGACGAACCCCTGAGCGGGGATGCCGGGGACTACCTCACTTTTGAGGCAGAGATCCTGCAACTGCCTCTGACCATCGGAACCAATGAAGCAAACGAGTGGTTTGCGCCGGAGTTCGGGTT
Organism: Marinobacter sp.; assembly: GCA_014762755.1. Lineage (GTDB taxonomy): Bacteria > Pseudomonadota > Gammaproteobacteria > Pseudomonadales > Oleiphilaceae > Marinobacter. The sequence goes on from JABURI010000269.1 coordinate 8,767, forward strand.
TGATTCTGGCGCATTGAGGGTAGGCACCATTGAGGTCGGAATCAGCACACTCGCTTTGCAGGCCCGGCAACAGGAGATCCTGTGGACGTCCATCGCCGTGGGCGCTTCGTTACTGCTCTTTACTGTCCTGGTGGTCAGGCATTTCCTTGGCAACATTCTCTCCCCGATTCATGGGTTGTCGGAACGAATCGACCGACTCATCAACCGGGACTATGCCAGGGCGGTTTCGAAAGCTTCCGGTAGTTCCCGGGATATCAATGTAATAGAAAGAAAACTTAATAAACTCGCTGAACACCTGGCGACCTTGAGGGCGAATCATGATCAGGTGTTGTCAGCTTCAGAATCGGCCCGAGACAGAGCCGAGGCAGCGAACCGGGCAAAATCCGAGTTTCTGGCGACAATGAGCCATGAATTGCGCACCCCTCTCAACGGGGTGCTGGGAATGGTCGACCTCATCGAAGAGGAACCCCTCTCCTGTCGGCAGCGGGACTACCTGAAAACAGCGCGTCAATCGACCGAGGATCTGCTGACCGTGATCAGCGATATCCTCGATTATGCACACATAGACAGCGGCGAGCTGCGATTGGATAACCGCGAATTTGATCTCCGTGGCGTGATCAACAACTGCGCGGCCTCCTACCGCCACCAGGCTGAGCAACATGGCCTGTCACTCAGCGTAGAGTTTTATGGGGAATGGCCTGAGACACCGCTGGTGATCGGGGATGCCGGCAGAATGCGCCAGATAATCGCCGGCCTGCTGGACAACGCGATCAAGTTTACTGCTGACGGCGCTATCGCTGTCCGGGCAGGATGTTTCCCTTTGGAGGAGAACACGATCCTTCTCAACTGCGCGGTGAACGATTCCGGTGCCGGCATGCCGCCCGAGCGCGTGCATGATATTTTCAATTCCTTCGAACAACTGGACTCCGGCAACACCCGCGGTTATGGCGGTACCGGGCTCGGCCTCTCGCTGGTCCAGCGTTTGGTCGAGTTAATGGGGGGGCATATCCAGGTGGAAAGCGACCTGGGTGAGGGCTCCAGCTTTCGATTTGAGTTGCCGTTCGAACTGGGACCGACGGCGAGAACCGTTCCCGCCAGGCAGCCCCCTGATAGCAGAAGCACTGAGGATGGCCTGGCGCGTGCCCTCGTCGTGGAGGACAACCTGGTCAACCAGCGAGTTGCCTCAGTAATGCTGACACGCCTGGGATTTCATACGGATACTGCCGCCAATGGGCAGGAAGCAGTGAGCGTCGTCCAGCACAATCACAACGGTTATGATCTGATCCTGATGGATTGCCAGATGCCTGTCATGGATGGATACGAAGCAACCCGCCGTATACGGGAATGGGAACGCAGTAACGGCCAACAGGGAATTCCCATCATTGCCCTGACTGCCGACGTATTGCCGGAGACGGAATCCATTTGCCTGGGCAGCGGGATGAACGATTTTCTGCCCAAACCGGTCCGGAAAGAAAAGCTTCAGGAAATGCTGGGCCGCTGGACGGCCCTTCCAGAGGAGTGAGGTGAAGAGCCAGCCGGCTGGCTGGCCCAGCCTGTCAGGCGACAGGCTCCCTCATGGTGACGAATTCCTCAGCGGAGGTCGGGTGAATGCCCAGTGTGGAGTCGAACTCGGCCTTTGTCGCCCCGGCCTTGATGGCTACCGCCAGGCCCTGAATGATCTCCCCGGCGTCCGGGCCTACCATGTGGGCGCCGAGCACCTTGTCGGATTCGTCGTCAACCACCAGTTTCATGAGACACCGCTCGTCACGACCGCTCAGGGTGTATTTCATCGGTCGGAACTCGGAGCGGTAGATTCTCAGCTTGTAGCCCTTGTCTCTCGCCTCGAATTCGGTCAGGCCAACGGTGCCTATGTTGGGTTGGCAAAAAACCGCGGTCGGAATGGCGGTGTAGTCCATCTCGCCCTGCCCGTCACCGAACAGGCGCCGGGACAGCACCATTGCCTGTGCCAGGGCCACCGGGGTCAGCTGAGGCGTACCGATTACGTCGCCCAGAGCCGTGATCGAGGGAACCGCGGTCTGGAAACCGTCATCCACCACAATATGGCCGGAGGCACTCAGCTCCACGCCCAGGCCAGTCAACCCCAGACCATCAACGAGGGCCCGGCGCCCGGTTGCGGCCATGACCAGCCCGGTATCCAGGGTTTCGCCCGTGCTGAGCTTGACCTGGTAGTGGGTGTCAATGGACTCGACCGCCTCGATGGTGGTACCAAACCGCAGGTTAACACCCTTCTTGCGCATCTCCTGTTCGGTAAAATGCCGAATATCATCATCGAAACCGCGCAGGAACAGATCCCCACGGTAGAGTAAGGTCGTCTCCACACCCAGCCCGGCGAGAATCCCCGCGAACTCCACGGCGATATAGCCACCACCCCAGACCACGGCATGTTTCGGAAGCTGGGGCAGATAGAACATTTCGTTTGACGTCAGGATGTGCTCTTTCCCGGGTACATCGGGAATTACCGGCCAACTCCCGGTGGCCACGGTAATATGTTTGGTGGTGTAGGATGTGTCGCCCACCTGAACGGTGTTGGCGCCCTGGAGCGTGGCGTTGCCCCGGATAATCGTTACCCCGGCGTTTTCCAGGAGGCGACCGTAGATACCGTTGAGTCGTTCGATCTCAGCATTCTTGTTGGCCACAAGGGTGGACCAGTCGAAGCTGACATCACCCAGAGGTACATTCCAGCCATAACCCGCTGCATCTTCCAGGTCATCATGAACGTGCGCGCCGTAAACAAACAGTTTTTTCGGTACACAGCCGACGTTTACACAGGTGCCACCGAGATACCGGGACTCGACCACGGCGACCCTTGCGCCCTTCTGGGCGGACATCCGGGCCAGACGGACACCGCCGGAACCGGCGCCAATAACGATCAGATCATAATCCAGACTGTCAGACACAGTTTCTCCTGTCGATGCAAATGACTTCAGGGGTTCGAGGCTGCTGTCTTGCCCTCAGGCTCCAGCTCGCGGAACAACACATGGTCCTCGTAATCCCCCAGGCGAATCTTGCCCAGGCTCCTGAACCCTTCGGATTCGTAGAAAGGCAGATACCGGCTGTTGCCGGTATCCAGAACCAGACCGCTGCCCCGGGGATTTTCGCTACAAAGCCGTTCCACTGTCTTCAGCAGCAGCCGGCCATACCCGCGGTTCTGGTATTTGGGGTCCACCCCCATCAACGGCAGCTGGTGGGCCTGGGGTTGGGGCAGCATGTTGCGTATTTTTTCGTGATAATCGAGATAGCGGCGGGTAGAGGCAAAACCGGTGGTCAGCACCATACGGATACGCCAGCTCAACTGTTCTGCCAGGTTCATCCGCAATTCGGGTTCGCCCACGAAAGCCACCGCTACCAGCGTATTATCCACCATTACGCCGATAGCGTCCTGATTATACTCAAAGTACAG
>JABURI010000186.1 GCA_014762755.1 Marinobacter sp.
AACCTGCCGGAATTCAAGGAAGGCCAGTACGTTCACAGCGCCCCGACCGTGGAAGACCTGAAGAACGATGACAGCATCCACCCGGAACTGAAGAAGGTCATTCTCAAGGGCCGGGACATGTTCATGAATACCCAGCAGTACCGGGGCGAATACGTTTTCAACGACATGAACTGCAAGTCCTGCCACATGGGCGAAGGTCGAAAGAACTGGTCCGGGCCGGTCTGGCCTGCCGCCACCACGTTGCCGGACTTCCGGGGCAAGAACCAGCACGTAAACTCCCTGGAAGAACGGATCGCCGGCTGTTTCTCGTTCTCCATGAATGGCAAACCACCCGCCTACGGCAGCGACGACATGCTGGCCATGATGACCTACCACCAGTGGCTGGCCAAGGACGCCCCTGTGTACGAAAAGAACATTGGTGGTCGCGGCTTCAGCCACCTGGGTAACGAAAAACCCGAACTGGACTATGAGCGCGGCCAACAGGTCTACACAGAGAACTGCGCAGTCTGCCACGGGGACAATGGACAGGGGCAGAAAAAGGACGGCCAGGTGGTGTTCCCGCCATTGTGGGGTGACGGTTCCTACAACTGGGGCGCCGGCATGACCCGGATTTTCACCGCGGCCTCTTTCATCAAGAACAACATGCCCCTGGGGCAGCCCGGATCCCTGACCGACGATGAAGCCTGGCAGGTGGCCAACTACATCAACTCCCAGGAACGTCCGCAGGATCCGCGCTATACCGGCGATGTGAAAGAGACCCGTGAGAAATTCCTGAACTTCCACAAGCACACGAACTATGGAACAGTAGTCAACGGTAAGCTTCTGGGCGATCACGATAACACCGGCGACAAGCCTTTCCTGAAGCCCGACGCACTGCGCCCACGGACCTTCGAGTAAGGACCCTGGCGTACCGGGAGGAAAGGCACAGGCAAGGAGACTCTCATGCCACGTATACTGCCTTTCCTCTCGGCGCTTTTCATTCTGAGCGGCTGTCAGTCGCTACCTTCCGGCACACAGGGCAACATTCCCCCCGACCAAGTTCTGCTGAGTGCTCAACACTGTCTCAGCGAGTACATTGATGATCTCGACAAGGTCCACTTTGGCCCCTGCCTCAAGGTAATTTCCATCGATGGCAGAGCTCCCCGTGTTACCGAAGACGGCTTCATTGCATTACCCGTGGCCACGGCGTTCCGCCTGGAAACCAGCTGCGTCTACCGGCACGCAGATAGCACTCCGGTTCCTGCGACGGTCACGACCGCCAGCTTTGAAATAACAGAGACCACATTCAGCTCTGGCGGCAGACGATGGTACCTGCATGCCCATAAACAGGCGCGTGGGGCCATCGGTTGCGAGCCAACGTTGGCCACGTCCGTATACCCCACGGCCAAGACGAACTGAACTCCGGGTCTTCGGGTAACCGGCCGGTCACTCAATGTGCTTTGAAGAAACGCTGTAGTCGCTCGACCACGGCTTCCGGCACTTCTTCCGGTAGGAAGTGGCCGCAATCCAGCGCCGCACCCTCGACCTCATTGGCGTAGTCCTGCCAGACCGTCAGCACATCGTAGGCACGGTTCACAAAGCCCTTGTTACCCCAAAGTACCAGCAGGGGACATTCCACCCTGCGCCCCCGATCCCGGTCTGCCTGATCGTGTTCCAGATCAATCGTGGCTGCGGCCCGGTAATCCTCGCAGCTGGCATGGATGGCTTCGGGTGCGGAGAAACAACGGACATAGTCGGCCACTGCTTCAGACTCGAATTCCGCTTTCGGTGCCGACCACCGCCTAAGTTTTTCCCGCAGATAGTATCCCGGATCCTGGCCAATCATATGTTCGGGCAGCCCGTCAGGCTGGATCAGGAAGAACCAATGGTAATAGCCGGTAGCGAACGCCTGGTCAGTATGCTCGAACATGTGCAGGGTCGGGGCTATATCCATCACGCAGGCGCGCTCGACCGCCGCCGGGTGGTCCAGACAAAGGCGGTGGGTGACCCGGGCACCCCGGTCGTGGCCTGCCACCGAGAACTCCCGATAGCCCAGTGACTGCATCAGTGCCACCAAGTCCGCCGCCATCTCCCGCTTGCTGTAGGCGTAGTGGTCCGGGCCGGAATCCGGTTTGCTGCTGTCGCCGTACCCCCTGAGGTCAGGGCAGATGACATGAAAGTCCCGGGCGAGCACCGGCGCCACCCTGTGCCACATCAGGTGGGTCTGGGGGTAACCGTGCAACAGGAGGAGGGGGCGACCTGTGCCAGCATGGGCGACGTTAATGGTTACATCGCCAACGTCGATCTGTTGGTACTGGAACGGCTCTGGCAGTTTCATGTCACTCCCCTTTGTCATTGTTCCCGATTTATCGCCCGAATTTACAGTATTTCACCATACGACCAATCGCCAAACGTCCCCGGTGCTATGCTGAAACCACAAACCAACAGGAGCGCGCATGTCCGCTGATCCCAGTATCATCTGGTTGGGAAGCATTTCCAGCCTGTTAGCAGGCCTGGCCACTGGCGTGGGCGCTCTGGCGATCTTCCTGGTGCGCACGATCACTCACAAGCTCCAGGATGGCATGCTCGCCGCGGCTGCGGGGGTCATGCTGGCAGCCTCCTTCTTCTCACTTTTGCTCCCGGGGCTCGAATACGGCGAGACCATCACCGGCCATACCTGGCTGGCCGCCCTGATTGTAATCTTCGGTGTTCTCTCAGGCGCGGCCGCCCTGCTCTATGTCCACCAGAAACTCCCACACCAGCACTTCGAGCTCGGACGCGAGGGCTCGGAAGCCTCCTATATCCGGGGAATCTGGCTGTTCATCATCGCCATCACCCTGCACAACTTTCCCGAGGGTATGGCAGTGGGCGTCGGCTTCGCCGGCGGGGATGTCCGCAATGGTTATGTCCTGGCCACCGGCATTGGCATGCAGAACATTCCCGAAGGACTGGCGGTAGCCTTTTCACTGCTTGCCATTGATTACTCCCGGATCAAGGCTTTCGGAATTGCCCTGATGACCGGTCTGGCGGAACCCATCGGTGGACTCTTCGGAGCCACCCTGGTCTGGCTGGCCGAGCCCATCATGCCCTGGACACTGGGCTTCGCAGCGGGCGCGATGCTGTTCATCATCAGCAATGAAATCATTCCCGAAACCCATCACCGGCAGTGGAAAATCATGTCCACATTCTGTCTTCTGACCGGGTTCGTGGTCATGATGTTTCTGGATGCCACCCTGGGTTAGGCCGCAGCAGGTACCCCCCAGACTCCGGCCAGCGCCTCAAGGGCCTCGGCAATCAGGGGCTCGTCCTCGCGATTTCGCTGCCAGATGAAGCTCAAGGCACAGGGCAACTGGAGGCCTTCCACCACAACCAGGCCCCGCTCCTGGCGCTCGGCCATTGCCAGTGCATCCCGCGCCAGGCTCAGGCCCACACCTGCCCGCACCAGGTCCAGCATGCAGGCCTCCTGGTCTACTTGCGCAACACCATGCGGGGTGAGCCCCAGAGGGTCCAGCGTGCTGCGAAGCAAACGATGGTGGACCGAATCCTCAGGGGTGACGATCCATGGCATCTCTGCCAGCGCCTCCCATTCCGGAGTCGCCACCCTGTTACCCCAACCAGCCGGGGCAACCACATAGTACTGGAACTGGGCCAGCTCCCGATGGGCAACCTCCGGCACGGATGCTCCCGGACCGACACCCGGCGGAGCCAGGAAAAACCCGACATCCAGTCGACCATCCCGGACCTGGTCCAGCACACTGCCGCTCATGCCCTGCCTCAACTCGGTCTCCAGCTGTGGCGCCCGTTCAACCAGCCGGTGCAGGAAGGCGCCAAGGCGGATGAACTCCGGATCGACAATGGTGCCTATCTTCAGCCTCCCACGGAGCGTGCTATGCAGGGCACGGGCGTTCTGCTCGAATGCGGCCATGGCAGCCAACGCTTTCTCCGCCGATGGCAACAACGCCTGGCCATCGGGGGTCAGCACCAACCCCTGAGGCTTGCGCAGAAACAGTTTCAGATCGAGTTCGTCCTGCAACTGTTTCAACTTGAGACTGACCGCCGGCTGGGTCAGGTGCAGACGCTCGGCCGCGCGGGAAACACTGCCTTCACGGGCCACAGTGACGAACGCCCGAAGACTCTGTAATGGATGCATGGGAACGCCGCTCCTTTCAAATGATATAAGTAAACCTTATATCCAGGTTTTGAAAATCTCAATTGATCCGGGCTTCAATCCGATCTAGCCTGACTGATCAATTATCAAACAAACGCCACCCCATCAGGCTTTTGATACCTGATTCCGGAGATTGTAAGCGTTTTCCTGCAAGAACAAAGGGGCATCCCATGACTCAAGCAACCATTCAGCATTATATCAATGGCGAAATATCATCCGGCATCTCAGGCCAGGCCCAGGATGTGTTCAACCCGGCCACCGGCCAGGTGACCGGTCAGGTTGCACTCGCCAATCGCGCAGATGTGGATGCCGCCGTTGCCGCCGCCAATGCCGCCTTCCCGGACTGGGCAGATACCCCACCCATCCGTCGGGCCAGGGTGATGTTCAAGTTCCTGGAACTGCTGAACCAGCACAAAGATCATCTGGCGCGCGCCATTACCGCCGAGCACGGCAAGGTCTTTACCGACGCCCAGGGTGAGGTGAGCCGGGGTATTGATATCGTCGAATTTGCCTGCGGCATTCCCCAGTTGCTGAAAGGCGACTACACCGAGCAGGTAAGCACCGGGATCGACAACTGGACCACCCGGCAACCCCTCGGCGTGGTGGCCGGCGTGACCCCGTTCAACTTCCCTGCCATGGTGCCCATGTGGATGTTCCCGGTCGCCATTGCCGCCGGCAATACCTTTGTATTGAAGCCCAGCCCGCTGGATCCCAGTGCATCACTGATGATCGCTGATCTGCTCAAGCAGGCCGGCCTGCCGGACGGCGCCTTCAACGTGGTTCAGGGTGACAAGGACGCCGTCGAAGCCCTGATCGAACATCCGGATGTTCAGGCGTTGAGTTTCGTGGGCTCCACGCCGATTGCCAACCTCCTGTACGAGAAGGGCGCGAAGCATGGCAAGCGCATCCAGGCCCTCGGTGGTGCCAAGAACCACATGGTGGTCATGCCCGACGCCGACCTCGACAAGGCAGTTGACGCCTTGATCGGTGCCGCCTATGGCAGCGCCGGCGAGCGCTGCATGGCGATCAGTGTTGCGGTGCTTGTGGGCGATGTGGCCGACAAAATCGTGCCGCAGCTTGCCGAGCGGGCCCGCACCCTGAAAGTCAAGAACGGCGAGGAACTGGATGCCGAAATGGGCCCGATCGTGACGGCCGCGGCGCATCAGCGCATCACCGGCTACATTGACAAGGGCGTAGCAGAAGGCGCCGAGCTGGTGGTCGACGGCCGTGACTTCGATGCCTCCACCACCGGCGAAGGCTGCGAGAACGGTTTCTGGATGGGTGGCACTCTGTTTGACAACGTCACTCCCGAGATGACCATCTACCGTGAGGAAATCTTCGGCCCGGTTCTGGTCTGTGTCCGGGCTCCGGACATTGCCACCGCTATCCAACTGATCAACGACCATGAGTTCGGCAATGGCGTCAGCTGCTTTACCGAGAGTGGCCATGTGGCCCGCGAGTTTGGTCGCCGCATCCAGGTGGGCATGGTGGGCATCAACGTTCCCATCCCGGTACCGATGGCATGGCACGGCTTTGGCGGCTGGAAACGTTCCCTGTTTGGCGATACCCACGCCTACGGTGAAGAAGGGGTCAAGTTCTACACCCGCCAGAAGTCCATCATGCAGCGCTGGTCCGAGTCCATCGAGCACGGTGCCGAATTCGTGATGCCGACAGCCAAATAACAGACGCAGCAAGAGAAATACCAAGCGGGAGAATGCCATGTCCGACAACAACAAGGCACAGGGACACGCGCAGAGTTTCGATTACATCATCGTGGGGGCCGGCACCGCCGGCTGCCTGCTGGCCAACCGACTCAGTTCGAATCCGGACAACCGGGTGCTGCTGATCGAGGCCGGTGGCCGCGACAACTACCACTGGATCCACATTCCGGTGGGGTACCTGTATTGCATCGACAACCCGCGCACGGACTGGCGCTTCCGCACCGAACCGGATCCCGGCCTGAATGGCCGCTCCCTGATCTACCCTCGCGGCAAAACCCTGGGTGGCTGTTCCAGCATCAACGGCATGCTCTACATCCGCGGCCAGGCCCGGGACTACAACCAGTGGGCAGAGATCACCGGCGAGGACGCCTGGACCTGGGACAACTGCCTGCCGGACTTCATGCACCATGAAGACCATCACCGGCTGGATGACGGCGGCGATGCCGACGACGAACACCACAAGTACCACGGCAGCGGTGGCGAGTGGCGCGTGGAACGCCAGCGCCTGAAATGGCGGGTCCTCGAGGACTTCGCCACGGCCTGCGTGGAGGCGGGGATTCCGCGAACCCGGGATTTTAACCGGGGAGACAACGAGGGCGTCGATTACTTCGAGGTGAACCAGCGTTCCGGTTGGCGGTGGAACACATCCAAGGCCTTCCTGAAGGCGGCTGAGAAGCGGCCCAATCTCACGCTGTGGCACTCGACCCACGTCCTTGGACTGGAGACCGAGACGAACGGGTCCGGGCCCCGTTGCACCGGCGTCCGCGTCGAACGCCCCGGCGAGGGAGAGGTTATCGCAAGGGCGGAACGCGAGGTGATTCTCTCGGCAGGGGCCATCGGCTCGCCCCAGCTGCTGCAACTATCCGGCATCGGTCCCGCGGACCTGCTGAAAGAACACGGCATTCCGGTAATCCATGATCTCCCCGGTGTGGGCGAGAATCTTCAGGACCACCTGCAGATCCGGTCGGTTTACAAGGTGCAAGGCGCAAATACGCTAAACACCATGGCCAATTCACTGGTTGGCAAAGCACGCATCGGCCTCGAATACCTGATCTCCCGTTCCGGCCCGATGAGCATGGCGCCGTCACAGCTGTGCCTGTTCACCCGCAGTTCAGAGGAATACCGGCACGCCAACATCGAATACCACGTCCAGCCGCTGAGCCTGGATGCGTTTGGCCAGCCGTTACACGACTTCCCGGCCATCACCGCCAGCGTCTGTAACCTCAACCCGACCAGTCGCGGGACTGTGCGTATCCGTAGCAGCGATCCTCGGCAATCACCGGCCATTGCGCCCAATTATCTGAGCACGCCGGAAGACCGGAAGGTGGCGGCGGATTCGCTGAGAGTGACCCGACGCATTGCCGGTCAGCCAGCCTTCGCCAAATACCAGCCGGAGGAATACAAACCCGGCCTGCAGTACCAGACCGATGAAGAGCTGACCAAACTGGCCGGGGATATCGGCACCACCATTTTCCACCCGGTAGGCACCACCCGCATGGGTCGGCCGGACGACGAGCTGGCCGTGGTCGATCCGCACCTTCGGGTCCGGGGAGTGGCAGGCCTTCGGGTGGTCGACGCCGGCGTCATGCCGACCATTACCAGCGGCAACACCAACTCACCCACACTGATGATCGCGGAGAAAGCCGCGCGCTGGATTCTGAACGGTGATTAGCATCTGAATTGATTGCAGTTCCCAGGTTTTTTGACGGGTGCGGGCTGCTAGAATTGGCAGCCCGCTTGACTCGCAAAGGACTGATCCGCCATGACACTTGCCACCTGGCTCACCGTCGTCACCATCTGCATTCTTGGCGCCATGTCCCCCGGCCCATCGCTGGCACTGGTGCTCAAACAGACCCTGACCGGTGGCCGGCGTAACGGTGTCATTACCGCCCTGTCCCACGGTGTCGGCGTGGGAATCTACGCCTTCCTGAGCATTCTCGGGCTGGCGGCCATCATTACCGCCTCCCCCACCGCCTTCTCGATTCTGCAATGGGGTGGCGCAGGTTACCTGGCCTGGCTCGGAGTCAAAGGCCTGATGGCAAAGCGGCAGGAAAACCAGGAGTTGCCGGATGCGCCGACCACCAAAAGCGCGGCCCGGGACGGTTTCCTGATTGCCTTTTTCAATCCGAAGATCGCCGTCTTCTTCCTGGCCCTGTTCAGCCAGGTAGTCGGCACCGACACCAGCCTGCTGGCGAAATTCGGCTATGCCGCCACGGCCCTGATCATTGACACCAGCTGGTACCTGATCGTGGCCTGGCTGTTCTCCAACCCCCGATGGCTGGATGCGCTCCGGCAACGGGCGGTCTGGTTCGAAAGGGTGTTCGGTGCTGTGCTGATTGGTCTGGCCGGCCGCCTGGTGGTGGGAATTCTCAACGGGAAATAAGGCGGTTAACCAGCGAGGGCGACAATATCGGGGTACTCCCGGATCTGAACCACACGCTCTGCCGGCTCTGCCGACGAGACACCGCATACCTCATTCACCATGGCCTCGGCCACGGTCTCGGCCTTGATCGCCCGGTATTTGTCGAGGGGACCGATCAGCACCCGGTTCACCAGAGGCATGGCCATCTGGCCCAGCTCTTCGCCGCCCCGATGTTCCTGGCGATCACCCAGCAGCAGGCTCGGGTGGTAGATGGAAAGGTAGGGAAAGTCCAGCTCCCGGACAGCGTCCTCCAGCTCACCCTTCACCCGGTTGTAGAAAATGGTGGATGAGGAGGACGCACCGATGGCCGACATCAGGATCAGGGACTTCGCGCCCTGCTCCCGGGCCAGTTTCGCCGCGGCCAGCGCATAACCGTAGTCCACCTTCCGGAAATTCTCCTGGGAGCCGGCTTTCCTGATGGTGGTGCCGAGGCAGCAGACCAGGGCATCCACGGCAAAGATACCGGCATGGGCGGTGAGATCGTCAAAGTTCACCACATGCTGGTCCAGCTTTGGATGTTCCAGTGACATCGGCTTGCGCACCGGCACGACCACTTTGCTGATCACGTCCCGGGCCAGCAACTGCTGCACCACCAACTGGCCAGTCAATCCGGTTGCTCCCAGCACCATCACCTTCATCCCGCCCTCTCCTTCTGATTATTGTTGGAACTCATTGCTGAGAGTCTATCAGCCCGCCGGACATAAAAAAGCACCGGGCAGGGCCCAGTGCAAAGACTGACAACAGATCGTCAGGTGGGAGCAATATCGAGACGGTCAGTCGCTGACCGGTGATTCCTTCATGGCCGCATTCATCCGACGGCGAAGCAGCGGGCCGATCAGGTATGGCAGTACCAGGCCAAGGCCGGCAACGATCCAGAGCCCCATCGCCAGCGGGCTGGCCCAGAGGATGCTCCAGTCGCCATCGGACAGGACCATGGCATGGCCCAGATTCTTCTCCATTTCGGGCCCGAGCAGTAGCCCCAGAATGATCGGCACCAGGGGAATTTCCAGCTTGCGCAGGAAATAGCCGGCGACGCCGAAGGCCACCATGAAATACAGATCGAAGGTGCTGTGGCTGATGGAGTAGATGCCCACAAACGCGACCATGGTCACGATGGGCAGGAGGTACATCGGGGGCACCGACAGCAGCTTCACGAAGAAACCCACGAGAGGGATGTTGAGCACGAGCAACAGCACATTTCCGATCAGCAGGGCGGCAATGACACCCCAGACGATGTCGGCGTTCTGTGTAAACATCAGCGGGCCCGGCGTGATGTTCAGGGAGATGAGCATCGCCAGCAGTACCGCGGTGGTACCGCTGCCCGGGACCCCCAGTGTCAGCATCGGCACCAGGGCGCCGGAGGAGGCGCCATTGTTGCCGGCTTCCGGCGCCACCACACCGCGGATATCGCCCTCGCCGAACGTGCCCTTCTTGCCAACCACCTGTTTTTCAAGAGTATAGCTGATGAAGCTCCCCAGAGAGGCGCCCGCGCCCGGCAGGACACCGGAGATGAAGCCCAGGACACCGCCGCGCAGTTGCGTCGGGATGGTGGTCACCAACTCCTTCAGGCTCAGGCTGAGCTTGCCGACGGTCATCTTCTCCCGGCCGCCACCCATCCGATGCTCCACAAAGAACAACAGCTCGGAGATGGCAAACAGGCCGACAATCGCCAGAATGAAATCGATGCCTTCATACAGTTCCAGCACACCGAAGGTGTAGCGCTGGGTGCCGGTCGAGATGTCGATGCCCACCGTGGAGATCATGATGCCCAGCGTTGCCGCAATGACGGTCTTCATCGGGTTCTTGCCGGTAATGCCGCCCAGGGTGGCGAAGGCCAGCAGGAACAGGGCGAAGTACTCGGCCGGGCCGAAGGTCAGGGCAAACTTCGCCAGCACCGGAGCGAGCATGATCAGGCCGATGGTACCAATCAGGCCGCCCGCAAAGGAGGCGATGGCGGATACGGCCAGGGCGTCCGCCGCCCGGCCCTTTTGCGCCATGGGATAGCCGTCAAGGCAGGTCATCATTGCCGGTTCGTCACCGGGAATGTTGAGCAGGATCGAGGAGATCCGCCCGCCATACATGGCGCCGGCATAGACCGCAGTCAGGAGGATCATCGCCGTTTCCGGGGGCAGGCCCAGGGTGAAGGCAAGCGGGATCAGGATGGCAACACCGTTGGCCGGGCCCAGCCCGGGCAGACACCCGATCAGAGTGCCCACGAATGCCCCGAACAGGGCAAACATCAGGTTGTAAGGGGTCAGCGCGACCGCGAATCCCTCCATGAGAAAGCCGAGGGTTTCCATCAGTTCACCTCCAGCACGCCAAGGGGCAGGCTCAGGGACAGGCCGTAGTTAAACAGCACGAACACCACCACCGCGCTGATCAGGCCGGTCAGGAATGCCCGCTTTGGCGCCGCACCCATTCGCCAGCTCAGGGTACCCACCGCCAGGGTAGTAGCGATGATGAAGCCCAGCGGCTCCAGCAGCAGGGCATAGACGATCAGCACAACCACCGAGACCACCAGCTCCAGGGCCGATTTGCCGATCGGCCACTGTGCATCAGGATCAGGCTTGATCATGAGATAAAGGCTGCCGGCCACCAACACCACCGACAGAATCGTCGGGAAGGTTTCCGGGCCCACGCTTTCCGCGCCACCGAATGGCTCGGGCCACTGTTGGGCGGCCCAGCCATAGGCAACGGCGAGGACCAGAAGGCCCAGGCCGAGGATGCGATCACCGAAACTGGTCATTTCAGCAACCCGATTTCGCGCGACAGGTTCTCGATGTCCTGAACCTGGTTACGGACAAACTCATCAAACCGGTCCGCAGGCGGGTGGAACGGGATCAGACCATTGCTCTTCATGACCTGCTTCCATTCCTCGCTCGCGTACAGGGTATCCACAGCCTCAACCCAGTACTGTTTGGCCGCCTCGTCAGCCCCCTTGGGCATATAGAAGCCACGCCAGTTCGGGCCCACGGCGTCAATACCCTGCTCCTTTGCCGTCGGAATATCACTGAATTTGCCCGGCAGGCGTTCGTCCGCCAGCACCGCGATCACCCGCAGGTCCCCGGACTCCATGAAGCCGGTCGCCTCGGAAATGTCACCGGTAAAGGCGTCCACCTGGCCACCGACCACCTGGGTCATGGCCTCACCACCGTTGTTGTAGGAGAGGTAGGGAATGGCAGGCAGCTTGTCGGCTCCGGCGGCCTTGGCCGCAATCAGCACCTTCAGGTGGTCCCAGCCGCCGCGGGCACTGCCGCCGGCAAACTTGACGGATTTCGGGTTCGCCTTCACCGCATCCATCAACTCGTTCAGGTTCTGGTATTGGGAATCCTTGCTGACGGCGATGATGCCGTAATCCGCACCCAGCGCACCGACCCAGGTCACCATGTCGGCGTTCATGCCCGGGAACTGTTTCTGTGCGAGACGGGTGGTGGTTGCCGTAGATGCGGCGACCAGTAATTTGTTGTCCTCGGCCCGCTTGCTCACGGTGTGGGCATAGGCCACGCCGCCACCGGCGCCGGCCATGTTGACGGTCTGAACGGTACCCTCGACCAGGCCAAGATCCTGCATCACATTACCGACGCTACGACAGGTAAAGTCCCAACCGCCACCGGGATCGGCCGGGGCAAGACATTCCACTTTCCCGGAGGGCTGCCAGGCCATGGCAGACATGGAGACGGCCGCAGCCGCCACAAAGGACAGGGTTCGCTTGATAAACATTGTTGTCACCTCAATCAGCTTGTTTTTGTCATCACTCCCGAGGCAGGACCGGTCCCTGGCGTTGGCAGACCAGAGGAGTGAATGCGCGCAGATTAATAGGTGAAACCCGAGATGCTGAAGCTTGTGCACGTAATGCCTTTAAAGAGCGTTAA
>JABURI010000133.1 GCA_014762755.1 Marinobacter sp.
AGGCGACGAAGGCGAAGTCCTGGAGTTCACGGTTGCTGCGCTCCAGTTCGGCCATAGCCGCTTCCAGTTTCTGCTGGGCTTCCTTGCGCTCCCGGATGCTCCGGTAGTAGACCGCAAGGCCCTCGTCCGACGGGTAGGCGCTGACTTCGAGCCAATTATCCAGAGGCGCGTAATACGCTTCAAAAGAAACGGATTCGCCGTTTTCCATGGCATGGCGGTATTGGTCATCGAATTCTGTCCCGATGGCCTCGGGAAACATTTCCCACAGACTGTGTCCGATCAGATCTTCCCGCTTTTTATGCAGGAGTTCTTCTGACTTTCGGTTGACGTAGGTAAAACGCCAGTCGGCATCGAGGGTAAAGAAAGCGTCGGTGATACTCTCGAAGATGTTCGCCTGTCGTTCCGCATAGCGCCGGATCTGCTCCATTGCCTGATGGCTGGCGGTGATGTCCTGGAACGCGCCCTGAAGTTTTATTACCTTGCCCTCATCGTCTTGTACTGCATGACCGATGGACCGGACCCAGCGCAGGTTGCCCTTGGCGGTGCGTATCTGTAGCTCCTCATCGAACGGAATGCCGGTTTCCACGCAGAGTAGCACCGCTGCCCGGATCTGCTCCCGGTGTTCGTCGACATAGAAGTTGATGGCGTCCTCCATGTTCGGCGCCTGACCCCGCGGTAATTCGTGGATATCACAGACTCCATCCGACCAGGCCGATTGGCCCGTTGACAAGTCAACCACCCAGCCACCCAGCAGCGCCAGGCGCTCGGCGAGCTTGAGCAGGGTCTCGTTTTCCCTCAGCTTTTCTTCAATCGCCAGCTGGTCGGTGGTGTCCCTGGCAACCACGTAGATCAGGTCGTCGGCACTGAGGATGGCATTGATCTGCAACCAGTGCGGGTTCCCGTCATGATCCAGGGCCCGGATCAGCAGGTCCTTGACCTCATGACCTTCGGTCAGAGATTGCACCGCCCGGATGACCTTCTCGTGGTCTTCGGCGTGGATCAGGTCCATGTAGGAGCTGCCCAGCAGCTGGTCGCGGGTGTAGCCCAGGGTATGGACAAAGGTTTCGTTGAGCTCGAAGAAATGGCTGTTCAGGTCAACGATGCAGAACATGTCCGGAGACAGGGCGAAAAACTGGTCCCGTTCCCGGGACAGGGTCTCATTGGTTGTCCGAAGATCCCGCTCTTCCTCCAGATGCTGGTTCAGCACCTCGTTCAGCTCCGCCAGACTTCGGGTCCGTTGTTCGGACTGACGCCAGAAAAAGTGCGACAGCATCACCAGGAAACTCAGTCCCAGGCCGGTGAACAGCACCGCCGGCGGCAGGTAGAGCTCGCCCGGGGGAAGGCTGCCTCTGCGGGTGTAGACCTCGATTCGGCGCTCGCTGTCGTGGTGTGGCGTGATCCGCTGGGAGGCCAGCAGGGATTCCTGGGCCGGGGGAATGTCCGGTGCACTATCGAAGACGGATTGGCCGTGGTGGTATACCTTGATGTGCAGGTTGCCGTCATAGTAGGCCATCAATTTCTGGTAGACGGTCTCGAGATCCACTACGGCAAGAACCGACCACGAATACCCCGGGCCCGGGGTGATTGGAACCGCAATGGCCGCGTGATAACGGTCCTGGTAGTCCGTCAGTGGCGCACTCAGGTGCGCGCTTCGGGACTCGATGGTGTGGTCGAGCCAATTCCGGTTTTGCTGGTCTGACAGAAAAATTTCCAGCCAGCCCCGATAGTCGAGGGTCCGGGACTCGGTGCGTATCGGGGTGTGCTGGCGGTTGAGGATGCTGATCAGCCGCAGGTCCGGGAAATCCCGGAGGTAGCTGCCCACTTCCTGCTCCCAGAAACTTTCCGGCGGAACACCATCGAGCAGCTCCCAACGCTCGGCCAGGCGGCGGATCAAAGCCAGTTTGACGTCGAAGGCGGAGTTGGTGGAGGCCTCAAGCTGGCTCACCAGTGACTCGGCCCGTTCGATCAGGCGCTCCCCGGATTGCAGACGCAAGGCGTGCCAGCTCAGGCTGGTAACCAGAATGCCCAGGATACCCAGTACCAGCAGACCCTTGGAATAGAACTGCACTTCGCTGTGGTAAATGGAATACAGGAACGGCAGGGTCAAACCCGCAAGCATCACCAGAGGGCTGAGGACAAGGGTGGCTTCAGTGAGATTGCCCAGTCCCAGGGCGGACAGTCCCGTATACCAGTGAGAAAACAGCGACAGCACGCCAAGCCCGAATACCATGGGGCCGCAGACCAACCCGACAAACCAGCCGCGGGACAGGTGCATGGCGGCCAGCCCGCTGAGGCTGATCAGGAGAATCACCAGCAGCAGTAACGGGTTGAGAGCGGCGATGTCCAGCCAGTCGCTGTCGGGTAAACGGGGTGCCAGTGTCAGCAGCGAGGCAAGGGCAATAAGGCCCAAGCCCAGCCCGGTCGCCAGCCAGCGATACCGCAGCAACAGCGCCAGAAAGGTAGCGCACAGAGTCAACGCGACCAGCCCGCCACCAGGGCGAAGAGCCAGCCGGCCAACGCCCTCGGGCCCGCTGATGCCGAAATCGATCAGGATAATCAGACCCACGGAGCCCAGGGAAATGGCCAGGGCCAGGGTCAGGCAGTACCAGAAGGCCGGTCGCTTGAGCGCGTTAACCATGAAGTACCTGGGGGCCCAGCAGTCGCAGGATTTCGTCGGCGGTGGTCAGGCCGTCGCGCAGTTTCTCCAGGGCGTCATCCAGCAGAACCATCATGCCCTTTTCCCGGGCGAGGGTTTCGATCTGCATGGCGCTGGCCCCTTCGGTAATGGCAATCCGGAGCTTCTCGTTCATGGTCAGCACCTCGTGGATGGCGACCCGGCCCTTGTAGCCCTTGTGGCATTTCTCGCAGCCCCGGCCCCGGTAGAAGCGCAGCTCTTCACTCAGGAACTGCGGTCCCAGCTGTTCAAGAACTTCCGTCGGCCGGTCGGTTTCTTCCCGGCAGTGGGTGCAGATCCGCCGTACCAGGCGCTGGGCAATGATGGCTTCCAGCGCCGAGGCCAGGACAAAGGGCTTGAGGCCCAGATCCAGTAACCGTGCCACGGTGGCGGCGGCGGAACTGGTATGGAGGGTAGAATAGACCAGGTGACCGGTCATCGCCGCGTGGAAGGCTACGTCGGCGGTTTCTTCGTCCCGGATCTCGCCGAGCAGGATCACGTCCGGATCCTGGCGCAAGATCGCCCGCAGAACACTGGCGAAGTCCAGGCCGATGCGGTCCTTGACCGGTACCTGGCCGGCCATGTCGACGTGGAACTCCACCGGGTCCTCGATGGTGACGTAATTGCGCTCCGGCGAGGCATTGTGCTGCAGCAGGGCATACAGGGTGGTGGTCTTGCCGCTGCCGGTGGGGCCGGTGGCCAGGATGATGCCCTGGGGCTTGGCAATGACGTGCTTGAGCCGTGCCAGGTTGTGCTGCGACAGCCCCAGGTCTTCCAGGGACTGGGCCGAGGACTGGCGTTCCAGTACCCGCATGACCACCTTTTCACCGTTGATGGTGGGCAGGGTGGAGATCCGCAGGTCGACGATGCGCATGGGTGTCTTGACGGTGATCCGGCCATCCTGGGGCCGCCGCCGTTCGGTGATATCCAGTTCCGCCATGACCTTGATGCGCGAGACCACCGACATCAGCAGGTTGGTGGGAATATGAATCTTGTCCTGCAGGACGCCGTCAATGCGGTAGCGCACCACCAGCGACTTGGTGCGGGGATGGATGTGGATGTCACTGGCGCCAAGGCGCAAGGCTTCCAGGATAATGGCGTTCACCAGCCGGATTGCCGGCGGCTCCTCGGAACTGCCCAGCAGCTGTTCCAGGGATTCCTGGTCGGTGTCCTCATCGAGGACGATCTCGATACCCTCGTAGGGATCGTCGGAGCCCACCTTGGTAGTGATGTCCTCCAGATCGTTGGTGTCCCCGAAGATTTCCGCCAGCTTGCTCTGCATCTGCGAGGTCTCGCACAGCAGCGGGTGGACGGTGTAGCCGGTCATGAACCCGAGTTCGTCGATCAGGTTGATGTCCATGGGGTCCACCATGGCCAGGCGCAGACGCTGGCCACTGACCCGCAGCGGCAGAACCAGCTGGCGGGTACAGATCTTCGGGGGGATCAGGGACAGCAGGCTGGGGTCGGGCTGGAACTCCCGGAGGTCCACCTCCTCGAACAGCATGTCGTCCCGCAGGAGCTCGAAGACCTTCTGAAAATCCACCCAGTCATGCTTGAGCAGCTGGCGCACCACCGGCGTTTTCTGGCTCTGCATTTCCCGGTGCAGTTGCTGGATCTGTTGGGGATTGAGCCAGCCTTTCTTGTGCAGCAGGATGGCCAGCTGACTGCGGTTGGTGGCGGTCAGCTTGCTGATGGTCTCCAGGTCCCGGCCCTGTTTCTGGGTCTGTTGCTCCAGGGACCGGTTACGTTGCATCAGCTCGTATTGCTCCAGGGCCAGGGCAATGGTCAGCCGGATGTCGTCGTCGTTCCAGGGTTTGAGGATGAAGCGGTAGACAGCGCCGTCCTTGATTGAGCCCATCACCGCATCGGTGTTGGCGTGGCCGGTGAGCATGATGCGTATGGTCTGGGGCCAGCGCTCACGGACTTCCCGAAGCAGTTCGCTGCCATTCATGCCGGGCATCATGAAGTCGGTCATGATCAGCTCGACCGGCTGCTTTTCCAGGATTTTCAGGGCCTCGGCACCGCTGCGGGCAAACAGCAGTTCGTAGTTTTCCCGCTGGAACACCCGGCGCAGGGACGCCAGGATGTTGGGTTCGTCGTCCACCAGCAGCAGGCGATAAGGGGCGGTTTTCGCCGCCGGCCCCGGGTCCGGATGCTTGTCGGTATCGTTTCCGTAAAACAGGGATGCGTAGCGTTTTGCCATTCAGGAACCTTGTTGGACTGGCAGGGAGAGGACGACGCGGGTGCCCGCCCCTTCCTGGCTGTCGAGTGTCAGTTGGCCACCGTGGGCCCGAACGCTATCCCGGGCCACGGTGAGCCCTAATCCGGTGCCGGAACCCACCGGCCGGGTGGTGAAGAACGCATCGAAGACCTGGCTGCGAACCTTGTCCGGAATGCCGCAGCCGTTGTCCTGGATGATCACCTGGATACCGGTATTGTCCGTCAGGGTGCGGACCAGGATACGGCCGTTGTCACCCACTGCCTGGGCCGCATTGTCGAGCAGATTGAACAGGGTCTGGGACAGCCGGGAAGGGTGGCCCGGAATCCTGGGCAACTCCGCCAGGCTCTCCGCGATACTCAGGCTGTGGTTGTACTCGGTCTGGATCAGGTGAATCGCGCTCCGTAGCAGGCTGTTCAGGTCACACAGGGCATTGTCGGCCTGATCGATGCTGGAGAAGGTCTTCAGGTCCGCGACAATATCGGCAATGCGGTCGGTGCCCTCGATCGATTCGCTGAGAAGATCATTGAAATCCTCCAGCAACTCCCGGTTCTCGGTGGTTTCCGGCAGCAGAGGCTCCAGGTTCTTCACGTAGTCCCGGGCTACCCGCAGGTTGCTGCTGATAAACCCGACGGGATTGTTGATCTCATGGGCGACACCCGCGGCCAGGTGACCAACAGAGCGAAGCCGGGCGCTTTCGTAGAGTTCCTGCTGGGTCTGGCGGATCACGGCGACCTGCTCATCCACTTTTTGCTGCAGCTGGTCAGACAGTTCACGGTACTTTGCTTCGGACGCCTTGAGAGCCTCGTTCTGGCGCTGCAGTTCGGCGTAGCTGGCTTCGGTGGTGTCATGATGAATGTTGGCGGCGAGTCGGTACTTGGCCACGAACAGCATCAGGAAGGACACGAGCTCGGCAGCGGCTTTCCGTTCCCCGGCAGAGGCACCTCCACTCAGCCAGCCGACGGTTTCCAGGTTGAATTCCACCGGGACGGCATCTTCCGTGCGGTTTTCGCTGATCGCTACCGGTTCCCGGCACAGCCCGCTCAGCGCACCATCCAGTCTCCGGATCTGGTCCGGAGTCAGCAGGTCTGACAGTGTCGGATCGTCCTCGAAGTTACGCATCACCGACTCCGTGACTGGCGCTCAACCGGCCAATGAAGGTGGCCCGGTCAATGTCATGCTTGCCGGCAAGATCAAACTCGGCATTGATGACCGTGTACAGGCGATCGAGCAGGGCGCGGAAGGTTTCGATGACACCTTTGCCCTGCAGGGCGGAGGCCATGGCCAGCGGGGCCCAGGGCGTGCCGGCCCAGCGTGACTGCAGTTCCGCTTCCTCAACGACGGAGGGCAGATCCCGCTTGTTGAACTGGACCACCATCGGCAGGGTGTCGATGTCCAGTCCCACCTTGTCCAGGTTATCTTCGAGGTTGCCGAAGGCGATGGCATTGTTATCCTGCTGGGCGACCTGGGAGTCGGCCACGAATACCACGCCATCGGCACGGGACAAGACCGCCTTGCGGGTGCTGTCATGCTGTACCTGCCCGGGCACGGTATAGAGCTTCAGCCTCAGGTCCAGGCCGGAGCCGCTGCGCAGTCCGATGGGCAGCATGTCGAAAAACAGGGTGCGGTCGTCCCGGGTCTCGAGCACCATCAGCTCGCCCTTGCGCTCGGGGTTGAGCAGGGAATGCAGCTGCATCAGGTTGGTGGTCTTGCCGCTCAGGGCCGGGCCATAGAACACAACCTTCAGGGCCAGCTTGTTGTCTTCCGGGCTGAAATCAGGCATTGCGCCGGTCCCGTTCAGTCATCATCGCCAATCAGCACCGAGCCATCGGTATCCCGCTGTACCCGGGTGATGCCGGGGTTCTCGGTTTCCAGTCGCAACAGCTCCTCCTCACGGGCTCGGAGCATGTCTTTCTGCCGGTCATTTTCCTCCCGCAGGCGCTGATTCTCTTTTTTCAGTTGGTACAGATCGATGGCGGAGCGGATGGCGCTCACCACCTCATGGTCTTCCCAGGGCTTGGACAGGTAGCGATGCACCTCCGCCCGGTTGATGGCCTTGATCATGGAATCCCGATCACCGTAGGCGCTGAGCACCAGGCGGATGGCATCCGGCTGGCGCTGTTTGGCAAACTGCAGGTAGGTGACGCCGTCAGCGGTGGGCATCCGGTAATCCGAGATGATCACCGCGTACTCGTGTTCCTGAAGACTGCCAAGGGCTTCCTCGACATTGTCGTAGGTGTGGACTTCCCAGCCCTCCGGTTTGAACAGCCGGCGCAGGGCGCTGAGGATGTTGCGTTCATCGTCCACCAGCTGGATCTTGATCATGACTTGTCTCCGTCTCGCCGGGGTTGTTCGTTGTCGGTGTCTGGCTGGGTGACCGGCAGGGTCAGGCGGAAGCAGGTGCCTTCGCCGGGTGCACTATCCACGTCGAGGCTGCCCTGGTGCTTTTCGATGATATTGAAAGACAGGGAAAGACCCAGGCCCGTGCCTTTGCCGACCGGCTTGGTCGTAAAGAACGGTTCGAAGATCCGATGCCGGTGTTCGGGCGAGATGCCTTTGCCGGTGTCCTGCACCTCGATGATGATGCTGTCACCTTCCTGGCGGGTGCGAATGGTGATCCGGCCAAAGGTTTCGATGGCGTGGGCAGCATTGACCAGCAGATTCATCACTACCTGGTTGATCTGGGAGATGATGCATTCCACCTCCGGCAGCTGTCCGAACTCCCGCACCACTTCGGCCTTGTACTTGAGTTCGTTGTTGACCACGTTCAGGGTGGTTTCGATACCCCGATGGATATCCGCCGGCTTGAACGCTTCCTCCTCGATGTGGGAAAAGTCCTTCATCGCCGCGATGATGGTCTTGACCCGCTCTATGCCCTCCCTGGACTCTGCCAGCAGGTCCCGGAGGTCATCCCTCAGATAGTCATAGTCAATGTTCTGTTTGATCTGCCGGAGGTCGTCCAGGGAGCTGGCGCTGTCCACCGCCTCGGTCAGCCTGAACAGGTCGTTGAGATAGGTGTCCAGGGTTTGCAGGTTGGAATAGACATAGCCCACAGGATTGTTGATTTCGTGAGCGACGCCGGCGGCAAGCTGGCCAATGGCGGCCAGTTTTTCTGACTGCAGGAGTTGCTGATTCGCCTGTTCGAGGCGGGCGTTGAGCAGTTCCTGATCTGATTGCGGAGTGGAGGTGTTGGGCATAGACAACCGTAACCGTGAATTTTCAGCTGATCCCAGTATAGATGCCCATTTTTTACTGCTTGGTAAATTTTGGTTTCCGGAATGCGGAGTTACGTTATCAATTCCCTGTAATTAATGTGGGCTTTCCGGTCTGCTCCGGGAAATGCTGCGTATTAACCTGTACGCACCATGAAACATTGTTAAAAAATAGCCAGACATGACGACCTGTCGGACTTGTTCGGCTACGCTTGGGACCACTACGCGACCTTCGTCGGAAACCTTTTCCATGTTTCAACGCCTTCGATCGGATTTCCGCCTGTCCATCATCACCCTGCTGGGACTGAGCGGCTTTCTGGGCATTACGCCTTTTGCCGTGTTGCGCTTTCACCAGGGCGATGTGGTGACTGGCGTCGTTGATGTCCTGATTCTCGGCGGCGTCTTCGGGGGCGTGGCCTATGCGTGGCTGACCGGGGATACCCGGCGCAGTGGATTCGCCATGGCCATCGTGGCTTCTTTCGGGGCCGTGGTGGTGGCGGGTCTGGTGGGTGATCCCGGACTGTTCTGGCTCTATCCCTGCCTGATTACCAGTTTCTTTCTGACACCGCCCCGGGTTGCCATTGCCATCAATGTCTCCTCGGTGGTGCTGATGGTTGTCCTGGGCGATGCCTTTTCCGGCCTTGAACAGATGGGTTCGTTCGTCTCGACGGCCCTGGTGGTGAGCGCCTGTGCCTTTGTCTTCGCCAGCCGCAACGAGGATCAGCGCCGGCGCCTGGAACACCTGGCCACCATTGATCCGCTGACCGGTGTGAAAAACCGTCGGGCCATGGATGAGGAACTGGCCATCGCCCAGGCCCATGCCAGCCGGACCGGCATTTCCTGTGCCCTGATCCTGCTGGATATCGATCATTTCAAGCAGATCAACGACGAGTACGGCCACAGTGTCGGGGATCAGGTACTGGTCGAACTGGTGAAGGTGCTGCGCAAGAACACCCGGAAATCGGACCAGCTGTTCCGCTACGGTGGTGAGGAATTTGTTCTGCTGCTACCGGATGGAGCGGGGGTGCGGACCGTCATTAGCAATCTACAGCAATTGCTGCGTACTCACGTGAAGCATCCCGGCGGCTCGATCACGGCTTCGTTCGGGGTTGCGGAGCTGGATTGGGGCGAGACAGTGGATAGCTGGCTTGCCCGCGCCGACGATGCCCTGTACCAGGCCAAGGAAACCGGCCGGAACCGGGCAGTGTACGCCGAGCCCCGGATTCGGCTGATATCTCAGACCGCCTGATCGGGCGTGAACCGGAACAGGCGCCAGCCCAGAAGCAGGCTGGCCGAGGTCAGGCCGCAGGTCAGTCCCACCCAGAAGCCGGCTGCCCCCATAGCGGGCACAATCCAGTCCGTAAAAGTCAGGCCGTAACCCAGCGGCAGGCCGATCCCCCAGAATGAAAACAGCATGATGAACATGGGAATCCGTGTGTCCTTGTAGCCCCGCAGGGCGCTGATGCAGGTGACCTGCACCACATCGGCCACCTGGAACAGGGCAGCAAAGCCCAACAGGGCAATGGTGACCGCCCGGACGTCGGCCTCGCCCGAATAGAGCGCGGCAATCTCGGGGGAAAAGGCGTAGAGCAGGGTGGCAAAGACCAGGGCAATAGCCCCCGCCAGCACCAGCGAGCTGCGGGAAATCAGGCGGGCGCTGTCCGGCGCCCGGGCACCGATCAGAAAGCTCACCCGCAGGGTCAGGGCCATGCCCAGGCTCAGTGGCAACATGAACAGCAGTGACACCACGTTCAGGGCAATCTGGTGGCCGGCGACCACGACCGGGCCAAGGGGGGCCAGGAACAGGGCAATCACCGCAAACATGCTCGCTTCCACGAAGATGGTGAACCCGATCGGCACGCCGATACGCAGTATGTAAGCTAACCCCGCCCGATCCGGGGCGGCCCAATCGGCAATCAGATGGAAGCTCCGGTAAACGCGGCTGCGGTTCAGATAGACCAGCATTGCGATAGCAGCAAAGCCATTGGAAAGGGATGTTGCCCAGCCACAGCCGATGCCACCCATGGCGGGAAGCCCGAGTTTGCCATAGATGAAGATGTAGTTGAGGGGTAGATTAATCAGGGTGCTCAGCACCGAGAATGCCATGATCACCCGGGTATGGCCGAGGCCGTCCGTCAGGCCCCGCAAGGCAGCCATCAGCAACATCGCCGGAACGCCCCAGGCAAAGGCATCCAGGTAACCCTGGGTGATGCGGCTGGTGTTGGCGTCCAGTTCCAGCAGGGTGAGCACCGGCTTCACATTGATCAGCAGAAAAATCATGATCACCGAGCCGCCGCCAGCCAGGTAGAGGCCCTGCCAGGTGGTTGGCATGATCTTCTCGCGGCTGCCGGCGCCGTTGTAGCCTGAGATGATCGGTTGCAGGGCGCTCAGCGCCCCCATGAAAAACAGGAACAGCGGCATCCACAGACTGCTGCCGATCCCCACGGCAGCCAGGTCCTCGGCACTGGCATGGCCGGCCATCACGGTATCGATCACCCCGTTCGCCATCTGGGCAACCTGGGCAATGAGGATTGGTCCGCCAAGAATGGCCAGGGTGCGCCACTCGGCAAACACCCGGGTCAGCAACGGCTGCCGGACTTCGGGTAATGGCTGGTGGGTTTCGTCCATCGTGGCGATCGGGCCTTGGGTATCCTCGAGAAACAGGCCTGCATCCTACCGGAAAAGCGGTTACAGTACGCGCCTCGGTTAATAAGAGAGATTATCAACATGGGTTTGCTGGTTTTTGTAACGATTCTCTGGGCCTTCTCCTTCAGCCTGATCGGAGAATTCCTCGCTGGGCAAGTGGACAGTGATTTTGCAGTGCTGACGCGGGTGCTGATCGCATCGCTGATCTTCTTGCCGTTTACCCGCTGGCGCGGGGTACCCTCCGGGCTCAAGCTGGGCATTCTGGTGACCGGTATGCTGCAGTTCGGGGTGACCTACCTGTGCCTTTACCGCTCGTTCAGTTACCTGACGGTTCCGGAAGTCCTGCTGTTTACCATCTTTACCCCCCTGTATGTGACGCTGATCGACGATGCGCTCTTCCGCCGTTTCTCGCCGGTGGCGCTGCTGGCGGCCGCGATCGCCACGGTCGGGGCAGGGATCATCCGCTACGACGGTCTCAGCCAGGACTTCGTGACCGGCTTCCTGCTGTTGCAGGTGGCCAACTTCACGTTTGCCGCTGGCCAGGTGGGCTACAAACACATCATGCAGCGCTATCCGCTGGATCTGGGTTCGTTCCGGACCTTCGGTTATTTCTTCTTCGGCGCACTGATTATTGCGTTGCCGTCGTTCCTGATTTTCGGGAACCCGGACCGCTTGCCTTCTACTGGTCTCCAGTGGGGTGTGCTGGCCTGGCTCGGCTTTGCCGCCTCCGGCCTGGGGCTGTTCCTGTGGAACCGGGGCGCCTGCAAGGTGGATGCCGGCACCCTGGCGATCATGAACAATGCCCTGGTGCCGGCGGGCCTGCTGGTTAACCTGTTGATCTGGAACCGGGATGCGGATCTGCTGCGCCTGGCCATTGGAGGTGGGGTTATCGTCTTTTCCCTGTGGGTGAATGCCCGCTTTCATCCCCGGGCCCGTCTGGCCAGCCCGGCCTGATACGAGCCGGCACTGGCATCGGCCAGCCAGTGCTGGCAGAATCGCGCCCCATCAGCCCGGGCCTGGCCCGGGCGCTTGATCCTCTTTCAATTCCTTAGCCAAAAGCACAGGAAATAAACATGTCTCAATCCAACTCCGTGTCGGGTAACGGCGATTACACTGCCCGTGGCC
>JABURI010000165.1 GCA_014762755.1 Marinobacter sp.
GCACCCTGCTGTTGCTTATGCCCTACCCGCTCAGTCGCAGCCAGTTGCTGCTCGGCAAGTTTCTCGGCCATGGCCTGACCCTGGCCCTGGCTACCCTGATCGGGTTCGGTGTGGCTGGAATCGCCATTGCGTTGTTGGTGGAGGGTGTCGCGATCACCAACCTGGCCATCGCCATGTTCCGCTTTATTGCCTCCACTGTGCTGCTGGGCTGGGGCTTCATCGCGCTGGCATATGTGGTCAGTGTCCGTGTCAGCGAGAAACCGATTGCCGCCGGCCTGGCCCTGGCGATCTGGTTTTTCTTTGTGCTGATTTTCGATCTGATGCTGTTGGGCACTCTTGTCGCCAGTGAGGGCAAGTTCAACGCCGAGCTGCTGCCGTGGCTGCTGATGCTCAACCCGACTGATATCTACCGCCTGTTAAACATCGTTGCCTTTGGCGATACCGGCCAGCTTAGCGGTGTTCTCAGTCTTGGCGCCGATCTGCCCATCGGTGCCGCCGGCCTCTGGATCGGCCTGGTGCTGTGGTTTGTCATCCCGCTGGCGGGTGCCCTGTTACTTTTCCGAAATCGTCGTATCTGAACGGAGTTGTCATCGATGAACCGAACCAAACTGAACTGGCTTCTCGCCGCACTGGCAGCCGTTACCCTCACCGCCTGTTCGGGCAATGAGGAGCAGGCCACGGCCAAACCCGACCCGGTGCACTTTGAAAGCGGCGACGAATGTCACGTCTGCGGCATGGTGATCGCCAACTTCCCGGGTCCGAAGGGAGAAGCCATCACCGAAAAGGATCAGCACGTTCGCAAGTTTTGCTCCACCAAGGACATGTTCGCCTGGATGCTCCAACCGGAGAATGTGAATCGCGATCACACCCTCTACGTTCACGACATGGCCCAGACCGAGTGGGAGCACCCGGACGATACCGCCCTGATCGACGCCCGCGACGCCTTCTTCGTGGTCGGCTCCGACCGCACGGGGGCCATGGGGCCGACACTGGCCTCATTCGCCACCGAGGATGCCGCCCATGGCTTCATGATGGAGCACGGCGGTGAGGTTCTGAAATACAGCGAGATCACCATGGAACACCTGAACACTGTTGCGGCCATGGGCGAGATGGGTGGCATGCATGAGATGGACGAAATGGAGGCCGGAACAGCCGAGCACTCCATGTGAAAATGGGGTCAGATGAAGGCTTTCATCTGACCCCGTCTTTTAGGGCTCCCTCCAGAAATGTGCGGCGAACCCGGGGTCTGATGAAAGCCTTCATCTGACCCCTTCTCTATCGGCTGGCATCAGTCGCCGTGAATAGTGTCAGTGTTCATCGTGGGCGCCGGCCACGATGTTATGAATTTCCTCGATCGAGTGGACGTAACGGACGTAGTCCTCGACGAATTCGCGGCCATCGGCCACCGATTCGGCGTTGGCGTTTTGTGCCGTTTCCTCAAACTGTTTCGTAACATAGAGGGTCACTTTCTCCCCCAGCTTCTTTGCCAGAGCATCCACGTTGCCTTCGGCCAGAGCCTTGTCTGCGGCTTTTGCTGCGGCCGAGGCGCTACCCGCCGGTTTCAGTCCGGTATAGGGTGCCCCTTCAGTGGCCCGGTGCAGGTGCACCAGCGTCTCGAAGAAATACCTGTCAGCCAGCTCTCGGGCCTCGGGATCAAGGCCCCGAACCTTGAGAGTGCTGTTGAACGCAGTGGTCAGGCTTTTCTCGTCGTCCGGTCCAATCCATTTGAGAACCGGTTTCAGCGATTCATTGCTCAATGCGGTTCTGGCGTCTTCGATGACAGGTCCGTCCAGGGAGTCACAGTGAGCGAAAGTGGCTGAACTCCAGAGTAGCGCTCCGCCGAGCAGTGTGAGTGTGAAAATTCGTTTGGTCGTGCTGAAAGATTTCATGATGAACCTCTCGGTCTTGTCAGGCATTGATTGGCGACTTGGCAGCAGTGTGGTGGTCGCCGGTTGCAAGCCTACTCTGGCGGAAAGACGAGGCACTGGCGTTCGGGTACAGGAATCCGAACGTCCGGATCGTGCAAACGAACGGGAATCAGTTGTTGTCGCGAGATGAACGGCGATACTGGGAGGGCGTCTTGCCAGTGGTTTCACGGAAAAGTGTGTTGAAGACGGATTTGGAGTTGAATCCGGACTCATACATGATATCCGTGATGGTTGCTGTCTCTGCCGGGTCGGCCAGGCGCAGCCGCGCATGTTGGATGCGGTAGCCGTTCACAAACTCGTAAAAGTTTCTTCCCATCTGCTGGTTCAGAAACTGCGACAACTCCCTTGGCGGCAGTCCTGCCAGGCGGGCCAGCCGATCGACAGTGAGATTTGAGTGCAGGTAGGGTTGCTGTTGCTCCATCAGGTGCAGGATCTGCTTTGTTGGCGGCTCTGTCGATTGGTCTGCAGTTCGGCTTTTGGGGCCGGCGTCTGCACGCGCCAGCGTCGGGCGAAGACCGGCGAAGAGGGCTGGCTGCCGGAAAGCCAATACCGACATCGGAAGCAGGACTGCAACGCTGACCACTGTCGTTGCGATGGTCAGCCATTCATGACTGCCTGTTACTCGCAGGACATGTGCCAGCAGACAGTAAACCAGGCTGAGTGCCCAGGCTGTCGCATAGGCAAGCAGTAAATTACGCAGCCAACCCAGTTCCTTGTTGCCCAGATCCGAGAAGACCTCTCGTAATTCGACACCAAATCGGGAAATTTTCCTCAGGGTTGCCGCCAGATAGCCCAGCATGATGCCGTGAAGGGCGATTGCGAGAATCACAGAGTTCATGACCCCGGGGTAGCGGCTGTCTGACAGGACATGTACCTGCGCTTCCGAGGGCAGCACGTAGTAACCGAAGATAAACACCGCTGCGGCTCCGAGTACCGGCAGCAGATGGGCGAGGTGGCCGGGCCCCAGGCGGAAGTCACGATACATCACCGATTGGGCATACAGGAAAATGGCCCCGGGCTGCAGCATTCCGAGGATGGTGCCCGCGAATGCGGTGTCCGGATACCGTAACGCGAAACCGGTGGTATGCAGGAAAACCTCAAGCAGGGTGCCGGCCATGCCCGTGAGCATCGCGGCCAGCAGAAGTCGGGGCAGGGGGCGGGATCCCTTGGTTACAACACAGAGCAGCGCCAGAAACAGGAACTGCGCAATGACGCCGAACAGTACCAGTTGGGGGAGTGTCAGGAACACAGGGGCTTGATACCTTTAACGGCATCAACCCCCGGTCATATTCATGAACCGCAGAATCTGGACGTCGCCGTCACTGGAAAAATGATGGCGTTCAGGTTTCAGGTCCATGGCATTGATGATCGTCTCGCGCAGCTTGTCGTCGGTGACCGGGTTGCCACGCAGCACGCGGCGCAGGTCCACCGAGTGTTCGTTGCCCAGACACAGTAACAGCCGGCCTTCGACCGTCACCCGCACCCGGTTACAGGTGGAGCAGAAGTTGTGGGAGTGCGGTGAGATGAAGCCGACCTTGATCGGGCTGTCCGGCATGCGGTAGTAGCGGGCCGGGCCGCCGGAATCCTCGGTGGCCGGGACCAGCTCGTGAGTTTTCCGAATGATGTCCCGGACTTCCTCGCTGGTACACAGGGCCAGGCCACGGTCGTGCTCGGAGATCTCGCCCAGGGGCATTTCCTCGATGAAGCTGATATCCACCTGCTTCTTGCGGGCGAACTCGATCAGCTCCGGGATTTCCTCGTCATTGCGGCCTTTCATCACCACGGTGTTGAGCTTGATGCCCCGGAAGCCGGCTTCGCGTGCGGCATCGATGCCGTCCAGGACCTGGCTGAGCTTGCCGGTGCGGGTGATGTTGTGGAATTTCTCCGCATCCAGGGAGTCGAGGCTGATGTTCAATCGGTGCATGCCGGCCTTGCGCAGGGGCTCGGCCATGGTGGTCAGCTGACTGCCGTTGGTGGTCATCGCGAAGTCACGCAGCCCGTAAGTGCCAATTTCCTTGACCAGTTCCAGGATGTCCTTCCGTACCATCGGCTCACCGCCGGTGAGGCGGATTTTCTCGGTGCCCAGGGAGACGAAGTTGCGGGCGACCCGGGCGATCTCTTCCAGAGTGAGAACCTGCTGGCGCGGCAGGAAGGTCATGTCCTCGGCCATGCAGTACACGCACCGGAAGTCACAACGGTCGGTGACGGACAGGCGCACGTAGTTGACGGTGCGGCCAAAACGGTCTGTCAGTTTGCTCTGGGGCATCGGGTTGATCCTGTTACCGCTTGTTTTTTGATCTGAGTATAGCCCAAGTATTGCAGATTGGATCAACTAATCCGATACCCCTCGGGAGGTAAGCCTATGCGGACAGCCCGTCAATGCGGGCAAACAGAACGGTATTCTCCGTATCGATGTGGTCCCGCAGGTCCTGCCGGAACCGGCCTATTTCTTCGTAGAGCCTGCGCCAGGTATTGCAGGCACCCTCAGGCAGTGTCAGCCCATTGGTGAGTTCGTGGAGGCGGGTCAGGGCGGCGGCATGCTCGTCATGCTCGGAACGCATGACCGAGATCGGGCCCCGTGCCATGCCCGAGATACCACGCACGATCATTGGAAACAGGATCTGTTCTTCCTTGGCCATGTGGTTTTCCAGCTCCGCCTGCATCGTCTCCAGGTGGGCACTGAGGCCGGCCGGGCATTCGGGGTGTCCGCTGTGAACCCGTTCCACCCGCTGGGCCAGGCGGATCATCTCCGGCAACTGGTCCCGGTGGGTGTCGTGGTAGCGGTTCAGGATGTGTTCGATCAACTCTTCGTCGGAGGCTTCCTCAAGCCAGGTGCGGGTTGCCATTTTCTTCCTCCTTACATTTAAATAAAATAAATCTTTTTTGATAAAAATCAGTTGCTTCAGCTGATTCTCCCGTTCCTCGTGCCGATAAACCTTAGTATCAGGGGTTGAAACTTCTGAAAAGCAGTCTATAGAATACATATTAAAGATGTATTCTGGAGGTTTCAAATGGAAAAGCTGCTATTCAGGGCAAACAGTGCGATGGTCTGGTCATTTCTGGGGCTGCTGTTGACGGTGCTGGTGGCTTATCCGCTCGCCCGGTATTTCCCCATGGCAATCCAGATCCTGGCTCACGTTGGCACCCTGCTGTTCGCGGTGGGTATAAAGGTGGCCTATGTGGCGCGACTGGTTTTCCTTAGCCGTTTGGGGAGACCCGTACATTGAATGCAGGTAGAATAGATGCAGTTATGAATCATAGCGGGAACCCCGTCATGAGCGAGTCTTCCGGGAAAACCGGATTTAGGATTCTGGCGTATATTTCTGCAGGTCTGGCGGTGGTCGGCGTGGCTCTACCGTTGCTACCGACCACTCCATTTGTCCTGCTGGCTGCATTTTTTGCCAGTAAGGGGTCGCCGGCCTTCGCCCAGTGGCTGGATGCTCATCCCCGGTTCGGACCGGCGATCGAACACTGGCGTTTGCGTCGGGCGGTACCGGTGGGTGCCAAGGTACTTGCCTGCACCATGATGACGTTGAGTTGGGTCGTGTTATTGCTGATGGGGGCGTCCCCGGTGGTATTGGGTATCGTGGGTGCCTGTTTGGCCGCGACGGCCTGCTACCTGCTGACGAGACCGTCTTGTTGAATGAATTTTGAGAACTGGAGTACTTAATGCACATCACCCGTTATACGGATTATTCACTCCGCGTGCTGATTTACCTGTCGGCGCAGGGTGATCGTCTGGCAACCATCCAGGAAATTGCCGACAGTTACGACATATCCAAGAACCACCTGATGAAGGTGGTGCATCAGCTCAACAAGAAGGGTTACATCGAGACCATCCGTGGCAAGAAGGGTGGCATGCGTCTGCACATGGCACCGGAAGAGATCAACATTGGCATTCTGGTGCGTGAGACCGAGCAGGATCTAAGCATTGTCGAGTGTTTCTCATCGAAAAATGCCTGCAAGATCACCCCGGTGTGTGGTCTCAAGTCCATGTTCAACGAAGCGCTCAATGCATTTCTTGAGGTTCTGGACAAGCACACACTGGCCGATGTGATCCAGGATCAGCATCGGCCTCAGTTGCTGCGCCTGCTTCAGATTGCCTGAGGGGCGCTTCCGCCTTCGAGCCTCGTGCGAACCCGGTCCGGCAGGGAGTAGCGGGCGATCCGGTTGAGCACGGTACCATACTGCTTTGCAAAACTGCCGGTATTGTAGGGAATCCCGTGCTTGTGACAGATCGCCTGTACCTTCTCGGAGATCTCCGGGTAGCGGTGGGCGGGCAGGCCCGGGAACACGTGGTGTTCGATCTGGTAGCTCAGGTGCCCACTCAGGATATGCAGCCAGCGGCCACCGGTGAAGTTGGACGACCCGGTAAGCTGGCGCAGGTACCAATGCCCCTTGCTTTCCCCTTCGCATTCCTCCTCGGAGAAGGTTTCGGCGTCCTGGGTGAAGTGGCCGCAGAAAATCACCGTGGATGACCACAGGTTACGGATCAGGTTCGCTCCGATGTTGCCGGCCAGCACGATCGGCGCAACCGGCAACGTCAGCAGCGGAAAGAACACGTAATCCTTGAACGCCTGCCGGCCACCCTTGCGGGCAAACTCTTTCAGGAATGGCAGCTTGTCCCGCCACCGGATCTCCCGACGGCGCAGTTTCTCACTTTCCAGTTCGTGCAGGCCCACGCCCCACTGGAACAGCACACTCAACAGGATGTAGTTGATGAATTGCAGGCTGTGCCGGGGCTTCCACTTTTCCTCGTCGCTCAGGCGCAGCACCGCGTAACCATAGTCCCGGTCCTTGCCGATCACGTTGGTGTAGGTGTGGTGCTCGTAGTTGTGGGTCCGACGCCAGGAATCGGCGGTGCACACTGTGTCCCACTCGTAGGTCTGCGAGTGCAGGTCCGGGTCATTCATCCAGTCATACTGGCCGTGCATGACGTTGTGGCCGATTTCCATGTTCTCCAGGATCTTGGCAATGCCCAGGGATGCTGTGGCCGCAACAAAGACCGGCGGAATGAAGCCGAAGGGCATCATCACCCGGCCGCCGATTTCCAGGGTTCGGTGCAGGCGGATGATACGGCGGATGTACCGGGCATCGCGTTCGCCCAGGTCCGCCAGTACCTCGTCACGGATGGCGTTGAGATCCTGCTCCAGTTCCTGCAGTTGGGTCTCGTTCAGTTTTTTCATGGCAAACTCCTTGCAGCAGTCTAAAGAGGGTAAAGGCTGCGTTGATTCGGATATCAGGGATTAAACGTCGACAGAGACCGGCCCCCGGGGCACGGAAATGCACAGCTGGACGTTTTCCTCGCCGGGCCCGGAAACCTGGCCGGTCAATCGGTTGATTACGGTGCCGCTGGTCTTGCGGCAGCTGCACTGGTGGCAAATGCCCATGCGACAGCCGTATTGCGGCTTCAGGCCGGCGGCTTCGGCAATCTCGAGCAGGTTGGCATCGTCCTCGGAGCCAACCTGTAGATCACTTTGTGTAAACGTCACCTGGCCGCCAAGCTCGTCGCCTTCCAGACGCGCCGGGGCAGGGGGCGCAAAGAACGTACTGTGGATCCGGTCCTCGGTGATGCCACGCTGGTGCAGCAGATCATTGGCCAGGTCCATCAAGCCTTTGGGGCCGCACAGGTATACCTCCCGGCTCTTCAGACCGGGTATCTCATCGAGATCCTCGCCTTTGAGAAAACGTGGCTCCTCGCTTTCATTGGTGGCGATGACCTGCACCGTCAGTGATGAATGGCGGGACACCAGCCCTCGAAGTTTCTCCCCCGCAATCACATCCCGACGGGTCCGCACGAAATACAGCAGCGTGACCGGCGCCGGGTAATCCTGTGCAGCCATGGTCTCCAGCTGACTGAGTACCGGCGTGATGCCGCTGCCGCCGGCAATGAACAGCACCGGTTGCGCCGGCTCGGGAATCAGGAACTCGCCAAAAGCCTCACCCAGGCCGATGACCTGGCCGGGCTCGACCTGGTCGTGGAGCCAGTTGGTGACCAGTCCGCCTGGCAGTCGCTTGATGGTCAGGGTCACCAGGCCCTGGCTCTCCCAGAGCAGGGGAGAGCTGGACAGGCTGAAGGTGCGGTTACGGCGAACGCCACCGATCTCGGTGCAGATGTTCACATGTTGTCCCGCCTGAAAGCCGGTCCAGCGCCGTGCCGGTCGCAGTACGAAGGTCCGGGTGTCTTCCGTCTCCTGCACGACATGCTCGACGCGGGCCGGTGTGTACGCTTGTATCCACATCGGATTGATTCGGGTCATCAAGGGGTCGAGCCAGGAGGCTGGATTGTCCTGGTTCGAGAGCTGGCGGCCCAGCCAATGCAAGGTCTTACTCTGTGTCACTCTCTCTAACATGGTGATGCGCTCCATGGTATTTCTGGTACCCATCGGGCTCGATGTGTACACTTGTTCACTAATGTGTACGACTGTACACACGGTTTTTCCAGGAGACAATCCGGTCTGATGAGTTGGCGCAGAATGACAAGTCCGGGCGACTTTCTTCCGGTCAAATGTGTACACTCGTGAACACGAAGATCAGATGACACGGCAGGCCATGGCAGAACGACAACGACGAAAGCCGGGAGAAACCCGGGAAAAACTGATGGGCGCGGCCCTGGCCCTGGTGGGCAAAGGCCGGCACTTTGCCAGTCTCGGCATCCGGGAGGTGACGCGGCAGGCGGGCGTGGTGCCCACCTCCTTTTACCGGCATTTCCGGAATATGGACGATCTGGGATTGCAGCTGGTGGATGAGCTGGGGCTGGTCTTACGCCGCATGATGCGCGAGGCCCGGGCCAATGTGCTGCAGTCGGACAAGCTGATCGAGGAATCGGTAGGGATCTTTGTGGCCCATGCCCAGGCCAACCGGAGTTTTTTCCTGTTCATGGCCCAGGGGCTGGCGGGAGAGAGCCGGGCGGTGCAGGAGGGCATCCGCAGCG
This sequence comes from Marinobacter sp., assembly GCA_014762755.1. GTDB lineage: Bacteria > Pseudomonadota > Gammaproteobacteria > Pseudomonadales > Oleiphilaceae > Marinobacter. Next base: position 8,863 of record JABURI010000165.1, read on the forward strand.
AGATGCGCTTCTTTGCCAGCGAGCTGGCCAACGACCTGCGTCGGCTACGGTTGATGGATCATCTGAGCGATGCGGACCTGGATCTGACCTGCGACCTGGTGGTGCGTACCGTCGCCTTCAGCCTGACAGATCTGCTCAGCGTCTCTCCCGGCGATGACTACCAGATCGGTCAGATCCGGAAGCGGACAACCCGCTTCCTGCAGATGATCTTTGTCGGCGCCGGCCACTGGCAAAGTGACGGCGCCTGACCCTTTCCCGTCTTACTTGCCGGCGGTCGCCGCTTTCTTCCGCCTGCCGCTGGTTTTCGGTTTGGGCGGCAGGATCAGCTCCTCGATCTCCTCCAGCGCCTCACCGGTGTACACCGCCAGTTTCTGCATGCTGGGTAGGGTGTCCCGGCAACCGGTATAGCCGAAGTTGAGCGAGCCGGCATAGCTCAGGCAGGTGATGTTCAGGGCGCCGCCATGGGCAATCAGTGACACCGGGTACATGGCCTCGAGCCTCGCGCCCTCGTAGTAGAGGGTCTGCTGCGGGCCCGGCACATTGGAAATGGTGACATTGAACACCGGCCGCATACGCCCGCCCAGCCCGGACATCAACTGCAGGATGTAGGGCGACATCAGCATCATCGTGTATTGGGTCAGGGCGCTGCGGGGCAGTTTCTGCAGATGCTCCTTGGCCCGCCGGGTGGAAGTTTTGATGTTCTGCAGCCGGGTCAGCGGATCGGGCTCGTCGGTTGCCAGGGAGGCAATCATGAAGCTGATCTGGGTGCCGGTGCCCTCGTCATCCGACGGCCGGATGTTCACCGGGATGCCCGCGGTGAGCGGGATGTCCGGCAGCTGATTCTGCTCCACGAGGAACCGGCGCAGAGCCGTTCCGCAGAGGTACAGAACGATGTCGTTCAGGGAACCGCCGGATGCGTGGGCCAGGGCCTTGAGCCGGTCCAGCTGGTAATGCTGAGTGGCGAAGCGGCGCTGGGGCGTTACCCGGTGATTGAGGATCGAGACCGGACCGGTAAACGGGGCCGTCAGGCCGTCTTCGGGATGGCGCACCGACTGCACCAGACGGTTACCGGCCTGCCAGAGTCTGGGTGCCATGTCCGCCTGCAGTTTCAGAGCATCCATGGCCTGGGAGACAGCGGCGGGAATCGTGGCTTCCTTGTCGGTCTTGCTGCCCCTGCGACGCTGAGGCTTGACCGACCAGGGCGGGGCCATGTCCCGACGGTCCGGGTCGGTGGTCAGCACCCGCTGCATCAGGCGAACGCCGCTGATGCCGTCGATCATCGAATGGTGCATCTTGGTATAGAGGGCAAACCGGTTGTTCTCCAGGCCCTCGATCACGTGGCATTCCCACAGCGGCCGGGAGAAATCCAGCGGGTTGGAGTGCAGGCGGGATACCAGAATGCCCAGTTCCCGCTCGCCCCCGGGGCGCGGCAGCGCCGAGTGCCGGACGTGGTAATCCAGGTCGATCTTCTTGTCTTCTACCCAGTAGGGGGCAACCAGCCGGCCGAGAAACCCGGACCAGGCCAGTTTGTAACCCCAGGGCGAGGCGATGTCGCCGGCCTCTTTCATGCGGGTGACCATATCCCGCAGGAAGGTTTCGGGAGCGCCCTCTGGCAGTGAGAAGATCTGCAGGGTACCCACGTGCATCGGGGTGTCTTCAGATTCCACGGCCAGCCATGAGGCATCCAGTGTTCCCAGACGTTTCATTCCTTGTTGTACTCCACTAACTATGTAAGGGATTTTTAGTTGTAAGCTGAAAGTATACTGATAATGGGCTCTGTTCACGATTCAGGGTGTTATAAAGTTCCCTGATCTGGTGAATTTTTTTCATTTCGTCCGGGGAGAGTTTCATGCAGTTTCTCAATGGCATAACCCTGCTGCTGGTCTACCAGCTGGTCGGAGAGGTCACCGTGCGATTGCTGGGGGTGCCGATTCCCGGGCCCGTACTCGGCATGGTGATGCTGTTCATCACCCTGTGGATTCGCGGCAGTACTCCGGACTCGGTGGAAACCGCCTCGACGGCGTTGCTCAGTCACCTGTCCCTGCTGTTTGTGCCGGCGGGCGTGGGCATGATGGCGCACTTCAGTCGCATTGCCGATGAGTGGCTGCCAATTACCCTGGCGCTGCTGCTCAGCACCGTCATCACCATGGTGGCCACGGCCCTGGTGATGCAGCTAACCACCCGGTGGCTGGTGGGTTCGGCCGCAACAGAGGAGCAAAACCATGAATGATCCCGGGCTGAAGGATATCTGGGTCTACCTCTCGGCCTCGCCGCTGCTGGGGCTGACCATCACCCTGGTGGCCTATGGCCTGGCCTACCGGCTGTATCTGCGCACCAATTCCAACCCACTGGTCAACCCGGTAGTGACATCCGTCGCGATGCTCATTGGTCTGCTGTTGTTGACCAGAACCTCCTACAACGACTATTTCGAGGGTGGCCAGTTCGTGCACTTCTTGCTCGGCCCGGCTACGGTGGCGCTGGCGGTGCCGCTGTACCAGCAGTTCTCCCGGCTACGCCAACTGTGGATGCCGGTTACCATCTCGCTCTTGTGTGGGGTAATCATTGCGGCGGGCAGTTCGATCTGGCTGGCGCGCATCTTTGGCGGCTCGTTCGAGATCCAGATGTCCCTGGCGCCGAAATCGGCCACGGCACCGGTAGCCATGGGCATCTCCGAGAAGATCGGCGGCTTGCCGTCGCTGACGGCTGTGCTGGTCGTCATTACCGGGATCACCGGGGCGGTGCTGGGCACCAAGCTGTTTGAATGGATCCGGGTGAAGGACGATACCGCCAAAGGGATTGCCATGGGCGTCGCAGCCCACGGGATCGGCACCGCCCGGGCCTTCCAGGTCAGCAACCAGATGGGCGCCTTCTCGGGACTTGCCATGGCCCTGTCCGCATTTGCCACCGCTGTATTGGTGCCGTGGCTGGTAGACTGGATGCAAACGCTTTTTTAAGGCAAATTTCACAGACCAGAAT
>JABURI010000026.1 GCA_014762755.1 Marinobacter sp.
CCTGGGAACCGAAACCGATGATGGCAACTTTCTTGCCCTGGATGATGGAAAGATCACAATCCTTATCGTAATAAACCTGCATGAGAAACCTCTGTTATTTGTGATGGCCCCACAGGGCCATGATGTTCGAACTTGTTGACCCTGGCCGTTACAGGCTCAGTACCTTTTCGCCGCGAGCAATACCGGACACCCCGGTGCGGACCACTTCCAGAACACCGGATGTTCCAACCGCCTGAATGAAACCGTCGAGCTTGTCGCTGTCGCCCGCGAGCTGGACCGTATACACCGAACTGGTGACATCCACGATCTGGCCCCGGAAGATGTCCACGGTGCGCTTGATCTCGGCACGCTGGGAACCCGTCGCCTTCAGCTTCACCAGCATAAGTTCACGCTCGATGTGGGCGCCTTCGGTCAAATCCACCAGCTTCACCACTTCAATCAACTTGTTCAGCTGTTTGGTGATCTGCTCGATGACCTTGTCCGAACCGGTGGTGGTGACGGTCAGACGGGACAGCGTCTCGTCTTCGGTCGGCGCCACGGTCAGTGTTTCGATGTTGTAGTTGCGCTGGGAGAACAGGCCAACCACCCGTGACAGCGCACCCGGCTCGTTTTCCAGCAAAACAGAAATGATTCGACGCATGATCACACCCTCTCCGTCTTGCTGAGCCACATGTCTTTCATCGAGCCGCGAGCGACCTGCATCGGGTACACGTGCTCGAACCGATCGACATAGATATCAACAAACACCAGCTTGTCCTTCATTGCCAGGACTTCTTTCAGCTTCGGCTCAAGATCTTCCTTGCGATCGATCCGCACGCCAACATGACCGTAGGCTTCCGCCAGCTTGATGAAATCCGGCAGGGACTCCATGTACGACTGGGAGTGGCGGGACTCGTAGTTCATGTCCTGCCACTGCTTGACCATGCCCAGGGCCTGGTTATTCAGGTTGATGATCTTCACCGGCAGGTTGTACTGCTTGCAGGTGGACAGCTCCTGGATATTCATCTGGATGCTGCCTTCGCCCGTGACACACAGCACTTCGTCGTCCGGATGTGTCAGCTTCACACCCATGGCCGCCGGCAGACCGAAGCCCATGGTGCCGAGGCCACCGGAATTGATCCAGCGATTGGGCTTGTCGAACTTGTAGTACTGGGCGGCAAACATCTGGTGCTGCCCCACGTCGGAAGCCACGAAGGCGTCGCCATTCGTCAGCCGCCACAGCGTCTCGATCACCTCCTGGGGCTTGATCACCTCAGGGTTGTTCTCATAACGCATACCGTGAAATGCACGCCATTCCTCGATCTGTTTCCACCAGGCCGACAGCGCCTCGGCGTCCGGCCGGGCCTTGCTCTCCCGGACCAGGGCGATCATTTCCTTCAGCACGGCGTCCACCGGCCCAACAATGGGCACGTCGGCATCAATGGTCTTGGAAATGGAGGCCGGGTCGATGTCGATGTGGACAATACGGGCCCCCGGGCAGAACTTCTCGGTGGCGTTGGTGACCCGGTCATCGAACCGCGCACCTACGCAGAGGATCAGGTCCGAATGGTGCATCGCCATGTTGGACTCATAGGTACCGTGCATACCGAGCCAACCCAGGTGCTGTTTGTCGGTCGCCGGATAGCAGCCAATCCCCATCAGCGTGTTGGTGATCGGATAGCCCAGCATCCGCACGAGTTCCGTCAACTGATCGGAAGCCTTACCCAGAATGACACCACCACCGGCATAGATGATCGGACGCCGGGCGGCGAGCAGCATGTCCACAGCCTTCTTGATCTGGCCGGCATGGCCACGGATCGCCGGGTTGTAGGAGCGCAGTTTGACCTTCTTGGGGAAGGCATACTCAAAACGCTCGTTCGGCGTGGTCATATCCTTCGGGATGTCCACGACCACCGGGCCGGGGCGGCCGGTTGAGGCGATATAGTAGGCTTTACGGATCACTTCCGGGATCTCTTCCGGATGACGCACGCTGAGGTTGTGCTTCACCACCGGCCGGGAAACGCCGATCATATCGGTTTCCTGGAAGGCGTCTTCACCGATCAGGGTGGACGCGACCTGACCGCACAGAACCACCATGGGGATGGAATCCATGAACGCGGTGGCAATGCCGGTAATGGTGTTGGTGGCTCCAGGACCCGAGGTCACCAGTACGGTACCTGGTTTTCCGGTCGCACGGGCATAGCCGTCGGCCATATGGACCGCAGCCTGTTCGTGACGAACCAGGATATGCTTGACTTTGTCCTGCCTGAACAGCGCATCATAAATATGAAGGGCTGCACCACCCGGATAGCCGTATATGTATTCGATACCTTCATCCTGAAGGGACCGGATCAGCATATCGGCGCCAGACAATAACTCCACGATTTTCTACCCTCTTCTACGAGTGAATGAGCCGGGTTTCGCCCCGGTTGCCTGGATTCACGGTCTCCCTGCTTCTTGTGAAAGCGGAACCGGCTTGCTCCTCCACACCTGCAAAATAAGAGGTTGTCTCCTGGCCAGCCGCCCTCCTGAGGGTTGCGGAGAACGACCAATCAACGGGTTGCACGTAAGCAACAACCAGCACACATCGGGACCCGACGTGTTCAGTGTGGTGATTAACGGGGGATACTCGCTCGGGATTGCCTGCCGAATTAACCCCAGTTTCAGGCAATCGCCAATTCTGACAGGGCGAAACTCCCTGTCAATAGGCGTTGGCGGTTAATCCGCCCATTATCGCCCAAGGTCTGCCATACTTGGTGAATCCGGGCTCCGAGATTTGAACCAGACGAAAGAAAATCCGCGTCATGGATGGCATGATAGACTTCACCAATAATTCCAAACCGGCAGCGGAATCTGACCGGCAGCAAACCACGGCGAGTAGATCCATGAACAGAAAAATCCTGATGTTGACCCTGTTAATGGCTTTGGTACCGGGCATTGCCCACAGCGCATCCGTCTACAAATGGACGGACGAGAATGGCGTTACCCATTTTGGCGACCGCCAACCGACGGGCAGCAAGGCTGAGCAGGTCAGCGTCCGTTCGGGCAAAGGCTCCTCCAGCAGCACCAGCCCGCAGGAACAGGTGCAGGCCATGGAGCAGGAAGCAGAAAAGCGCCAGCTCACTGAACGTGAACGGGCCGAGATGGAAGCGATCCGCAAGCAGCGCGAGGCCAACTGCGCCACTGCTCAATCCAACCTGAAGATCATCGACAGCAATGCACGGATTCAGGTGGAAGAGGACGGCGAACGCCGGTATCTGTCTGCCGAGGAGATTGCGGAGCAGCGGATGAAGTTTGAGAAAATTGCCGAAGAGAATTGCGGGCCGATGGAAGAGTGAGCGGTGAAGGTGGGGTCAGATGAAAGCGTTCATCTGACCCCGGGTTAATGGCTCGAGCTGGGTTTGAAAATGGGGTCAGAAGAACGCTTTCTTCTGACCCCTACTTCACTGATCAGGCCTTCTCGAACACCAGCTGGTGATCCTTCACCGTGCCACGGATGGTATCCCCTGACACAAACTCGCCCTGCAACAGCTTCTGCGCCAGCGGATTCTCGATGTTGCGCTGGATCGCCCGCTTCAGCGGCCGGGCACCATACACCGGGTCGTAACCCACTTCCGCCAGCAGGTCCATGGCGGCGTCGTCCAGCTCCAGCTTCATATCCTGTTCTTTAAGGCGCTTGCTGAGACCGGCAATCTGGATCTTGGCGATGCCACGGATCTGATCTTCCGCCAGCGGATGGAATACCACTACTTCGTCCACACGGTTGATGAATTCCGGGCGGAAGTGAGTGCCGACCACTTCCATCACGGCATTCTTCATGGCCTCGTAGTTCTCCTCACCGGCCTTCTGCTGGATGATGTCGGAACCCAGGTTCGAGGTCATCACGATGACGGTGTTGCGGAAATCCACCGTGCGGCCCTGGCCATCGGTCAGGCGGCCATCCTCAAGCACCTGCAGGAGGATATTGAACACATCCGGATGCGCTTTTTCCACCTCATCGAGCAGCAGCACTGAATACGGCCGGCGACGGACTGCCTCGGTCAGGTAGCCGCCTTCCTCGTAACCGACATAACCGGGAGGCGCACCGATTAGGCGGGCCACGGAGTGCTTCTCCATGAACTCGGACATGTCGATGCGCACCATGGCTTCCTCGGTATCGAACAGGAAGGACGCCAGGGACTTGCACAATTCGGTCTTGCCCACCCCGGTCGGGCCGAGGAACAGGAACGAGCCGTTGGGCCGGTTCGGGTCCGACAGGCCGGCGCGGGAACGGCGAACGGCGTTGGAAACGGCTTCCACCGCTTCATCCTGCCCGATCACCCGATCATGCAGGGCCTCTTCCATGCGCATGAGCTTGTCACGTTCACCCTCGAGCATCTTGGAGACCGGGATGCCGGTCCATTTGGAGACCACCTCGGCGATCTCCTCGTCGGTGACGCGGTTGCGCAACAGCTCCATCTTTTTCATCTCGGCCTGGCCGGCCATTTCCAGCTGGCGCTCCAGCTCCGGAATCTTGCCGTACTGCAGCTCGGACATGCGGCCCAGGTCACCGGCGCGGCGGGCGTTTTCCAGGTCGATCCGCGCCTGCTCCAGGTCGCTCTTGATCTTCTGGGAACCGTGCAGCGCGGCCTTCTCGGAGTTCCAGACTTCCTCAAGATCAGCGTACTCCCGCTCGACACCGGAAATCACATCCGAAAGTTCCGAAAGCCGTTTCTTGGACGCCTCGTCCTTCTCTTTCTTCAAGGCCTCGCGCTCGATCTTCAGTTGGATCAGACGACGCTCGAGGCGGTCCAGCGCCTCAGGCTTGGAATCCATCTCCATGCGGATCTGACTGGCGGCTTCGTCGACCAGGTCGATGGCTTTGTCCGGCAGCTGCCGGTCGGTGATGTACCGATGCGACAGCTTGGCTGCCGCGATGATGGCCCCGTCGGTGACCTCGACGCCATGGTGAACCTCGTAGCGCTCTTTCAGGCCGCGCAGAATGGCAATGGTGTCTTCCTCGGTGGGCTCACTGACCAGCACCTTCTGGAACCGGCGTTCAAGAGCGGCGTCCTTCTCGATGTTTTCGCGATATTCATCGAGGGTGGTAGCGCCCACACAGTGCAGTTCACCCCTTGCCAGGGCCGGCTTAAGCATGTTCCCGGCATCCATGGAGCCCTCGGCCTTGCCGGCGCCGACCATGGTGTGGATCTCGTCGATGAACAGGATGATCTGGCCTTCCTGCTTGGACAGTTCGTTCAGCAGGGCTTTCAGACGTTCCTCGAATTCGCCGCGGAATTTCGCGCCGGCAATGAGCGAGCCCATGTCCAGGGAGAGCACTTTCTTGTCCTTCAGGCCGTCGGGCACCTCGCCATTGACAATACGCTGGGCGAGGCCTTCGACAATGGCGGTCTTACCCACGCCCGGTTCACCAATCAGCACCGGGTTATTCTTGCGCCGGCGCTGCAGCACCTGGATGGTGCGGCGGATTTCGTCGTCACGGCCGATGACCGGGTCGAGTTTGCCTTCGGCGGCGCGCTCGGTGAGGTCGATGGTGTACTTGGACAGGGCCTGGCGGTTTTCCTCTGCCCCCGGATCGGTGACGGCTTCACCACCACGGACTTCGTCGATGGCCTTTTCCAGGGCCGCCTTATCGACGCCCTGCTCTCGCAGCACCCGGCCCAGGGTGCCCCGGTCTTCCAGAGCCGCCAGCAGCATGAGTTCACTGGAGATGAACTGGTCCTTGCGTTTCTGGGACAGTTTGTCCGCCATGTTGAGCAGGCGGCCCATGTCATTGGACATGGAGACATCGCCGGCGGAACCTTTCACTTCCGGCAGGTTCTCGATTTCCTGGGAAATGGCCTGGCGAATGCGTGCAGGATCGGCCCCGGCCTGTTTCAGCAGCGGCTTGATGGAGCTGCCTTCCTGGTCGAGCAGGGCCTGCATCAGGTGCAGCGGCTCGATGAAGTTGTGGTCCTTGCCAACCGCCAGCGACTGCGCGTCTGCCAACGCGGTCTGCAGTTTGCTGGTGAGCTTGTCGATTCTCATGTGTCCGTTTCCCCAAATCAGTTAGCGGATATGTGGCGAACCCTTGGGCGGTTCGGTTATATCCAAATTGCTTTGCAATTAAATGTAGGGGCGGGTGGTGGGACTTCAAGCTGCGGGGATCTGATTTCGGTGCAAAATTGACCGTGGTCAGTCAGTTCTTGGGGGAAGCGAGGAGGAGGCCTGTCCCTCCAGAACACGCCGTGCATACGTCCCTGTAGGCTTGACTGCAGCATCCATGCTGCAGACAGTTCTGGAGGGACAGGCCTCCTCCTCGCCCATACTGTCGAGATACGCCGGATCCGTTATTCCAACCAGATCAGGGTTGCCATACGTCCGGTCTGGCCATCACGCCGATAGGAGAAAAACCAGTCCCGGTCGCGAACGGTGCAGAGGCTGCCGCCGGAGACAGAGCGGACGCCGGCACTGGCCAGGCATTGACGGGCCAGCTGGTAGATGTCGGCCAGGTAGTGGCCTGGACGAGCGCCCTGTTCGGTGAAAGCTCTGGCGGCGGCCGAATCGTGCGAGAGGAACGCCTCGCGAACTTCCGGGCCGACTTCAAATTGTTTCGGGCCGATGGCGGGCCCGAGCCAGGCGATGAGTTCATCGCCGGGTACGGCCATGGCGCTGATCAGGTTTTCCAGTACGCCACCGCACAGGCTTCGCCAACCGGCATGAGCAGCACCAACCACCCTTCCTTTCCGGTCGCAAAGGACCACCGGCAGGCAATCGGCGGTGAGGATGGCGCAAGCAATACCTCCCCCCCGTGTGAAGCTGGCATCGGCTTCCGGGACCGTGGCGACGTTGTCGGCGGTAATTTCCACCACATCCGTGCCATGAACCTGATTCAGCCAGGCAATGCGTGAGGCGTCCAGGCCGGTGAATTGGGCGAGGCGCTGTCGGTTGCTCTGGACATGGTCGGGATTGTCACCGACATGTCCGCCTAGGTTGAGGCTGTCCCATGGTGGCTGGCTTACGCCACCCTGACGAGTAGTGCACAGCGCCAGGACGTTTCTCGGCGCGTTCCAGTCAGGACGGAGGACGACCTGTTCAGAAATCATGGTTCTCGAGCTCCCGGACGTGTTTGCGCAGGGCTTCGATGAGGTGGACCATATCCTCGGGCAGGGGCACTTCCCAGGTGAGAATTTCACCGGTTTCCGGATGTTCAAGGGTCAGTTGCCGGGCGTGAAGGGCCTGTCGGTTGAAGCCTGAGAGCACTTCCCGCAACTCCTCGGTGGAGCCTTTCGGCAGGCGCATGCGGCCGCCGTATAGTTGGTCGCCCACCAGCGGATGCTTCACATGGGCCATGTGCACGCGGATCTGGTGGGTCCGGCCGCTTTCGAGTTTGCAGCGGATGTGGGTGTGGGCAGCAAAGCGCTCAACCAATCGGTAGTGAGTGACCGCCGGCTTGCCGCTGGAAACCACCGCCATCTTTTTTCGCTCGCGGGGATGACGTCCGATCGGCGCGTCCACGGTCGCACCACCGGTGAGGGTTCCCACCACCACGGCGTCGTATTCCCGGCCCATGGTGCGGGTCTGGAGTTGGTCCACAAGTGATGTGTGTGCGATCAGGCTGCGGGCCACCACCATGATGCCGGAGGTGTCCTTGTCGAGGCGGTGCACGATGCCCGCGCGAGGCAGATTCTCAACCTCGGGCGCATAGCTCAGGACAGCGTTGACCAGCGTCCCGGCCGCGTGGCCGGCCGCAGGATGGACCACCAGGCCTGCCGGCTTGTTGATCACCAGCAGGTGTTCGTCCTCGTAGACGATATCCAGTTCGATGTCTTCCGCTTCCCAGCTGACCTGAACTTCGGGCTCGGCATCGAGTTCGATGACGTCATCGAGCATGACCTTGTCCCGTGGCTTCCGGGCTTCGCCATTCACGGTCAGGGTGCCATCCTTGATCCAGCCTTGCAGGCGGGAGCGGGAGTGTTCAGGCATCAGTGCAGCCGCAGCCTGGTCGAGCCTGCGGTCACTCAGCTCGGGTGGAACAACAAATCGGGCGGTAATTCGGTTTTCAGATGACATCAAGCCCCCGGGGCCGGTGTGTTACGTTTTGACCAGATTCTGGCAATCGGGCGCGGGAACCTCTGCACATGGGCCGTCTTCCCCGCTACAATGGCCGCTGCTCAAAAACTTTTCGACATTATACGGGATTCCGGCATGAGATCAGTTGTTCGTTTGCTGTTGCTGTCCACCCTGGTGGTGATGATCAGCGCCTGCGCCAGTAACAAACAGGAGGAAGTCCTGCCGGAACAGACGTATTACGAGAATGCCCGCCAGGCGATGGACTCCGGCAACTTCAATGAAGCCGAGCAGAATCTGGATGCCCTGGAGACCTATTATCCGTTCGGTCGCTACGCTGAGCAGGCCCAGCTGGACCTGATCTACGCCCGCTATCAGAATCTCGATCTGGAGGGCGCCCGGGCGGCGGCGGATCGTTTTTTGCGTCTGAATCCCCAGAGCGACCACGCCGACTATGCCCTCTACATGCGTGGGCTGGCCTCCTACAACCTGGATATCGGCCTGGCGGCCCGCTATTTCCCCATCGACGTGGCCGCACGCAACCCCGGCGAACAGACCCAGGCGTTTCGGGATTTCTCGCAACTGCTGAATCGCTACCCGGACAGCCCCTACGCCAGCGACGCGCGCCAGCGGATGATCGCCATCCGTAACCGCATGGCGGAACTGGAGCTGCACGCCGCCCGCTATTACATCAAGCGCCAGGCCTATCTGGCCGCCAACAACCGGGCACGCTATGTGGTCGAGAACTACCCCTCTGCCCCGGCCGTGGAAGAAGCCCTGATCATCATGGCCGAGACCTATCAGTTCCTGGACCTGAAAAAGGGCGCGCGGGACAGTATTGCACTGCTTCGGGAGAATTTCCCGAAGAGCGAGGCGTTTAATGAGGATGGGGAGTTTGTGGCGGATCGGTTGAAGGGGGAGAACCGGTCACTGATGAATGTGGTGACGTTTGGGTTGATTGGCGACGAGTGAGATTGACCTGAAGCTGGGGTCAGATGAAAGTTTTCATCAGACCCCTGGGTGGATGCCGAACTCTGAAGCTTGATCTGAAGTTGGGGTCAGATGAAGGTTTTCATCAGACCCCTGAGTTGATGGCGAACTCCGGGGCTTGGCCTGCCCCCGGGGTCTGAAGAACACTTTCTTCTGACCCCATTTTCAACCAAACCCGCTACTTCCCACTCTTCCAGCCATTGGTAATCGGATAGCGCCGATCCTTACCAAACCCACGCTCGGTAATCCGCACGCCAATCGGCGCCTGGCGGCGCTTGTACTCATTGATATCCACCAGCCGAATCACCCGCGCCACGTCCGTGGCATCGAAGCCCTCCGCCACGATCGCCTCGGCACTGAAATCCCGCTCCACATAGAGGTTGAGAATCTGATCCAGCACGTCGTAGCCCGGGAGGCTGTCCTCGTCCTTCTGGTCCGGGGCCAACTCGGCTGAGGGCGGACGGGTGATGACCCGCTCAGGAATCACCGGGGAAATGGTGTTGCAGTAGCGGGCGAGGCGGAACACCAGGGTCTTGGGCACATCCTTCAGCACATCGAAGCCGCCCGCCATGTCGCCATACAGCGTGGAATAGCCCACCGCCATTTCGCTCTTGTTGCCGGTGGTCAGCACCAGTGAGCCGAACTTGTTGGACAGGGCCATCAGCAGCACACCGCGCAGGCGCGCCTGGAGGTTTTCCTCGGTCGTGTCCAGCTTGGTGCCCTCGAACGGCTTTTCCAGGGTCGCCATGAACGCGTCGTACATGGGCTCGATGGAGAAGACGTCGTACTGCACGCCCAGGGCGTTGGCCTCGGCCTCGGCATCCTCGAGGCTCATGCTGGAGGTATAGCGGAACGGCATCATCACGGCGCGCACCCGGTCCTTGCCCAGGGCATCCACTGCCACGGCCAGGGTAACGGCAGAGTCGATACCACCGGACAGCCCCAGAACTACGGACTTGAAGCCGTTCTTGTTGACGTAATCCCGAACCCCGGTGACCAAGGCACTGTAGACATTCGCCTCGAGGGAAGGCTCATCGGGCAGCGACTGGGAAACCGGCTGGCAATGGTGGTCACAGATAAAGTCGACCGCATACAGGCCCTCCCTGAACTGAGGCGCTTCGGCCATCAGCTCACCGGAATGGTCGTAGACCATGGAGCCGCCGTCGAACACCAGTTCGTCCTGGCCGCCGATCAGATTCACGTAAACAATCGTGACGGCATTTTCCTGCGCCTTCCGCTCCAGCAGCGCCTTGCGGCGGGCCTGCTTGTCAATGTCATAGGGCGATGCGTTCAGGTTCAGGATCAGCCGCGCACCCGCCGCGGCGCAGTCCTCCACCGGGCCGTCCTTCCAGATATCCTCGCAAACGGTGATACCTACCGGCACGCCGCGAATCTCAAGGGTGAGCACGTCCCTGCCCTCGGCAAAGTAGCGCTTTTCATCAAATACCTGGTAGTTGGGCGGGAAGCGCTTGAAGTAGCGGCCGGTAATTTCACCCTGCTCGATCACCACGGCACCGTTGTAGAGTAGTCCGTGGTGGCGCAGGGGTGCGCCGATGACAATCGCCGGTTCAAGCTCTGCGGCCTTGAGCTCGTCAAGCGCCTCATCGACGCGCAAATCCAGGCTCGGGCGCAGCAGCAGGTCCTCGGGCGGATAGCCGGTCAGGCAGAGTTCCGGGAACACTACGACGTCCGCCTTGTGCTCGCTGGCCGCCTTGCGGGTGGCCTCAATCACCAGCCGGGCATTGCCGGGAATATCCCCTACCAGAAAATCCAGCTGGGCCATGACCACCCGCAGCTTCCGGGCAGGCGATTGGGAGGACGGGGCGTTCCCGGACACGGACATAAATCGGCTCCTGTAACTCATTGCCATGAAAAGGCTATTATAACCCCGCGAGGGCGAGAATTTCTTCCGACCAACAAAGACAAAAGGCAACCATGGCAGGCAGTACGTCACCCACCGGCAGCACGCAGGCACTGCAGCCGCCGGGCAACTGGCAGCAAGTGAAGCTGTTCCGGATCTACAACCATTACCGGCTGGTGGTCAGCCTGATGCTGGTGGGGTTGCTGTTCATCGATCCGGTCGCCATCGAGCCCCGGTTTCGCTGGCAGGATTATTACCAGGCCGGCGTCGTATCCTACCTGGCCCTGAATGCCTTTATCGGCATGACCCTGCTGGCCGGTTTCCAGCCCAGCCAGCGGCATATCACCCTGTCTATCCTGCTCGATATCCTGATCATGCATGGCCTGCTGATCAGCAGTACCGGTATTACCAACGGCCTGGCCAACCTGGTCATCATCTCGGTAGCCGCGGGCAACATCCTGACCCCGAGCCGCATGGGCACCTTCTATGCTGCCCTGGCCGCTCTGTGCTCATTGGGCATTTCCAGCTGGGCCGTCCTGGTACTGGATGAAAGTGGCGATGATATCGTGCGGGCCGGCTCCCTTGGCATTCTCTATTTCGCCGCGGCGTTTATCCTGCAGAACATTTCCCGGCGGATGATGCGCAGTGAGGCCCTGGCTTCGAGCCGTGCCCGCAGCATCGCCGAACTGGAGCAGATCAACCAGCAGATTATCCAGCGCATGCGCACGGGCATCCTGGTGCTGGATCGCTCAGGCCAGATCCGCCTGGCGAACGCGGCGGCCGAGGAACTGCTGTTCGGCATGCCAGGCCCGGAGGATTCTGCGCAGGTGCATAACCGGGCACTGCCCCAGCCCCTCAAACTGGGCCTGGAAGACTGGCTCAAGGACCCCCGCAAGCGCGTCGCCCCTTTCCA
>JABURI010000129.1 GCA_014762755.1 Marinobacter sp.
CCGTGTGACAGACACCAGTGGCAACGATGCGGACCAGCACTTCACCGGCCGTCGGGGGCATCACGTCCACTTCTTCAATGGATAGCGGCTGGCCCGGGCCCCAGGCTATAGCGGCTCTGGATTTGATCATCTCGGTCATCAGGATTTTTCCTACCTTTTATCAGTGAGTGAACGCAGCACTTATGCCGCCACTTGGAAAAAAGGTATCGTATCCATGCCTGCAGAAATGATAATCCGGTAAAATATAAAATGACTTTTGCCATGTGGTAATAATTGCGCCTCGGCACAATCGCCTGGCGCACGGCGGGCGCTGCCTTGTTTTATCGGAAGCTATGCCTTGCCTTTCTCTTTCTCTGGTGTGTGGTGGTAGCAATGTTCAATTGGGAAGGGGTCAGTGAATTTGTCGCGGTTGCCGAGGCGGAGAGTTTCACGGCCGCAGGCAAAAGACTGGGGATATCGACGGCTCAGGTCAGCAGGCAGGTGAGCGCTCTGGAGAACCGGCTTTCCGCCAAGCTGTTCTACCGGACCACGCGCAGAGTGTCGGTGACGGAGGTGGGCAATATCTACTACCAACACTGCCGGCAGGTGTTGGACGGCCTGGAGGAAGCCGAGCGCGCCATCACGAATCTGCAGAGTACGCCAACGGGGAAACTGAAGATAACCGCGCCGGTCACCTACGGTGAAAACACCGTCGCGCCTCTGGTCAACAATTTCGTAGCGAAATACCCGGACCTGGATGTCAGTCTGCACCTCACCAACCAGACACTGGACCTCGTCCACGAAGGCTATGATCTGGCTATCCGGCTGGGCAAGCTGACTGATTCGACGATGATGGCCAAGCGGCTGGCCTCACGAACCCAGTATGTCTGCGCATCCCCCGACTACCTCTCGGCCCATGGGGAACCTCATTCGCTGTCAGAGTTGACGCACCACAACTGCCTGCAAGGGACGCTCGACCACTGGCGTTTTCAGGAAGACGGCAAAGAGCGCAACATCAAGGTCAACGGCAACATCGGTTGTAACAGTGGACGTGCCCTGGTTGATGCTGCACTTAAGGGTATCGGCATCGTCCAACTGCCGGACTACTATGTTTTACCTTACATCGAAACCGGTCAGCTGGTGTCGCTGCTTGACCATCTCCGCGAACCCGACGAGGGCATCTGGGCGCTGTATCCGCATAATAGACACCTGTCTCCCAAGGTGCGTATGTTACTCGATTACCTGGGCCAAGAGCTCGGATGACAAATCGTCGCACCCCTGCCCTGACTCAATCACCGGGGCAAATCATGTTATATACTTATTCCAGATCAAGACCAACAGGGAGGACCCCAGATGGACAAGCGTATTATCGCGGCGGCGACGCTGCTTTCGATTCTGTCGGTACCCACCTGGGCCGAGACACCGGCCCAATCCACTGAGGATCTGGTTACCGAGGCCCGCGGGAAGGTAAAGGCTTTCGGCGGCTCACTGAAACAGGCCCTTCAGGCCGCGATCAAGGAGGGTGGCCTCACCAACGGTATTGGGGTGTGCAATACCGTGGCACCTGAAATCGCCGCCAACAACAGCAGCGAGGAATGGACCATCAGCCGGACCAGCCTGAAAGTCCGCAATCCGGATAACGCGCCCACCGACTGGCAGAAGCTGCAACTGCTGGCGATGGACAAGCAGCCGGTGAAGAATGGCAAGCCGGTGGAAGTGTGGCAGGTTTCCGATGCGGCCGGGCAGCCGACTTTCCAGTACATGAGCGCCATTCCGACCCAGGAGCTGTGCCTGGGCTGTCATGGCAAAAACATTGATCCGGAAGTCAAAGCCAAACTGGCCGAGCTGTATCCCAATGACCAGGCCACCGGCTTCTCCGAGGGTGACCTGCGAGGCGCGTTTGTGGTGACCTATCAGCCATCCACGAAGTAAGGCCAAGGCGAGTACTGTCGGTTGGCAGCCTCGCCCTTATTGACCCAGGCAGCGACTGAGAAAGCGGTCCAGATCCCTGACCTCTTCCAGGCAGAGGCTGTGCTCCATCGGGTAACGGTGGTATTCGGGCTCAAATCCCAGCTCTTTCAGCGTTCCCGTGGCAGCCTGCCCCAGGGATTCCGGGACGATCGGATCGTAACTGCCGTGCCCGACAAACACCGGGATGTCGCGGTTGATCTCCGCGAGTTGGATACTGTCGGCGGTGGCAAAATACGTGGAGAGCACAAACAACCCACCCAGCTTTTTCGGGTAGCTCAGCGCCAGCTCATAAGCGACCGCGCCACCCTGGGAGAAGCCACCAACCAGGATATTCTCGCTGGGAATCCCCTTCTCCAGCTCCTGCTCGATCAGCCTGGCAACGGCATCGGCAGAGGCTTTCAGCTGAGGCGTATCCACCTTCCGGTCGATATCCATGGCGAGGATGTCGTACCAGGCAGGCATCACCATGCCACCGTTGATGGTGACCGGCAGCTCCGGCGCGTGGGGGAAAATAAACCGAACAGCCTGCTCCCGGGCGAAAACAAGCTCAGGCACCACCGGCTCGAAATCATGGCCGCTAGCCCCCAAGCCGTGCAGCCAGATAACAGTCACACGGGGATCTTCGCCGGTTTCGATCTGCAGGGTCTGCAAGTCTTTCATATTTTCTCCATTCGGGTGAATACTGTAGTCATGCTCGGGGTAACAGATGGCCCAGTCTACACGGAAAGTTTGCAGCATGGGCGACCCGGCAAACTCTGCATCAGGCCTTTGGCTAACCATCCTTGCAGACTGAAAATTCGGTTATAATATGTCACTTATTGCAACAGTTTTTCCCGGCACGGCTATCGATGGATATTACTGAACACAAACGCCATATCATCATCACGGCCGTCGTCGCTGTTGTACTCACCGGTATTCTGGTCGCCACCATCGTGGCCACGCCACTGATCAACCAGATCCACACCCGGGCCGAGCTCTCCGCTGCCAGCTTCGCGGATGCCGAGGCCGCCAGCATCCGGGCCGCCTTCGACCAGCACCGCAATCTGGCCGCGCAAACCGCCAGCCGCTCGGAACTGGCCAGAAGGCTGAGCCAATATGACACCGGCGAACTCACACAAACGGAACTGGTGAGCTATACCCGGCCACGTCTTGAAGACGCGGTCGAAGGCCTGACCAACCTTCAGGCTATCCTCCGCTACGATGCCGACGGCTCGGAATTGCTGCGCATCGGTCCGATGGCGGACGACCTGCCTGCCCGGCTCCCCTTCCGGGAGAAACTGGACATTCTGACTTACCCCCTGGACAGCGGGGCGACGAGCCCACCCCTGCTCCATGTTGCCAGTCCGATCACCTCGGAAGCAGGCCAGGTGGTGGGTTTTGACCTGCTCTTGTTCAGCCTGGAATCGCTACGGAGCCTTTTCCAGAGTCCGGACAACTCACAGATCTGCCTGCTCGACAGCGACCGCACCAAACGAATCACGATCGATCAGACCACTGGTCAGTTCCAGTTGACCCCGGCCGATCCTTGCCTGGCGAACCGGCTGGAAGTGCATACAAGCGAAGAGGGGGCTTCCTTCAGAGGCCGGCTGGAAGATGGTACCCGGGTGATGTCTTTCCTTCGCCCCCTGCCCGGCTATGACTGGGAAGTGCATGTGTGGGCAAAAACCAATGAGATCTTCGGCACGGTTATCCGGGACATTGTTTTCAGTGTCCTGGTCACTCTGGCACTTTCCCTCCTGGCGGGCGTGCTGGTGTGGCGATCGCTCAGGCCGGTTTTGCGGAGGATGGCCCAACAGACTTCCGACCTTGCCAGATCAAACAGAGAACTCGAGCAGGCGCAACGCCAGATTCGTCGCCAGGCCGATCATGATCTGCTGACCGGGCTGCCCAATCGCGCCGCGCTGCTCAGCGCTCTGGGTCATACCATCGACCGCGCGAAAGAAAACAACAGTCGGTTTGCCCTGATGTTTGTCGACCTGGACCACTTCAAACCGGTCAACGACAAGTACGGCCACCAGGCCGGGGATGAGCTGCTTAAAGTCATCGGCAAACGGCTGAGTGGATGTGTTCGTGAGGAGGATGTGGTCGGCCGCCACGGTGGCGATGAATTCCTGGTGATTACCGCCCCCCTGGGCAACACCGATGATGCCGGCGTGATCGGGGAGAAAATAACCGCTGTGGCAGCGCAACCGTTCCGGATCGAAGACGACGCCGTGCAGGTGGGCGCCTCCGTGGGCGTGGCCATTTATCCGGACAACGGCACCACCGTGGAAGCGCTGCTGAAAGCCTCCGATGCCGCCATGTACCAGGCCAAGGCCTCCGGGCGCGGCGGCGTCAGCTTTGCCTGAGTCGCCTCATCCGTTTTCGTATTCCCTCACCAGCTCTGTCAGAAAGTACATGCCTGCGGAACTGAGAAAGTAACGCCCCGCTCCAGCCTTGAACACAAGATTTCGTTTGTCGAGGTAGTCCAGGGCCTCGGCCAGGCCCTTTTCAAAACGGGCGGCCCGCAGGATATCCCGGTACTCCTCATCTGCTTCCAGGGCACTCAGGTCATCCTCCTTGAGCCCGGCATCCGGCCGGCCCAGATAATCAAGGTCCCGGCCACTACGGGCGAAATAGCGGCCAATGAGCAGCAAAACCACCTGGACCCGAAAGGCATGCTCATCGTGCTCTTCCGCCTCATCATCGCTGCTTTCTTTCAGGTAAAAGAAACTGCCGGATTCGTTGAAAACCAGTTCACTGCCCAGATGCTCGTAGAGGGTGCGGAAATGCGAGAGGTGGTTGTACACCAGGTTGTAAAGCGGGTTGGCAACCAGCTCGGACCGGTTCGCGTCCCATACCTCGCGCACGATCACACGGCCCGCCTGGAATTCGCGGTATACAGCCGCACTCTGGGAGGGAAGTATGGCATCGAAGCTGCTGGTGCCTTCGGTGGCCTGTGGCATATCGGTTACATCAGTCATGGATTGCCTCTGTTGATGGTTCCAGGCGCCGTTTCCGGTACACAAACTGGTCTGGCGGGGACTCTGCTTCCTCAATCGGGGCAAGCGTCCGGAAGCGGTTGGTTGTCACCACGTGATATCCCTTCGGTGGCGTGTTTACCAGCCGGTTCAGGGCCGCCAGCAAATCCGGGAACCGGTAGCCTTCGATAAAGCCGTCCAGGCGCCCGTGCAGTTCCCGGACGAGATCATTGGTGGGGCGCAACTCCAGACTCTCGAGCCATTGATAGAGCTGGTTGATACGCTGTACATCCACCCTGGCGGTCCGACTGCTCCCTTCCAGCTCCTGCAACACCGGCACCTCGGCACTGCGTTTCAGATCAGCGAGACGCAGATCCAGCTCACTGAACAGCAACTGGTAGTAACTGGATGAGCCGCCAAACGCATAGTGTTTTGGTCGGGCCTGGGCCCGGAGTCCCACGAGAAAGCCGGTGCCCCGGGCAAAGTCGCTGCCCTCCAGCCATTTGCGCCGCATGCTCAGGGTTTCGGTTTCTCCTTTCAGTTCCCGCAACTTGCCAAAGAAATGCTCCATGGCGTTGTACTGGACCATACCCCGGCGGGTCTTGCGCAGGAAATGCTCCACCTCCTGCGCCACGGCCTGGATGGGCTTATAGAGAGCATTGAGGCTGATGGAGGAACGGAACAGCTGGTCGGCCAGGCTGTGGTCCCCGTTGTGTTCCAGCAGTCTCACCATGGCCTCCAGGGTTTCGAACAGGTTCGTGCCGTCCGGCAGGCGGGTGTCCGGGTTCAGAAAGACCAGCGTGGGTTTGATGTGGCGGTCATACAGGGTGACGATCTGCTCGAACAGATTCTGCCGGAACTCCAGGAATCGCTCCGGCACCCGACTGGCATCGCCGGACATATCCGCCAGCTGGGCACTGATGGTCTGCATTCGCAAGACATTCTGGCGAAGCAGACCGATCAGCTGACTGACGCGCTCATTCAGGTCGTCCCGAAGCTCGGTGAAGTCGGGATCGGACTGGCTGAAACTGCTGGTTTCAAGCCGGTCCCGGACATCCCGGAGGGTCACCAGATGCCCACGCAACCGGGCATCGGTAAGTTCCTGGTACAGGGACGCATTGCAGGCCCGCATCAGATTGATCAGCGCGTCCTGGAGCACCAGCCGGCGTTCGCCCTCGGCCTTGATGATGTCGATCACCAATCCGGTCCGGAACAGGTTATCGGTGCTCAGTGCCAGGCGCACCCGATCCCGATCGGCCCTCGCGAGGGTTTTGGAATACTCCATCACCTCGGCGATCAGATCCGCCTCGCGCACATAGCGGGCCTCCAGACGGTCCATGCGTTCAATCAACCGGAACAGGATCCGCGGGTGCTCAAACAGTAGCCGCGTGGTGTCCAGGGTACTGAAGCGCTTACTCATCCGCCGGCTCCAGCAGGCTGCTCTGGGACTGATCCACCCAGTGGCTGACGGACTCACCTCCGGTAAAGCCTTCGGCACCGCCCCAGAACACCAGCGTCCGTTGCGGACTGTAGGGCCGGGCCGTGCGCATCTGGCCCACCTCCAGGTGCCGGCCAATCAGATAGATCATCTCGGCACTGGCGCTGTGCGTCGCCGCGGAAAACAGATTGAAGCCCTGCTTGCCAAGCCGATCCAACAAGGCCGGCATCTGGCTGATATCGACACTGGCCAACTCGTCCAGCACCAGCGGGAAGGACAGCTCCACGCCCGGGTAAAGTACCCGCCGGAGCAATCGGTACACCAGTTCCAGGTTGATCAGCGCCGTGGTGGAGGTGGACTGGCCCTTCCGGTCCAGACTGGTGGCGTTCTCCTTTCGGGTGCGATAGGAAATTCCGGTAATGACCCGATCCATGGTCAGCCGCTTGCTGCCACCCTGTTCGCCAAAGAAGTCCGCGACAAACACCCTCAGGCGATCATAGAAGGCATCGGACTGCAGCTGGTTGCCGTAGGGATCAATGTTGTTGGCTTCTTCCACGAGGTTGCGGAATTTCGGATCGGTGTGGATATCCACCCGGATTTCCACCAGGTCATTGATGCGAACACCCTCAAGTTCACGGTTCAGCTGGGCTTCGAAACGGGCAATGTGCTCGTGGTTGGTTTTCAGGGCCTGGCGGTAACTGGCAACGGTTTCATTGTGGATGCTGATCTGGCCTTCCAGCACGGTCCACCGCTCCGCCAGTGCCGCAAACAGATCCGACAGACTCTTGAACACGCCGCGAATCACCGACGAGGATGGACTATCCTTCTGCAACTCACCATCGGCGTCCTCATACACACCCTGATAGACAAACTGGCGCAAGTGGTCGAGGATATTGCGTCGCAGTTCTTCCAGTTCGTCCAGCTGGTTCTGCAGGTCATCAAAGGCGGCGACGGATACCTCATCCACGGCCAGCGGCTGGTCAGCCGTGGCCGCTTTCAGGTGCTGGAAACGATGCTCCACCGTTCCCACGCTGCGGTTCAGTTGGGCCAGCTCTTTCTCCCGCTCCTCGATACGCTCCTTCTCAGCCCGGGCTTTCGCCACTTTGTTCTGGAGCGCCTCCAGTTTTTCCTGCTCCAGGCGGCCCTGCTCTTCCAGTTTCGCCAATGCCTCTTCAGCCGCTTCCTTTTCCTCTGAGGCATCCCTGAGCGTGGTGGCCGCAGCGGGATAACGGGCCAGGGTATCCAGATCCTTTTCGATTGCCCTGAGCTCCTTTTCGGTACGGGCAATCAGCTGGGGGCGATCCTGCTCCTGGTTGGCGGTGTCCAACAGCTCTGCCCGTTCCTTTTCGAGACCCCGCTTCTCGCCCTCAAGCCGCCGGCGTTCGCCCGCGAAATCCTGTTGCCGGACCGGCTGCGCCGGGTACTCGACATCAAACCAGTCAAAACCGGATTCCCGGTGCTCGAACAACTCTGCAAAGGCTTCAATGGTTTCCTTGGTGGAATCATCAAGATCCCGGCCGGGACTGGCCATCACCAGCCTGGCATCCACTGCCCGCAGGGGCGCTGCCACCGACTCATCCAGCTGGTCCTGCAGCTGCCACTGCTGTTTGCTTTCCTTCTCGGACAGGCTGGTCAACCTGGCATCCAGCTTTTCGATATCCTCCGCCAGCCTGGCCAGACGAATCTCGGCCTGGGCGGCACTTTTCAGGGCATTCAGATGACCCTGTTTGCTCTCCAGCTCTTCCCGAAGGGTTTCGCCAATCTCCTGCAGGGTCATATCACCATACTGGGACAGCAACAGCTCACCATCGGCCTGATCCTGCTCCGCGCGCTTCAGATTCTTCCCGGTAGCCCGGATCTCACCCTTGAGGCCACTGGCATCCTGATCCAGCTTCCTGATGTTCTGCATGACATGCTTCAGGGTCTCATTCTGCTCGCTGTACGCCCGGACTGCTCCGGTTCGCTCCTCACCGATGTCCCGCATGGCCTCGCCAAGACCATCCCGGAACGCGGCAAAATCCTGCTGGCTGCGTAACAGGTTCTGGTAATGCTCATAATCCCGACTGAGTTTCTCGAACCGGGGACGCTCCTTCTCGATACGATTCAGTTGCGCCTGCTGCTGTTTGAGTTGTTCGTGCCGGTCGAGGAACTGATCGATATTGAAATCGAAGGCGTCGTCAGCGAATTTCTTGTCCGCTTCGATAATGCTGGCCACGGCATTGGCCATCGCCCGGTCATCGGCCTTCATCTCGAACAGGAGCAGAATCAACGTGCGCAGTGACTGCACCCGGCGCTCATCCGACTCCCCGAGGGGCAACACCGAATAGCGCACGGCATCGCCGGTCATCAGTTCGCTGTTGTAGAGCATGGATTTGAGCTTGCCCGGATCGCTGGTAAAAACCGTGTCCCGGGACAGCTTTTTCAGTGCCTCGGACAGGCGGCTGAAGGACAACTCCGGCACGGCCTGGCCAATGCCGTCAGGATCGTCACCATTCCAGAACAAGGGTCGCAGCTGTTCGTAGGGCACGGGCACAAAGGCGCGCCCGTAACTCAGCTGGCTGCTATTGTCCCGGTACAGAATCTGACAGTGCACGCCGGCGGGATTCTCCGCCTCCATGATCAGGAAACTGAACTGGCTCGGGAAGTAGTGTTGGTAACTTTCCTCGTTCGTGTAGAAACTGCCGGCACTGGCGTTACGAAACGCAAACTTGTTGCGGCTGTTCTTGAAGTTGTTCTCCGGCAACAGAAACAGTCGCAGGGAATTGAGCAGGCTGGACTTGCCCAGGTTACCCGGCCCGAGAATCAGGGCGTGGTTATCCACGGGAATCTCGACATAGCAGAAGCCCGCCGAATCCACCAACACCAGGCGGCGAATGCCGAACCGGAATGCGTTATTGCCTGACTGCTGATCAGTCATCCAGAATCATCTCCTGCTCCATGAATTTGCCAGTCTCCCGAAACGCGGTTGCCAGGGACGAGAAACCCAGATCTTCTGCCAACTGGATAGCCCGGGTAAATCGCTCGGTGTTCGCGGGGGCCTTCCGAAATTTCGGCAACCAACGTTCCAGATCCCCTGGGTATACAAAGCTCGCTTTCTCACCGAGGTAGCCCGCCAGGGTCGCAAACATCTGCAGGCCGCCGGCATCGTAATCGAAAGCGCAATAAACCCGCTGATACCGGTTCAACCACGCCATGCAAGCTCTTCGGGTGATCCGGTTCCCACCACCAAGGACCACATCGCAGTTTTCCAGGCCAAGGCTGGCATTTTCACAGGCAGAGGCAAAGGCCAGCATTCTCCGATACTCGAAAAAATTCTCCTCGTTTTCTATGACCATCGCCGAGGATTTCAACGGAAAGCCACAGTCTACCCCGGACTCGGATACCACCACCGTATCCGGACGATCCGATGCCAGTCCCTTCCGATACACCAGGAGGAAGCTGTGGCCAGTTCCGTGCCGGTGGGAATCACCCTGTTCCGCCGCATGGGCACGGCTGACCGGAGCCGCCGAAGACTGTTCAAGCTCCGCAAAGACCGACGGGACCAGAATGTGAACCACCCAGCCGTTACCGGACACCTTTTCCGGCCTGAAAATATCCCGGTGCTTCCGGCGTATATCCGCCGGTAGTTTGCGAAGAAAGGCTTCGTAGTTGATCGGCTGCCCCCGCCGGATCTTCTCCAGATAATGCTTCAACCTGAACACCTATGGTTTTTTCGTGAGAACCCTGGTCCGACATCCTGAAAACTCGAGCGCCGGCCCGAATACCGTTACCATAACCAGATTATCAATCCCCGACACCACTCGAGAAAAGGTATGTCCCTGAAATACAGAATCATTCCCGTCACCCCGTTCCAGCAGAACTGCTCACTGATCTGGTGCGAGGAGACCCTCAAGGCCGCCGTGGTGGATCCGGGCGGAGATCTGGACCGGATTCGCGCCGCTGTCCGGGAGGATGGCGTGACAGTGGAAAAGATCCTGTTGACCCACGCCCATATCGATCATGCCGGCGGCACCGCCGAACTGGCGAAGGCATTGGACTTGCCGATCGAAGGCCCCCATAAGGAAGACAATTTCTGGATCCAGGGCCTGCCCCAGCAGGCGCAGATGTTCGGCTTCCCGGCGCCGGAGGTATTCACACCGGATCGATGGCTGGAAGACGGTGAAGAAGTGACCGTCGGCAAGCAGACCCTGGAAGTGCTGCACTGCCCGGGGCACACGCCGGGGCACGTGGTGTTCTTCCACCGGGAATCAGGGCTGGCGCTCGTAGGCGATGTGCTGTTCCACGGCTCCATCGGCCGCACCGACTTCCCCAAGGGCGACTACAACACCCTGATCCGGTCCATCCGGGAAAAGCTGTTCCCGCTCGGAGATAACGTCTCCTTCATCCCCGGCCACGGCCCCATGTCCACCTTTGGCCAGGAGCGCGCCAGCAACCCGTTCGTCTCCGATCACCGGGGCTGAAACCAGCCCCGTGATCCCTTTAAAAGGCGCCTGATCAGACCTGGAACGGCTCGGGATCTCCCTTGCCCACCCGGGTCACCTCCGGCACATCCCCGGTGAAATTCACCACCGTGGTCGCTTCCATGCCGCAGAAGCCACCATCAATGATCAGGTCCAGATCGTGGCCCAGGACATCCCGGATCTCCTCCGGATCGGTCATCGGCTCGGTTTCACCCGGCAGAATCAGGGTGCTGCTCATGATCGGCTCGCCCAGCTCACCCAGCAGCTCCTGCACAATGGCATTATCCGGCACCCGGACCCCGATCGAGCGACGTTTGGGATGCATCAACCGGCGCGGGACTTCACTGGTGGCATCCAGGATGAAGGTGTACGGCCCCGGCGTGAAATTCTTCAACAGCCGATACTGGGTATTATCCACCTTGGCATAAACGCCGATATCCGAAAGATCCCGGCACACCAGGGTAAAGTTGTGTTTGTCGTCCAGCTTACGAATCCGCTTGATCCGGTCTGCCGCCTGCTTGTCGCCCAGGTGACAGCCAATGGCATAGGCCGAGTCCGTGGGATACACAATCACCCCACCTTTGTGAAGAATCTCCACCGCCTGCTTAATCAGACGCTTCTGCGGTGTCTCCGGATGAATCTGGAAAAACTGACTCATGAACCCTCTCCCTGACCGGTTTTCATCGCCATAGCCGGATCGCCCTTCGACCCGCCCATACAATTCGGAGAATCCGGCGCAGCCTGACCGGTAGCCTGCCACTCCTCCGGCGTATACAAATGCAACGCCAGCGCATGCACCGGCCCCGCCAGCTCGTCCGCCAGCACCTTGTAGATAGTCTGGTGCCGCTTCACCTTCATCTGCCCCTCAAAATCCGGCGACACCAGCGTCACCTTGAAATGGGTCTCCGAATTCGGCGGCACACTGTGCATGTGGCTCTCGT
>JABURI010000169.1 GCA_014762755.1 Marinobacter sp.
CCTTCAATAAAGAAGCCGGCGAGACCGACGAGGAATACGCCCTGCGCCAGTTCGAGGCCATGGAAAAACTCCTGGCAGAGAAACACGAGGAAATCTGCGCGGTGGTCGTGGAACCGCTGATCCAGTGCGCCGGCGGCATGCGCATGCACCACCCGATCTACCACACCAGATTGCGCGAAGCCTGTAACCGCTACAATGTGCACCTGATCGCCGACGAAATCGCCGTTGGCTTCGGCCGCACCGGTACCCTGTTCGCCTGCGAACAGTCCGGTATCACCCCGGATTTCATGTGCCTTTCCAAGGGCCTGACCGCCGGCTACCTGCCCCTGTCCGTCGTCCTGACCACCGATGACGTCTACAACGCGTTCTATGACGACTACGAAACCCTCCGGGCGTTCCTGCACAGTCACAGCTACACCGGCAACCCCATCGGCTGCGCCGTGGCTCTGGCCACCCTCGACATCTTCCGGGACGACAACGTCATCGAAAACAACCGGCACCTGTCCCGGTGCCTGGGCGAGGCCGTCGCCCACCTGGCCGACCACCCGAACGTCGGTGACATCCGCCAGCACGGCATGACCCTCGCGGTGGAAATGGTCAGAGACAAGGCCAGCAAAACCCCGTTCCCCTGGCAGGAACGCCGGGGCATCCGCGTCTACCAGCACGCCCTGACCCGCCAATCCCTGCTACGCCCCCTGGGTAACGTGGTATATTTCATGCCGCCTTACGTGATCACCGAGGAGCAGATCCGCCACCTCGCCCAGGTCGCGACAGAAGGCATCGAAATCGCCGTAAAGGACTGACCCGAATGCGCATCCCCAGAATCTACACAGACTCGGAACTCACCGTTGGCAGCAGCTGCGAACTGGACGACAACGCCGCCCAGCACGTAGGCCGGGTTCTGAGGATGCAGCCCGGACAACAACTGATCCTGTTCAACGGTGACGGCCGGGAATACGACGCCACCATCCTCGATGCGGGCAAGAAACACGTCCACGTGGAAATAGCCTCGGCCACCGCCAACACCACCGAGTCGCCCCTGGAAATCGTCCTCGGCCAGACCCTGTCCAAGGGCGACCGCATGGACTACGCCGTCCAGAAAGCCGTGGAAATGGGTGTCAGCCAGATCGTGCCCCTCACCACCGAACGCTGCGACGTCAAACTCAAAGGCGACCGGGAAGACAAGCGCCTGCGCCACTGGCAACAGGTCGCCATCAGCGCTGCCGAACAATGCGGCCGCGCCCGCGTCCCAGACATCCTGCCGGTCATGACCCTGGGCCAGTGGTTCGAACACTGCCAAAGCTGCGACCTGCGACTGGTGCTCCACCACCGTACCGAAAAGAGCCTGGATTCCCTGGCCAAACCTGCGTCCATCGCCCTGATGATCGGCCCGGAAGGTGGCCTGAGCCCGGAAGAAATCGAGGCAGCCGAACACTCCGGCTTCCTGCCAGTCGCACTCGGCCCCCGCGTGCTCCGCACCGAAACCGCCCCGGTAGCCGCCATGGCCCTGTGCCAATGGCTATGGGGCGATATTGGTAGTTGATCCTTACGACCGTGCCGCCGTCTCGTTCTGGCTTCTGAGTCATTGACAGTAAACGGACCGCCCAACATGATTCCTGTCGGACAAAAGTGCTGTTTGGAGCCCCACCGTTGATGAGGCGTTCATTCGGGGAGGGCCGTCCAAAACTGTGCGGAGCCATGGATGGCGGAGCTCAAGCGCCACATGGACGTGCCGCAAGGAGCGGGTTTTGGACGGCCCTCCCCGAATGAACGCATGCTCCCAAGTAAAAAATAAAGAGAGAGTGCGAGTACCGGATGACAAGCCTGCTGACAACCCAAGAATTCTGGCAATACCTGAGCATCCCAGTGATCGCAGCCCTGATCGGCTGGACCACAAACTGGCTTGCCATAAAGATGACCTTCTACCCCCTGGAATTCATCGGCAAACCACCCCTGCTCGGCTGGCAGGGCATCATCCCCTCCAAGGCCCGGAAAATGGCCGCCATCAGCGTCGACGCCACCATCTCCAAGATTGGCACCGTCCAGGAAATCTTCCAGCAGATCGACCCCAAGGTACTGGCCGCCCACATCGTCCACTCCGTTGACCCCAGAATCGAAGAATACGTCGACGAAATGATGCTCCGGGAATACCCCACATTCTGGGAAAACCTGCCCGCCTCGGCCCGCAAGATGGTCTACGACCGGGTCCGAAAATCCACCCCGCAACTGGTGGACAACCTGGTCGAGGACATCTCCGACAACATCGAAGACCTGCTCGATATAAAGGGCATGGTGATCGAGCGACTCGCCAAAGATAAACAACTGCTGAACCGCATCTTCCTCGAATGCGGCGAAGTGGAATTCCGCTTCATCATCAACTCCGGTCTGTACTTCGGCTTCCTGTTCGGCCTCATCCAGATGGCCGTCTGGTATGTCTACCCGAGCTGGTGGGTCCTGCCCTTCTTCGGACTGCTGGTGGGCTGGGCCACCAACTGGATCGCCCTGAACGTTATCTTCCGGCCGTTACGTGAGAAAAAGGTAGGACCGCTCCGGATCCAGGGCCTGTTCCTGAAGCGCCAGCCCGAAGTGGCCGAGTCCTTCTGCCACATTGTCACCCACGAAATCCTCACCGTGGGCAACATCATCGGCGCGATCCTGGAGGGCCCGAAGGGAGACCGGGCCCGCAACATGGTGAAAAAGCACATCAAACCGCTGGTGGACGAAACCGCCGGCATGGGCAAGGCGCTGACCCAAATGGCGTTCGGGCCCACCGGCTTTGCCACACTGAAGAATCAGGTGGGCGAAAAAGCCATCGAGATTTCCCAGACTTCCTTCAACAATCCCATGTTCGAGAAGGACCGGGCCCGGGCGGTGGAATCCATCATGGTGGAACGGATGATTGCCCTGTCATCGGAGGAATTCCAGGACCTGCTACGGCCCTGCTTCCAGGAAGACGAGATCAAGCTGATCCTGGTAGGCGCCTTCCTGGGCTTTGCCGCCGGTGTCTGCCAGCTGGTTTTCGTGTTCGGGGAGACCCTGCTCTGATGAATGGGGCCACCGACGGCCGGGCCTGAGCAAACTCAGGCTTTCGATTGCCGCAACAGCGAGGCCAGGGTTTCAGACTCCTGCTCTCTTGCGCCATCCGTAAGGCCCGGCGGTAATACCGGGGGCAACCGGTCCACCACCCGGTCCTCATCCTTGCGAACGACATCCAGGATATGGCGGACAGTGATCAGATCGAGCGCCCGCCCGGGCACCAGCTGATCCCCCTGCCGGCCCGCCAGGGACAGCAGTCCCGCGCGGATCAGCTTGTCACTGATGGTGCGTGTCACCTCCCCCGGTACCCGGAGCGTATGCTCCAGTGCTTCCTGCTGGGGGGCGGCCTCGCCTTCACTGAATGGCTTCGCCACCATCCACATGATCGCCAGCCCTACCCTCTCCTGCAGTTCCGGCGCCAGCTGAACCTGCCTGCGTTTGGCCACGGATCCCGGATACTGCAGATAAAACGCCAGGCTCGCGCCCAGCAACAGGATCATCCAGTTCAGATAGATCCAGATCAGCAGGATGATACCGATGGCGAAACTGGAATAGATGGCCGCGTACTTGGCCGAGCCGGCCACAAACGAGGCGAACAGCATGCCGCCAGCCTGCCAGGACACCCCGGCTACCAGGCCGGCGATAAAGGCATAGCGCAGCTTGACCCGGGTGTTGGGGATGAAGAT
This sequence comes from Marinobacter sp., assembly GCA_014762755.1. GTDB lineage: Bacteria > Pseudomonadota > Gammaproteobacteria > Pseudomonadales > Oleiphilaceae > Marinobacter. The sequence continues at coordinate 3,723 of JABURI010000169.1, forward strand.
GTAGACGAAGGTAAAGGCGGCAACAACCAGGAAGAATGGAGTGAATCGACTGACCGTCAGGATAAGCGAGCCGAAGGGCTCAATCTCCACCAGGGTCTGGACAATATCCGATGAGAAAATGGTGGCGGTCACCCCGATCGCAGACACCATCAACAGCGGCCCTACCATGATCACGCTCAGGTAATTGCTGAACCGCTGGGCCATGGAACGCATATCCGGAACCCGCCAGATCATGTTGAAGGACCGCTCGATCTTTTGTATCAGCGAAATCACCGTGTAGACCAGCAGAGCAAGACCGACAGACCCCAGCACCCCCACTTTCATGTTGTCCACAAAGCCAAGAATACGCTCGGCAACTTCAATGCCCTGCGGCCCCATCGGCTCGAAGAACTGGAACAGGAAGGGTTCCATCCGCTCGTGAACGCCCATGGCCTTGAGCACGGAGAAACTCAGTGCAAGCAGCGGCACGATACTGAGTAACGTGGTGTAGACCAGACTCATGGCATGCAGGGTGAGCTGCCCGCTGAGTACATCCCGCACCAGGGCATAGACCGAGCGGCCAACTTTATAGAGCCAGGTCCAGGGCCACTGTTGAGGCGGGTTGGGGTTCGCGAGAATCCAGTCTTCTGCGGCCTGCAGCCGTTCTTTGAGTTGGAATGAAGCCACGTGACGTCCTGTTACACGAAATTTTAGCCAGTTTATCAGGGATATAAGCCAGTGCCCCAAAGTATGGCCGATAACCGGCGGTTTGCGAGGCCTAACCGGACAATATAACCATATTAGCTTTTCATCCTTCACCTTATAACTAAGATTCTGTATAACCGGGCGCCATATTCGATATTTGTCAATGAACGGGTTTTCATAATGCGCCTCAAGACTGCTCTGGGCATTGCAGCCGCCTCCGCATTCCTGCCGTCGGTTGCATCTGCCACCAATGGTTACTTCAGCCAGGGTTACGGCACCATCAGTTCGGGCATGGCGGGCGCCGGTGCAGCGCTGGCGCAGGACAGCATCGCCGCTGCCACCAACCCGGCAGGATTGGCTTTTGTGGGTGATCGTGTGGATGGCGGGCTGGAACTGTTCTCGCCCCGGCGCAAGTATGAGGTTGAAGGACCGATGGCACCGCCGCCCGCTTTCTCCCTGCAGCCGGGTAGCTATCAGAGCAGCCGCGATGCGTTTCTGATTCCTCATTTCGGTGCCAATCACCGGCTCAATGACCGCCATGCTCTGGGCGTTTCGGTGTTTGCCAATGGCGGCATGAACACCAGTTACCCCGGACCGGGTCCATATTACGGCGGGCGCACCGGTGTCAATCTGGAACAGCTGTACATCGCTCCCACCTGGTCCTGGAAGTTCGCTGATAACCAGGCCATCGGCATTTCGCCGATGATCGCCTACCAGCGCTTCGAGGCCAAAGGCCTGGGCGCCTTTGCAGATTATTCCTCCGACCCTTCGGCACTGACCAACAACGGCACCGATGATGCCTGGGGCTATGGCATCCAGATCGGCTGGCAGGGCGAGATCACCGACACCCTGCGCGGTGGCCTGAGCTTCCGTACCATCCTGGAAATGGAAGAATTCGACGAATACCGGGGCCTGTTCGCGGAACAGGGCGACTTCGATATTCCCCAGATGTTCAATGCCGGTATCGCCTGGTCAGGCATCGATCGTCACTGGATCCTGCTCGACGTTCAGCACATCCGCTACAGCGACATCAACAGCGTGGGCAACCCGATGCTGCCCAACCTGATGACCGCACAACTGGGTGATGACGACGGTGCCGGCTTCGGCTGGGACGACATGACCGTCATCAAACTCGGCTGGCAGTGGCAGCAGACCGACCAGCAAACCTGGCGTGCCGGCATCAGCTACGGCGAGCAGCCGGTGCAGGAAGAGGAAGTGCTGTTCAACATACTCGCCCCCGGCGTCCAGGAATGGCACTTCACCGGCGGCTTCACCCGCCAGCTCAGCGATGCCCTGGAACTCTCCGGTTCGGTGTTCTACTCACCGAGCAACAGCGTGAGGGGCGACAACCCGCTCAACCCGCAACAGACCATCGAGCTGAGCATGTACCAGGTGGGTGTGTCCGCCAGCGTAGGCTGGCGCTACTGAAACCGGACCGGGCGCCTGACCCGGTCCCAGGTTTCACTCAACAGATGCGAGGTTATTAGCGGTAATATTGACGATCCGCTGCCTCGCCTCCCGGCTCGCCCAGGCCGAGTGCGGCGTGACAATCAGGTTGGGAATGTCATCCGCCAGCAAGGGATTACCATTGCGCGGCGGCTCTTCGGTCAGCACATCAAAGCCAGCTCCGCCTATCACGCCTGCCCTCAGGGCATCTGCCAGAGCCTGCTCATCCACCAGACCACCGCGGCTGGTATTGATCAGCAGGGCGTCGCTTTTCATCATCTCCAGCTCGCGCTTGCCGATCAGGTTGCGGGTTTCGTCCGTCAGCAGGCAGTGCAGTGACAGGACATCCACCTGCGGCAGCAGCTCATCCAGCGGAATCCGCGGATACCCGTCAACCTCACCCGGCTCCTGGCCCGGCCTTGCACCCAGCAGGATTTTCATCCCGAAAGCTTTGGCGCGTTCGACCACACCCTGGCCCAGGTCGCCGTAGCCGACCACACCCAGGGTTCGACCTTCCAGCTCCAGGATCGGATGGTCCATCAGACAAAACATGTCGCTCTGCCCCCATCGCCCGGCCCGCACATCCCGGTCGTAGTCCAGCAGCCGGGTGGCCAGCGCCAGCATCAGGGCCAGGGTGTGCTGGGCCACGGTGGAGCGACCGTAGTTGGTCACGTTCATCACCTTGATGCCATGCTCCCGGGCGGCGTCCTGGTCAATGTTGTTCAATCCGGTGGCCACCACTGCGATGGTCTTCAGTTCCGGGCAGGCCTCGAAATGCTCGCGCTTGAGCACCACCTTGTTCACCAGCACTGTGTCAAAGCCCCGGATCCGCTCCAGCACCTGGTCCGGCGTGGTGCGATCGTGCTTTATGAGGCCGCCGGTGACGGTCTCGATCGGTGACAGGTCGACATCATTGCCAAGGGTGTTGGCGTCGAGGAATACGGCTTTCATGCTTTTCTCCCATCTCAAGATCGCCACAGATTAAGGTAGACTGAGGAAAACGTCCAAATACCGGCGAAGGGAAAACACCATGGAACACGAATTCTGGCATGAACGCTGGGCGAAGAAAGAAATCGGTTTCCACGAAGGGACCGTTAACCAGTACCTCCACGACCATTGGCCGGAACTGGCGGGCGACAACACCGATGCAGTGTTCGTCCCCCTGTGCGGCAAGGCCCACGACATGTGGTGGCTGCACGACCGCGGGCACCCGGTGCTCGGTGTGGAACTGAGCGAGATCGCCTGCAAGGATTTCTTCGAGGAAGCCGGCGAGAAAGCCAAGGTGCATCCCGGGGAACCCTTTACCACCTTCAAACACGATGACCTGGAACTCTGGTGCGGTGATTTCTACCAACTGGTCCCGGATGATCTCAAACATATCCGCCTGGTCTACGACCGCGCCGCCCTGATCGCCCTGCCCCCGTCCATGCGCCGCCAGTATGTCGAACACCTGACCGCCATCATCCCCGACGGCACCAGGATCCTGCTGATCACCCTGGACTACGACACCGAGATCAAGGGGCCTCCTTTCAACGTCTCCAACGACGAAATCCGGGAACTTTACGGGCAGGACTATGAGATCGAGCATGTGCTGACCAATACCCTCGCCAAGGATCATCCGTTTGCCAAGCGGCGGGGGCTTGAGGGGGCATCGGAGAGTGTGTTTCGGTTGACGAAGCTTTGAGTCTGTCTCTTTCTGCCTAGCCTGTTGGGTTGGGAGTCTTGGCGGGTGACGAGTGGGGGTGTCTTCCTGAAAACGCTCGAATAAACTCGCTTCGCTCAGACAGTCGATCATTTTCAGGAAGACACCCCCACCCGTTCCCGCCTCGGCAGGCCTTTCGACAGCCATCCCAGACAACGATTTTGTTGAAATATCAGTGAAGTTAGATCGGAGTGTATCGGGGGTCTTTTTTCTGGTGAATTTGATGTCTGAGCGAAGCGAGTTGCCAATTCGCCAGAAAAAAGACCCCCGGTGCGCTCCAGCCCCCAGCTACAAAAACGCCACACCCCTCTAACACAATTTAATGAACCTTAACCACTCGCCCACTGTCCAACCTCGCGAACCTGAACTAAGCTCAGATTAAGCAAGCCGCGAAGAGAGAATTGCACCGCGACTTGCAAGTATCCATCCCTTTTACCCATAACCAGATAAACACCGCCGGGACAGGCGGCGCCAACAGCAACGGGGAAATTGCGTGAACTGAAAGCTGAAGAACAGCGAGCGAGGGGCCATCTATGAGCATACTGCAGCATTTCAAAGACCGGTATGAAGCTACTCAAGAGGAAGAATACTCTCTTGAGGAATACCTGGAGATCTGCAAAAAGGACCCAACGGCCTATGCCACGGCCGCTGAGAGAATGTTAATTGCAATCGGCGAGCCGGAGTTGGTAGATACCTCTCGCGACCCAAGACTGTCGCGCATCTTTTCCAACAAGGTGATCAAGCGTTACCCGGAATTTTCCGAGTTCTACGGCATGGAAGATGCCGTGGAGAACATTGTTTCCTTTTTCCGCCATGCCGCCCAGGGCCTGGAGGAGAAGAAGCAGATCCTGTACCTGCTGGGCCCGGTGGGCGGCGGTAAGTCCTCCCTGGCCGAGAAACTCAAGGCCCTGATGCAGAAGGTGCCCTTCTACGCCATCAAGGGTTCACCGATGAACGAATCCCCCCTGGGTTTGTTCGATCCCGCCGAGGACGCCGAGATCCTCGAAGAGGAGTACGGCATACCCCGCCGTTACCTCAATTCCATTATGTCACCCTGGGCCGTGAAGCGTCTGCACGAATTTGGCGGTGATGTCAGCCAGTTCCGGGTGGTGAAGAAATACCCTTCAATTCTCGACCAGGTGGGGGTCGCCAAGACCGAACCGGGTGACGACAACAACCAGGATATTTCTGCCCTGGTGGGCAAGGTCAATATCCGGATGCTGGAGGACTTCTCCCAGGACGACCCGGATGCCTACAGCTTCAGTGGCGGTCTGTGCAAGGCGAACCAGGGCCTGCTGGAGTTCGTGGAGATGTTCAAGGCGCCGATCAAGGTGCTGCATCCGTTGCTGACCGCCACCCAGGAAGGCAACTACAACACCACCGAGGGCATGGGATCGGTGCCGTTCGACGGCGTGATCCTGGCCCACTCCAACGAATCCGAGTGGCAGACCTTCCGGAACAACAAGCACAACGAGGCGTTCCTGGACCGGGTCTACATCGTCAAGGTGCCCTACTGCCTGCGGGTGACCGAGGAAATCGAGATCTACAAGAAACTGCTGACCAACAGCTCCCTGTTCGGCGCCCCCTGTGCACCGGACACCCTGGATATGCTGGCGCAGTTCTCGGTGCTGTCGCGGATCAAGGAGCCGGAGAATTCCAGCATCTTCTCGAAGATGAAGGTCTACGACGGCCAGAACATCAAGGACACCGATCCCAAGGCCAAGTCCATCCAGGAGTACCGGGATGCGGCCGGGGTGATGGAGGGCATGGATGGCCTGTCCACCCGTTTCGCCTTCAAGATCCTGTCCAAGGTGTTCAACTTTGACACCACCGAGGTGGCAGCCAACCCGGTGCACCTGCTGTATGTTCTGGAAAAGCAGATCGAGCAGGAGCAGTTCCAGTCGGAGATCCAGGAAAAGTACCTGCGGTTCATCAAGGAATACCTGGCGCCGCACTATGTGCAGTTCATCGGCAAGGAAATCCAGACCGCCTATCTGGAGAGCTACAGCGAATACGGCCAGAACCTGTTCGACCGTTACGTGACCTATGCCGACTTCTGGATCCAGGACCAGGAATACCGGGATCCGGAGACCGGCGAGATCCTCGACCGCGCGTCCATCAACGACGAGCTGGAGAAGATCGAGAAGCCGGCGGGTATCAGCAACCCGAAGGACTTCCGCAACGAGGTGGTCAACTTCGTGCTGCGGGCCCGGGCCAATAATCAGGGTCGCAATCCGTCCTGGCTCAGCTACGAGAAGTTGCGCAGCGTGATCGAGAAGAAGATGTTCTCCAATACCGAGGACCTTCTGCCGGTTATCTCCTTCAACCCGAAAGCCAGTCAGGAAGACCAGAAGAAGCACAAGCAGTTCGTCGAACGTATGGTCGATCGAGGCTACACCGAGAAGCAGGTACGGCTGTTGGCCGAATGGTACCTGCGTGTTCGCAAGTCTCACTAAATCGGTGACCAGTCACTGATGGGAGTAGCACTATGGGTATGACCCACATCGTCGACCGGCGGTTGAACGGTAAGAACAAGAGCGCAGTGAACCGGGAGCGGTTCCTGCGCCGCTACCGCCACCACATCAAGAAAGCGGTGGCGGATGCGGTGCACAAGCGCTCGATCACGGACGTGGAACGGGGCGAGAAAGTCAGCATTCCGACCCGGGATATCGACGAGCCCATCTTCCACCACGGCCAGGGTGGCCGGCGGGAGGTGGTGCACCCCGGCAACCAGGAATTCGTGGCCGGGGACATGATCCCCAAGCCCCAGGGCGGGGGTGGCCAGGGTGGCGGCCAGGGCCAGGCCAGTCCGGATGGCGAGGGCATGGACGAGTTCGCCTTCCAGATTACCCAGGAGGAGTTTCTGGACTTCCTGTTCGATGACCTCGAACTGCCCAACCTGGCCCGCAAGAAACTCAAGGATACCGAGGCCTTCAAATACGTGCGGGCCGGTTTCACCAATCAGGGCATTCCGGCCAAGCTGGATGTGGTGCGCTCCCTGCGGGGTGCCCACGCCCGGCGCCTCGGCCTCGGGGGAGCCCGCAGGAAGAAGATCCGGGACCTGGAGAACCAACTCCAGGCCCTGAAATCGGCGCCGGAGGATCTGGACCCGGCCTTCAGCCACGACGACCAGATCAAGGTGCTCGAGGACGAGATCGCCCGGCTCAAGGCCAACGTACGGCGGATCCCGTTCATTGATGAAATTGATCTGCGTTACCGCCAGCACGTGAAGCAGCCCAAGCCGGCAACCAGTGCCGTAATGTTCTGCCTGATGGACGTCTCGGGGTCCATGACCCAGATGCACAAGGACATCGCCAAGCGCTTCTTTATCCTGCTCTACCTGTTCCTCAAGAAGAACTACAAGAAAATCGATGTGGTCTTTATCCGCCACCACACCAGCGCCAAGGAGGTGGACGAGGAAGAGTTCTTCTACAGCCGGGAGACCGGCGGCACGATCGTCTCCAGTGCCCTCAAGCTGATGCACAAGATCATCGAGTCCCGCTATTCCCCGTCGGAGTGGAACATCTATGCCGCTCAGGCATCGGATGGCGATAACTGGAACGACGACTCCCCCGTCTGTGGCAAGTTGCTGGCCGACAACATCTTGCCGCTGGTGCAATATTACGCCTATGTGGAGATCACGCCCCAGGATCACCAGATGCTCTGGTACGAGTACGAGAAGATCATGGAGCGGTTCCCACAGAGCTTTGCCATGCAGCAGATCGCCGACCCGGGTGAGATATACCCCGTGTTCCGTCAGTTGTTCGAGAGGAAAGCCGCATGAGTAGCATCGTCGACCGCCCGAACGCCCCGGAAAGCGAGCAGCCGGGCGCCAGGAAGCCGATTTCCACCGGTTCGGAGTGGACCTTCGAACTGATCCAGGAATACGATGACGAGATCGCCAGGTGCGCCGTAGAGTTCGGGCTGGATACCTACCCGAACCAGATCGAGGTGATCAGTGCCGAGCAGATGATGGATGCCTACAGTTCTGTCGGCATGCCCGTGGGCTATCATCACTGGTCCTTCGGCAAGCAGTTCCTGAATACCGCCAAGGGCTACCAGCGCG
>JABURI010000198.1 GCA_014762755.1 Marinobacter sp.
TTCACCAGAACCTGTTCGGTGCGTTCATATACAACTCCCTGGGTATACCCGTGGCTGCGGGCCTGCTCTATCCTTTCTGGGGAATCCTGATGAATCCGATCCTGGCCGGGGCTGCCATGTCTCTGTCCTCGGTCACGGTGGTCTCGAACGCCAACCGCCTGCGACTTTTCAGAACCAGTCACAATCCGGGGCGTACTGAATACAAGGAGCAGAACTGATGGAAACTTTTCTGGTCAACGCTGGAGGACTTGCCCTGATGGCCGCCATCGTCTGGTGGTTCTGGCTGGACAAGTCCGGCAGCACGGGCTCTGACGAACACCAACATCATTGAGGTAAACACCATGAAAGCACACACCCTGGCCCTCGGCCTCACCGCTGCTCTTGGCTTCAGCACCACGGCTCTGGCCGCTGGTGCCGCCCAGAGCATCCACGTTTACAAGTCCCCTACCTGCGGCTGTTGCGCGGATTGGGTCGACCACTTAGAGGATAACGGCTTCGACGTGGAGGTGACCGAGACCAATGACCTGAACCCGATCAAGATCCAGGCGGGCCTGACGCCTGCGCTGGCAAGTTGCCACACCGCGTTTGTCGGCGACTACGTGATCGAAGGGCACGTCCCGGCCAGCGACATCCAGCGCCTGATCTCGGAAGCGCCAAAGGCGAAGGGGCTCAGCGTACCGGGCATGCCGGCCGGATCCCCCGGTATGGAAGTGGGTAACCGCAAGGACCACTACAAGGTGATCATGTTCAACGGTGCTGGCCAGACGCGGGTATTCTCGGAGTACAACTAACCGCTGCCGGATGCCTGCCGTCCGCGGCAGGCTCATACTTATGTCGATTTTTTCTACACTGTCCGGAGTCAGTGTTCTATTATGAGACCCAGGTCTCAAACGGAACACTGGTAAGGACACCTCTTGAGTCTCAGAATCCGCATTCTCGGCCTTGCTGCCGTCCTGATCATCCTGGCAGCGTCGGCCTCCTGGCTGGCATACCGCGAACTGTCGGAAGACATCATCGAACGCTGGGGCCAGCAAGTCGCAGAAATTCAGGTTCGCTATGACAGCGCCCGGTTACTGCAGTCCCTGGAGCGCGAAATCGGCCTTGCCAGGCAGATGGCCAGCTCCTCCACCCTGATCCAGTGGGCGCAGAGCCCCGACGACCCCGCCCTGAAAGCCGATGCCATCCGGCAGATGGAAAGCTTCCGGTCCAATTTTCGGGATAACAGTTATTTCGTTGCACTGCGCGAGAACGGGGCGTATTACTACAACAATGCTGAGAATGAATTCGCCGGTAACCAGTACCGCTACACCCTTGATGCCGACAAACCCGAGGACGCCTGGTTCTTCCAGCTCATTGACGAGGGCAGGGATTTCCACCTGAACGTGAATCCGGATGTGGAGCTGGGCGTGACCAAGCTCTGGATCGATGTTCTGATGCGCAACGAACAGGGCGAGATTCTTGGAATGGTGGGCACTGGCCTGAACCTGGACGACTTCCTGCAGGATATAGTTGATATCGGTCAGGAAGGCATCACCACCCTGTTTGTCGATTTCAACGGTGCGATCCAGCTCTACCGGGACCGCAACTACATTGATTTTGCCAGTATCATCAAACCGGAAGGCCAGAAGAATACGGTAGACCTGTTATTCGAGGATCCCCAGGACAAGCAGCAGATCCTGGGTATGTTGCAGATGCTCAAACAGCGGAGGGACGGAACCGGCGCGGTGGAGAGTGGGTTCGTCACCGTGGACGGCCGCAAACATCTGGCCGGCGTTGCCTTTCTGCCGACCATCGGCTGGTTCGAGATCACTCTGCTGGATCTCAACACCCTGATTCCCACCAGCCACCTGTGGCCCCTGGTGGCCGTGTTCCTGGCCAGCCTCTTGATCTCACTCCTGCTGTTCCACTTCATCATCCAGTCCCGAATCCTGAGGCCGGTGCTGGCATTGGAGGACGCTACCAAGCGCCTTCGGGGCGGCAATTTCGATCTTCCCTACCTGCCCAAGCCGGACAACGAGATCGGGCGCCTGGTCGACCATTTCGAAACCATGGCCAAACGAGTCCAGCTCAATACCCGTGACCTCGAATATCAGGTAGCCCATCGCACCGAGGAGCTGCACCGACTGGCGCGGATTGACGCGCTGACCGGCCTGAAAAACCGCCGGGGACTGGACGAGCTACTGGAGGAAGAGATCGAACGGGCACGGAGGGACGACGAGAGTTTCGGCCTGATCTGGCTGGATATCGATCACTTCAAGGCAATCAACGACCAGAGCGGACACCAGGCGGGAGACGAGATTCTCTGCCGGGTTGCGCTCTGGCTCAAGGCCAATGTGCGCCCGTACGATCATCCCGGTCGTTGGGGCGGTGATGAATTCGTGGTGCTGTTGTCACCGTGCGACACAACGGTACTGGAAGACATCAGCAACCGCATCCGGCTGGCGGTGGAACAGGAGAGTCTCAAAACCGGAGCGCCTGTGACCGTGAGTATTGGCGGCCACCTTTGCCAGCCTGGTGAGAACAGCGACACCATCCTCCGACAGACAGATCGCGCCCTCTACAAGGCCAAGGAACAGGGCCGCAACAAAGTCTGTATCACCCGCCCCGACGAAACCACCGTTTCGTCGGGGGCGTGAACCGGGCTCCACGCCCGGACGGGCCCTGTCAGTACAGGTAGGGCGCCAGGGCCAGCTCCAGCCTGGCCTGGGTCGCGTACAGATCCGCAGGTTTCACAACCGGATCGGTCGGGGGCACCGCCGTCGGCCAGGCTTTTTGCAGCTCATCCAGAATCTTGTTGGTATCCCGCCAGGCTTCCTTGTTCTGCTTCATCAGGCCAGTCTTGTTTCGCTCCAGGTATTCCCTGGCAGCCAACACAAAGCCACGACCGTCCTGGTATTCGTGAACGGCGGCAAAGCGGCCGTCTTCGAGCGCCTCGTCGTATTCGAGTACCGCCTGCTTGGTCAGGGACAGCATCACCTTCGCCACCGTGGCCGGCGCTTCCGGCTGATCATCGGAAACGGCTGAAAGAGCCTTATCCATCGCTTTCCAGGCGGCGTTGAAGTCGGCGCTGACATCCGACCACTGCTCAACATTGCCGGCCTGCTCCGCAAGGTTCTTCAGGCGCTTGCCCAACTGACCCTGATCGTGGGCTTTCAGGCTGCGCTCTGCCATCGGGTAAACCTCAATCCACGGATGGGTCAGGTGCGGACGCCCCTCGGCGACCTCGCCAGCCTTGATCAGTTCCCGGGCAGCCATCAGGTGGCCCTGCATCATATGGATCATCGCAATCCGGGCGCCGTCGGAGACTACCGGTGCGGCAGAAGATCCACCTTCTCCACCTTCTCCACCTTCTCCACCTTCTCCACCTTCGCCTCCGGCAGAAAAGTAACTGAAGGCTTGACCCATTTCACCGCCATGGTGTTCACCGCCTTCGCCACCTTCACCGCCGTGGTGTTCGCCGCCTTCGCCACCATGGCTCTCGCCGCCCTCACCGCCATGGTCGCCAGCTTTTACCATCTCATCGTGACCGGATTCACCGCCTTCTTCTGCCCAGGCGCCCGAGCTGGCCAACAGCGTTGCCACACCAACGCCCATCCAGAGCTTCAGTTTCTGGTCTTTCATTCAAAATGCTCCTCTTTAACTCTGCCTGCCACCCGGGCAGAACCGATATTATTGATGACTGATAAGGTATGGGGCATGATGCGTCAAACCGTTATCTAATTGCAAATTATTCCCATTACAGAAATGGAGCACTCATGATTCTGTGCATAGGCAACGTACTGACACCAGAGCAGGTCTCCCGGATTCGGGCTGCACTGGACGCCGGCGAGTTCGAGGATGGCCGCAAAACCGCCGGCTGGCACGCACGTCTGGTCAAGCATAACGAGCAAATGGCGTCCGGCAGCGCCGAGGCGCAAGCACTCCGCGCCGAAGTCGAGGCGGCGCTGACGGGCCACCCGGTTTTCCAGATGGCGGTTCGCGCACGCCGGATGACGCCAATCCTGTTCAGCCGTTACCGGGACGGGATGACCTACGGCAACCATGTGGACGATCCGGTCATGGGCCGTGGCGAGAACCGGATCCGGACCGATATCTCCTTTACCCTGTTTCTGGATGATCCCGACAGTTACGACGGCGGTGAACTGGTGACGGACACCACCGCCGGCGAGCAGTCCTACAAGCTGCCGGCCGGTTCCGCCGTGGTCTATCCCTCATCCACACTGCACCGGGTTGAGCCGGTGACCAAGGGCCAACGGCGGGTCGCCATCGGCTGGATCCAGAGCACCATCCGGGATCCGGCCCAGCGAGAAGTCCTCTTTGACCTGGACACCGCCCGCCGCCAGATCTTTGAGCGTGAAGGTAAAACGGCGGAATTTGATCTCCTCACGAAATCCCTGGCGAATCTGCAGCGGTTCTGGGCGGAAATCTAGGATCGGGAAGGGTTACGACACGGTATCTGACGGCTGCTTCCAGAACCGTTATACTCCGCCCCAACATCCATTTTTTGCAGCCAGGTTCCTCTTACATGCTCAATGCCGACGCTCTCAGTCAACTGCGCCAGCTCAAAACCGACATCAAGGAAAACAAGGTGGTTTTCCCCGGTACCGTGAAGGCCACCAACGGGCGCTTCGGCTTTGTCGCCCTCGATGAGGGCCGTGACGTGTTTCTCCCGCCGGAGGAAATGCAGAAGGTACTGCCCGGTGACCGCGTCAACGTAACCGAACACGAAGTGGAAAAGGGCAAAACCCAGGGCGTGGTGGACGAGGTGCTGGAAACCCACCTGACCACCTTTGTCGGCCGGTATCTGATCAAGGGCAAGGGCCATTTCGTGGCGCCCGATACCCCGGGCATCAACCGCTGGATTTTCATCCCGCCGAAAGAACGCAAGGGCGCCCAGCCGGATGACTACATCTACTGCCAGATCCACCGTCACCCGTTCAAGGATGGCAAGGGCCAGGCCCGGGTGCTGCGGATCATCGGCAAGGCCGGGGAACCGGGCATCGAACGCTCGTTCACCCTGGCCAGCTTCGACCTGGCGGACACCTGGCCGGAGTCGGTACAGAAGCAGGCCGACAGCCTGAACGAAGGCAGCCTGGAGGCCCATTTTGAGGGCCGGGAAGACCGCACCGATCAGCCCTACGTCACCATCGACAGCCCGGGCACCCAGGACATGGACGATGCCCTGATGGCAACACCCAACGCCACCGGCTGGACCCTGTCCATTGCCATTGCCGATCCCACCGCCGTGATCAAGCCGGGCACCCCGGCCGAAGAAGAGGCGTTCAACCGGGCCACAGCCATTTATTTCCCCGGTGAGCCCCTGCCCATGCTGCCGGACGCCATCAGTACCCGCCTGTGTTCCCTGATGCCCGAGGTAAAACGATTGGCGCTGGTGTGCGATCTGCAGGTCAACAACGATGGCAGCCTCGGAGAATACAGCTTCCATCAGGCAGTGATCCACTCCCGGGGCAAGCTCAGTTATGACCTGGTCTCTCACCTGATCGAAGGCCGGGAGGACGACGAGATCAAGGCCCTGCCGGATGCCGTGGCCAACAGCCTGGACCAGCTGCACCAGACCGCCACGGCGCTGCGCAAATGGCGCAGCGAGCATGCCCTGCTCAGCGCCGACCGACCGGAATTCCGGCTGCGGCTGGACGAGAACAAGCGGATCCGGCTGATCGAGCCTGCGGTGCAGAACGAGGCCCATCGGCTGGTGGAGGAGTGCATGGTCGCCGCCAACCGCTGTGCCGCCGATTTCCTGCAGAGTCGCGGCGAAGGGCTGTTCATCCAGCACCCGGGCCTGCGGGACGACCGGGCCGAGAACATCCGCAAGCTGCTGGAAAGCCACGCCCCTCACCTCGCGGACCTGGATGCCAATTCAGCCGAGGGCTTCAAGGCCCTGATGAAGCAGACCGAGGAACTGGAAGCAGAGGTGCCGGTCAAGGCGATCATTTCCCGGCAGCTGGCCCGGGCGGAGCTGGGCTTCGAAGCCGCTCCGCACCAGGGCATGGGCCTGGCTGCCTATACCACCTTCACGTCGCCGTTGCGGAAATTCTCTGACTTCTACGTGCACCGGCTGATCAAGGCCAGTCTCTGGGACACGCCAATCAAGCCACTGAACCCGCAACAGCTGGAGGCACTGCAGGCCAGCCAGATCCGCGCCCGCCAGGCCGCCAACTCCCTGGAGGCCTGGCTCAAAACCGATTACGCCAAGTCCCTCAACGAAGAACCCATGGCCGGTACCATCAGTCGGACCGTTCCCTCCGGCTTCTTCGTTCGCCTCGACTGCAATGGCCTTGAAGGCTTTGTCAGCTGCCGGGACCTGGAGGGCAAGTTCAGCTTCGATCCAGTCACCCTGCGCCTGGTGCACAACAAGAACGGCCGGATTTTCCAGCTGGAACAGCGCGTGAACGTGACCTTCGCAGGTGTGGACGACGAACGCCGCCAGATCAACTTCAAGCTGGTGGATGGGGAGGAAATCCAGAACGGTAACGACGCCGCGGCGCGTTGAAAAACCGGCCGGGCAGGCGCATCGTAATCTAGAGGACACAGCCTTTTAACGGAGGTGCGCCATGCCCATCAGCCCGCAAGAGTTTCTGAGAAAATACGGTTTCGACAAGGAAGAAGAGGAACGGGACCACAGCCTGCGGCACAACGCCATGGAACACGCAAAACACCTGCGCCGGCCCCATGCCGGCACGCCCCATGACTGGGAAGAATGGGAGCGCTACAAGCGCGAGCATCCCGATGAAGTGGAGGACGAGGACGGGGACGACAGCTGACCCGTCCTCCCCGATTCACTCGTCGCCCAGCATCCGCTCCAGCCGCTGGTCCTTCGCCTGCCAGAGTTCCGCCAGCCAGTTCTTCACATTACGACGGTGCTCGGCATCCGCCGCATAGTCCCGGCCCTTAAGGTGTTCCGGGATGGTCTGGGTGTGGATCTCCATCCGGATGGCCTTCACCTCACCACAGAGGAACTCCCAGAACGTGGGCGCACCATCCGGATAGGCTATGGTGACGTCCACCAGGGTCTGGATGGAATCGCCCATGGTATCCAGCACAAACGCCACGCCGCCGGCCTTGGGCGTCAGCAGGTGCTGGTAGGATGATTTCTGTTTGTCATGCTTGGCCTGGGTAAACCGCGTGCCCTCGACGAAGTTCATCACACTCACCGGGGTGAAGCGGAACTTCTCGCAGGCCCGGCGGGTCGCCTTGAGGTCCTCGCCGCGCTTTTCCGGATGCTTGATCAGGTATTCCCGGGTGTAGCGCTTCATGAACGGGAAATCGAGGCCCCACCAGGCCAGGCCGATCACCGGCACCCAGATCAGTTGCTGCTTCAGGAAAAATTTCAGGAACGGCGCCCGCCGGTTGAATACCCGCTGCATCGCCAGGATATCGACCCAGCTCTGGTGGTTGCTCAACACCAGGTACCAGCTCTGGCGTTCCAGTTCCTCGGCGCCCTTCACGTCCCAGCGGGTGCCGTGGGTGAGCTTCATCCAGCCGATGTTGCAGGCCACCCAGGCCTCGGCGATGGCGATGATCCAGCGGGTACACAGCACGCGAAATCCTTTGATCGGAATGATCAGTTTCAGGATCGCCGGGATGTACAGCAGAATGCACCAGAACAGTGTATTGATGCCGAGGAGGATGGAATTGAGTACGCCCTTGACCGGGGCCGGGAGGAAACTGAGCATGGCGTTCCTGCTTCTGATTTTTGTGTCCGATGGCGCCGCATGATAGCAAGCACCGGCGATAATGGGCAGTGGCCCGATGTGACCGGTTTGCCCGAAAGGCCGGACGGTTTTGCCATAGTCACCACCCGCCTCCGGGGTTAGCCTTGCCGCCTGTTTTCTTTAAACTGGTAAGACCCACTGTTCCATGGAAATCCCGATGCCCAATCCTTTCAAGTCGGTGCTTGATAAAACCGCCGGCCTGACCCGACAGACCACCATCTATGCCGGCAATGCCTTCGACCGGGTATTCAGGGCCGCCAGCCTGGTCCAGGCCGGTCAGACGCCGTTCGAAACCCTTTATTCGGACGGGCTGGTCAGTCTTCGCTACTATCCGCCGCTGCAGGAAGACTTCATCGAGCTGGACGATCTGACCATTCCGGTGGAGCGGACCACCCATCGGACGCCGATTGTGATCATCCCGCCGCTGGCGGTGAATATGCTGATCTACGACCTGTTTCCCCAGCGCAGTCTGGTCCGTTTCCTGCGCGCGAAAGGCTTTGAGGTCTACCTGATCGACTGGGGTGTACCCAAACGCGAACACAGCCACTACAACCTGCACACCTACGTGGCGGAACTGCTGCCGGCCTACCTGAACCGGGTACGCGAACACAGCGGCGAGCAGGAGCTGTCACTGCATGGCTGGAGCATGGGGGGCATGTTCACCCTGTTCTATTCCGCCCTGACACAGGACCAGCATGTGCGTAATGCCATCGTCCTGGGCTCGCCCATCGACAGTCATGCCTCGGGGTTCATGGGTGTTGCTTCCCAGGCCCTTGCTGAGGCGGCCGAGGTGATTCGCAAACGCACGGGCTTTCGCCTGCACAACCTGAAGCCCCACTGGTTTCACACGCCGGGCTGGGCAAACACCCTGGGGTTCAAGCTGACAAATCCCATTGGCAGCGTTATGGGCTATTGGGAGCTGATTGTTCGCCTGGGCGATCGGGAGTTCGTCACCAACCATGCCACCACCTCGGCGTTCCTGGATCGGATGGTGGCCTATCCCGGCGGGATCATTCAGGACACGGTGGTTCGGGTGTGGATCGATAATCAGTTGTCGAAGGGGGAGATCCAGATCGGCGAGGATGTCGCCCGGCTGGAGAACGTGAGTGCCAACTTACTGGCGGTTGCCGGCAGCGAGGATACGATGGTGACGCCAGGGGCGGCCAAGCGGGTGATGGACCATGTAAGTTCGAGGGACAAGACGTTTCGCGTTGTGCCCGGGGGGCATATGGGGATTCTGGCGGGGAGCAAGGCGCCTCGGGAGAGTTGGTTGGAGATGGCCGGGTGGTTGGCTGAACGGTCTGACTGAGTTTTTGGCTTTCGATTCCGAGCATGACGGCAGATGTCGGGAAGAGCTGTCCAAAACCCGCTCCTGGCGGCACATCCCTGTGGCGCTTGAGCTCCGCCATCCATGGCTCCGCACAGTTTTGGACAGCTCTTCCCGACATCTGCCTCCGCTAGTTTTGGAGGTTTGCTACTATTTCAGGTAAAGCCGAAAGGCTAGTAATTACTGCTGACGGCTCTATGCCCCAATCCTCAAAAACCTTATCGGGATCGCGCTGGACCCAAATGGCTTGGAGTCCGGCAGCCCTCGCACCAATCACATCCCAGGCGTTACTGGAAACAAGACACAACGGCTGATCCCACGCTCCCGTTGCCCTTCTTGCATAGGTGTACACTGCCGGGTCCGGCTTGAAGCTCTTTATGTCATCGACGGAGACCAATCCGTCGAACTGTTCCAGTAGATTGTTGTGTCCCAAAACCTTCTCCAACGCGGGATAACTGCCGTTGGAGAATGCAAACAGCGGGTATTTGCCCTTCAGGGTCTGGAGCGCCGGCAGGGAATCGTCGAACGCGGGTAAGGCCAGGTAGGCGGCCATCAGTTCGTCTTCCCGCTCCTGCGACAGTTCCAGCTTTCGGGTGGCCATGGCGTACCGCAGGGCCTGTCGGGTGCAGACGCCGAAGTCCTCGTAGGCTTTCATCAGGCCTTTGCGGAACGAGAACTCCAGTTGCTTCTCTCGCCACAGGGCGGCAACCGATTCCGCCTGATCGCCGGCTTCCTGTCGCAACAGGTCGGACATGCCCATGGGGTCCACCAGGGTACCGTAGACATCGAAGGCCAGATGCATGGTCATAACGTGAGCCTCGTTTCTTATGGTTGTCTGTTCTGTCTTGTCCGTTACCTCCAACCGTACAACAGAACGCCCACTTTTTTGAGTGAATACTCAAGGCAGAGTGATGGCCGGCCGTCCGACCAGGGGTTACACTGCCATTCATGAACCCGATTGATACATTGAACCTGGATTTCCGCTCGCTCAGCACCTTCCTCGCCGTTCTCGACGAAGGCAGTGTGTCGCGGGCCGCGGTGCGCCTGGGCGTGACCCAGTCCGCGGTCAGCCATACGCTGGAGCGGTTGCGGCAGGCACTGGGGGATCCGCTGTTCGTGAAATCCGGCCGGGGGATCGTACCGACCCGCTACGCACTGCAAGCGGGGCCGCATATCCGGCAGATTCTGGATGACCTGCAGTCTCTCTCCGCCGGCCCGCCATTCAGCCCGGCCACGGCCGAGTTCACGTTCACCATTGCCGCCAACGATTACCAGAGGGACCTGTTGCTTCCAGGGCTGGTGAAAACCCTGCGGAGGGAAGCACCGGGGATCAGCCTTCAGGTCATTCCGTCAGGGATTCCAAGTGCCGATATGTTGCGCAAGGACGCGTGCGATCTGATCATTTCACCCCACCCTCCGGAAGCCACGGACATCATGCAGCGTGGGCTGATGGCCGATCGCATGGTGGTGTTCTACGACCCCGCCCATCGCGCGCCACCCAATGACCTGGCGGATTATCTCAAGTCTGATCACATTGCCCTGCTGTTCGCCACCGGCGAGAAACCCAGCCTCGATATCTCAATTTCGGCACGCGGCCTCTCGCGGCGCAATGTGGTGACGGTTTCCAACTTTTCCGGGCTTCCCGAGTTCCTCCGGGGCACCGATATGCTGGCGACGGCGCCGGAGAGGATGAGTAAGCACCTGATGCGGGATTTTGCCTGGGTCCCGCTGCCCTTCGACTTCAAGCCGTTCACCCTGCTGATGCTCTGGCATCGCCGTAACCAGAACGATCCGGCCCATAAGTGGCTGAGAAATCAGGTGAACGCGGTCGCAGCCACCATGAACAGGCTTGGTGACTAATCAATTACTTTTGTTCATACGTTGTATGAACGAATAGTCCGTTATCTTTCGCCTCCTTCCCCCCTAGACTTCCAACACGCAGTAGGTCGGCCAGGTTGGGATAGCCTTTCCGAAACACGCTCCTTGCGGCACGTCCCTGTGACGCTTGAGCTCCGCCATCCATGGCTCCGCACAGTTTCGGAAAGGCTATCCCAACCCGGCCTGTCGAACTTTTTTGATAACGCAACAGGACCACGATGCTCACACTCACCAGTGTCTGGACAACGATTCTATTGGCAGCCGCCGTCGCCCTTGGCCCCCTGGCGACGGACATGTACCTGCCTGCGCTCCCGCAAATCGGCAGCGACTTCGGAACCGGCACCGACCAGGTCCAGCTGACACTGAGCCTGTACATGGCGGGCTTTGCCATTGCACAGCTGGTCTGCGGGCCTTTGGCTGACCGGTTCGGGCGCAAGCCGATCATGATCGGTGGCTTTGTCCTGTTTGCACTCGCCAGCCTGGGCTGTGCCCTGGCCACCAACATTGAAACCCTCCAGGTCTGCCGCTTCCTGCAGGCTCTGGGTGGTTCCGCCGGGCCGGTGCTTGGCCGGGCCGCAATCCGGGACATCTACACCCCGCGCGAAGCCGCAAAGATCCTCGCCATCCTGGCCAGCATCATGGC
>JABURI010000141.1 GCA_014762755.1 Marinobacter sp.
CTGGCGCTGGCGTTTTTCTTGCTCCTGAAATAATCGAGGAAACTCATCCCTTAGCCCCCCTTGAACATCCGCGTGAAGAACCCTTTCTTCTGGGCGGTCATGAAACGGTGTTCCCGTTCCTCTCCGAGAAGTCGCGCCACGGCGTCCTCGTAGGCCTGGCCGGCATCGCTGTCTTCCTCGAGGATGACGGGCAAACCCTGGTTGGAGGCATTGAGTACCACCTGGCTTTCGGGAATCACGCCCAGCAGCGGGATGGCGAGGATCTCTTCCACATCCGCCACGGACAGCATTTCGCCCTTGGAGACCCGGTCCGGATTGTAACGGGTCAGCAGCAGATGCTCCTTTACCGGGTCCATGCCCATTTCCGCCCGGCGGGACTTGCTCTGGAGAATACCCAGGATGCGGTCGGAGTCGCGCACGGAGGAAACTTCCGGGTTGGTGACCACGATGGCTTCGTCGGCATGGTACAGGGCCATGAGCGCGCCGTGCTCGATGCCGGCCGGGGAGTCGCAGACGATGTAGTCGAAGGTTTCCGACAGGTCGTTGATCACTTTTGCCACGCCTTCGCGGGTCAGTGCCTCTTTTTCCCGGGTCTGGGAGGCGGGGAGAATGTAGAGCGTATCTACCCGCTTGTCCCGGATCAGTGCCTGGTTCAGCGAGGCTTCGCCCTGGATGACGTTGACGAAGTCATAGACGACCCGGCGCTCGCAATTCATGATCAGATCGAGATTGCGCAGTCCCACGTCGAAATCGATGACGACGGTCTTGTGACCGCGCTTGGCAAGGCCGGTGCTGATTGAGGCGCTGGTGGTGGTTTTGCCAACGCCGCCTTTTCCTGAGGTTACGACAATGATTCTAGCCAAGGTTCAGTTCCTGTTTCGCGGTGGATTCGTCGTGTCTTCTTGGTCTTTATTGTTGGTTGTAAACATCAGGCCTTTTCCAGTGGCGTTACCACCAGCAGGTCGTCCCTGAGCTGGATCTGCACAGCGTTTTTCCAGCCGTTGTCCTGAAGATCTTCGGAGATTTTATAGTGTCCGGCGATGGACACAAGCTCTGCTTCCAGCGACTGACAGAAAATCCGGGCAGATTCGCTGCCGTGGATTCCCGCCAGTGCCCGACCCCGGAGCGGGCCGTACACGTGAATGTTGCCCGCGGCCAGGATTTCCGCGCCGGCCTGCACTGGTCCGAGCACGATCACGTCACCTTCCGGCGCATGAACCTGTTGGCCTGAACGGACCGGGTGGCTGATGATCCGGGCCGGTGCCGGGCCGGTGGGTTGTCCGGCCTGTGGCTCGCTCTCGGGTTCGGCGGCCGCCTCCGATTCCTGTGGCTTTTCCCGCTGGCCGGAGCCTGGCAGCAGCGCCAGTGAGGCGCCCCGGGCCAGCCGCCGCTGGTCTTCGTTACCGCCACGCACGCCGATCACCTGGATGTTGTGCCGCCGGCAGGTGCCGATGATCTTGAAGAAGTCCAGCTCGCTGTCCAGCCCTTCGTACTTCTCCAGACTGATGATCAGCGGAATATCCTTGAAGAACCCCGGCGCCTGGTTGATCTTCTCCCGGAGGTTG
The DNA here is from genome assembly GCA_014762755.1 of Marinobacter sp. Lineage (GTDB taxonomy): Bacteria > Pseudomonadota > Gammaproteobacteria > Pseudomonadales > Oleiphilaceae > Marinobacter. The sequence continues at coordinate 1,566 of JABURI010000141.1, forward strand.
GCTTCGAACTCGTCGTTGTCGAAGTAATACAGTTCAAGTGCGGTCAGCGAGACGTTCGCGCTCTTGAACTGGAAACTCTGTTGTACCCCGGTGCTGGCGGTATCGGTCATGAACGTGTCTCTTCCTTGCTGTCGGATGCCGTGTGAGGTCGCAGTGGTTCGCCGTCAAAGCGGATGCCGGACCAGCCGGTGCTGATGAACTGACGGATATTGCCGTGGCTGTCACCGGCGGGCTCATCCAGGACCTGCTGGTAGTGTTGTGCGAAGAGGTGCAGGGTTTCGGTTTCGCTGAGATTGCAGTGGCGTCCGAGCCCGAACACCCGGCAGGATCCGGCGTTCTCTCCGGCGGCGTTGAACAGCGGGCCGTTGTGGAAACCGGTCGGCTGGTACTCGAAATAGCGCTCGATCAGCGCCAGGGTGTCATCGAAATTGCTGCGGCCTGCGTCCAGAGCCGCCAGATGGATGCGCACCGCCTCGTTCACGTTCATTACTTGTGTTCCTGCTTCGGCCCGACCTGGTAGCGCTCTTTCCACTCCTCATAGGGCATGCCGTAGATTTCTTCCCGGGCGTCCGGATCGGCGATCTCGAAACCACGCTCCTGTGCCTCGGCCCGGTACCATTTGGACAGGCAATTACGGCAGAACCCGGCCAGGTTCATCAGATCGATGTTCTGCACCTCGGCGTTGTCCCGCAGATGCTTGACCAGACGGCGAAACGCCGCCGCTTCAATTTCAGTGCGTTCGGATTCTGGGATCGGGTTGCTCATGGGGGCCTCGCAGTGGTCCTGAGTCGTGTTGTTGGAGTCCCTGACATTCTCGGCATGTTAGCGTAATATACAAGGCTGTATATATGTACAGAGTGTGGACGCGAGCCCCCTGACCATGCCCCAGCGCAAGATCATCCATGTGGATTGTGATTGCTTCTACGCCGCCGTGGAAATGCGTGACGATCCCAGCCTGCGTGACGTCCCTCTGGCAGTCGGCGGCGAGGGTGGTCGGGGGGTGGTAACCACCTGCAATTACCGCGCCCGCGCCTTCGGCGTGCGTTCCGCCATGCCCGGCAGCGAAGCCCGGCGCCTGTGCCCCGGCCTGGTCACCGTGCCCCCGGACATGGGCAAGTACCGGGCGGTCTCGCGACAGGTCATGGATATCCTGCGGCAGATGACCGACCTGGTGGAGCCGCTGTCCCTGGATGAGGCCTTCCTTGATGTTTCTGATGTGACGGATCACAAAGGCAGCGGCACTCTCATGGCCCGTTACCTGAGGGAGCGCATCCAGCGGGAAGTGGGTATCACGGTTTCTGCCGGGGTGGCGCCCAACAAGTTCCTCGCAAAGATAGCCAGCGACTGGCAGAAACCCGACGGCCTTTTCGTGATCACGCCGGACCGGATCCAGGAGTTTGTCCGTGACCTGCCGGTGGAAAAGCTGTTCGGAGTGGGGCAGGTGACCGCCGCCAAGCTCCATGCCCTGGGGGTAAAGACCTGCGGTGACATGCAGGAACTGGGGGCGGATGTCCTGCTGGACCGGTTTGGCAAGCAGGGCTATCGCTTGCACGAGATGGCCCACGGTCGGGACGACCGGCCAGTGGTGGTATCCCGCATTGCCAAGTCGGTGAGTGTGGAGCGCACCTTTTCCCAGGATTTGCCGGACAAGAGTGCTTGCCAGTCGGTCATGCCGGCACTGGTGGCGGATCTCAATCTCCGTCTCAGCCGCAAGGGGCGCAGCAAGCCAATCCACAAGTTGTTCATCAAGATCCGCTACAGCGATTTCTCTACCCACACCCTGGAACGGGTTCGCGAGCAGGTGGCCGAACCCGAGGTGGCCGATTACCAGCCCCTGCTGGATGAACTGGTCACGAACACGGACCGGCCGGTTCGACTACTCGGTGTAGGTGTTCGGTTCCGCAACGATGACGCGCCGGTGACCCAGCTCAGGTTGTTCGACTGATCAGCCGGTAATAGTAGCCATGGCCACCGCCAGTAACTGCTGGACCGACAGGTAGCCGATCGTACCCCCGATCATCGCGCCGGCAACCACATCGGTGGGATAATGCAGGCCCAGGACCACCCGTGAAGCCGCAACGCTCAGGGTGAAGGGCAGGATATACAGCGCCAGCCCGGGCAAGGAGGCCATCAGCATGACCTGGAAGCAGACGGCATGGAGCGTATGGCCGGAGGGGAAACTGTAGCGGTCCAGGGGCGGAGTGCCACAGTTGATGGACGGGAACGAGATGAATGGCCGTTCCCGGATCAGCCAGCGTTTGAGCAGCTTGTAGGTCACCGTGCAGGTCAGGCCGGTGATGGCCATCAGCAGGGCCAGCCCGGGTCCGGCAGCCGGTTCCAGCAGCGGTAACGACAGAATCAGTGCGTACCAGAACCAGCCATCCCCCAGCCGGCTGATGGTGCGGAAGTAGCCCAGCACCGGCCGGAATCGAACAGATCGGTTGATGGTCTGGCACAGCAGGTATTCCCGCTGGTCAGCCCGCTCAAAGAATCGAGATGCTTTGCTTGTTGAGGGCATGGTACCCCGCCTTGTTATCCGGATTAAGGACCAGTTGTTCGAACTGTTCGATCTGGGCTGGCCAGTTGAGTTCCAGTGCATCGAGTCGGGCCTGGTTACGCAGGCGGCCAAGCAGCGTTGGCTGGTCGGCCAGCCTCAGGGCGCAGTCGACGAAGCCCTCGTCATCATCCAGGGCGACCTTCATTCCGTTTTCCTCGTTGCGGATGTGCTCGCTGGCAGCGCCATCGTCGAACGCCACCACCGCCAGTCCACTGGCCATGGCCTCAAGCACCACGTTGCCGAAGGTGTCAGTCTTGCTCGGAAACAGGAACAGATCGCCTGAGGCGTAGTACTTCGCCAGTTCCTCTCCCCGGCGGATTCCACAGAGCAGGTACTCGGGATGCCGTTCGCTCAGTTCACGGCGCAAGGGACCGTCGCCAACGAGGACGAACCGGGAATTCGGGTGAAGGCCCCGGATCCGCTCATAGCAGGCCACAGCCAGGCGCAGATTTTTCTCCGCGGCCAGCCGGCCAACATAGATGACCGCCCGGTCGTTCGGCGCGAGTCCCCATCGGCGGCGAAGCTCGTTATCCCGTTTGTGGGGGGAGAAACGGTGGCTGTCGATGCCCCGGCTCCACAGACCGGTGGCCGAAATGCCCATGGCCCGGGTCACCTGCTGCATCTTGCGGGTGGGCACCAGGGTTATATCCGTGCGGTTGTGGAACCAGCGGCCGTAGGCGCACAGAATTCGCTCCAGGGCGCCGACGCCGTAATAGCGGCTGTACTGGTGGAAGTTGGTGTGAAATCCGGAACTGATTGGAATGCCGACCCCTCTGGCGGCGTTGACAGCGGCCACTCCGAGCGGCCCCTGGGTGGCGACATATACCGCATCAGGGCGTTCGTTCTGCCAGAGGCGCGCCAGGCGTCGGGAGCTGGCGATGCCGAACCGGAGGTCGGCGTAGCCGGGTAGTGGCAGCCCCGGAACCACATGTTCCTCATTGAACAGAGCATCACCGGCGCTGGCGGTGGAACCGGTCACTTCATGCCGCTGCCGGGGCCGGACCACGCTCACCCTGTGGCCCCGCTGCATCAGCCCCTGGCACAGGTACCTCAGCGTATTGGCCACGCCATTGATTTCCGGCGGAAAAGTCTCGGAAACAATGGTAATGTGTTGCTGGCGCCGGTTGGGCCGGGTGGTCTGGGTCACGGTGTTTCCTGTGGTTCCTCTTACATGTCTTCACTATGGGAAGCGCACATGACCGTTATGCGACACTCCCGTGACATTCCTTTTACCCGTGCAATGAACTGAAGCGGAGACGATATGCAGACGCGAAAGTTAGGTAATACCGACATTGATGTGAGCCTGATCTGTCTGGGCACCATGACCTGGGGTGAGCAGAACACCGAGCAGGAAGCCTTCGAACAGCTGGATTATGCGACGGGTGAGGGCATCAACTTCATCGACGCGGCGGAAATGTATCCGGTGCCGCCGAAACCGGACACCCAGGGGCTGACAGAAACCTATCTGGGTAACTGGCTGGCCCGGCGCGGCCGCCGGGATGATCTGGTGATCGCCTCGAAGGTCGCAGGGCCGGGCAACGGTCTGAGCTATCTGCGCAACGGCCCGCGCCTGACCCGCGCTCATATCCGGCAGGCTTGTGAGGACAGCCTCAAACGCCTGCAAACCGATTACATCGATCTGTATCAGGTGCACTGGCCGGACCGGAATGCCAACTTCTTCGGCAAGCTCGGTTATGTGCACAAGCCCGACGAGGACGCCACGCCCGTCGAGGAAACCTTGTCAGCGCTGGACGAACTGGTCCGGGAAGGGAAGGTCCGCCACGTCGGGCTGTCGAACGAGACGCCCTGGGGGACCTCCGAGTACCTGCGTCTGTCCCGGGAAAAAGGCTGGCCGAGGGTGGTCAGTATCCAGAATCCCTATAACCTGCTGAACCGCTCGTTCGAGGTGGGGCTGGCGGAGTTCGCCCATCGCGAGCAGACCGGTTTGCTGGCCTATTCGCCCCTGGCTTTCGGCATGCTCTCGGGCAAGTACCTCGGCGGCAAGTGGCCGGAGAAGGGGCGGCTGACGCTCTATGAGCGTTTCAGCCGATACACCTCGGATCGTGGCATGGATGCAACCCGCGCCTACGTCGAGCTGGCCCGCCAGAATGACCTGACGCCGAGCGAGCTGGCGCTTGCCTATGTGAACAGTCGGAGCTTCGTTACCAGTAACATCATCGGAGCGACCACGATGGAACAGCTTCGCGAGAACATCGGCTCTGCCGATATAACCCTGGGAGAGCCGGTTCTCGAAGCGATCGAAGAGATCCATCGGGAGTTTACCTACCCCTGTCCCTGATTCTCGATTGGGCTAACGGCGGCTTCGGCCCCGGGACCGGCTCGAAGCTGCCGTTACATTCTGAAATATTGAGGATTATTTTTTGACAAAAAGGTGGCTAAAAATTGACAAAAAATCGGCGTGATTGTGTGCAAAGTCACATCAATTCCGGGATCATTCATTAGACTTTAGCCTAGGTCATCCAGAGTTGTTTATCCCGGTTTACAGGTCCTTATCAGTGTCATGATTATTCGCATTTTTGTCGCCCTGCTTGTTCTCAATCTCGTCGCTTTTGTCGTCCGCGCCGACGCAGCCGAGCGCCCGTTCGGCGAGGATCCGGAGCCGGTGAATACCGTTCAGGAGCTGTATCAGATCCAGGAGCGAATGGTGGGCAACTTTGACGATGACAGTTCCGAGGCCATCACCGAAATCGGTTCCCGGCTGCTCAGCCTTTCGCTCACCCGGTCCCATCCGGATGACAGGCAATACGCGTCTGACCCCGCCCAGCCGGATCACGGCATCGCCCTGCTCAACGAAGGCGCCTGTCTCAACCTGAAGTGGAACTTCTGAATCTGAAGCTCGCCTGAAGTCCGGGTCGTCCGGTTTACTCTCTTCCCTGCCTGTCTTACCTCTCCATTTCCAACCAGTCTCGTTACTGATCTGGCGCATTGTCTGAACGGCAATGCCGTGTGATTATTGGTCCATAATCCTGTTGTGGTCCGGAAAACGAGAAGGAGCTTGGTGATGTCGGAAAGCAGTCAGCGCCTGCAAGATGTGGAGGCCTGTGTGGATGAGGTGATTCGCCGGGTCGGCAAAGAGATAACCCTCGGCCTGCCGCTGGGGTTGGGCAAGCCGATTCGCTTTGTGAACGCCTTGTACGAGCGGGCAAAGAAGGACCCGGACATCCAGTTGCACATATTTACGGCGCTGTCCCTGCTGGCCCCGCGTGGAAACTCCTCTCTGGAACAGCGGTTCATGGGGCCCTTCGCCGAGCGTCTGTACGGGCAGATCCCGGACCTTGCCTTTGAGCGGGATGTCTCACTCAACCGTTTGCCCTCGAATGTCACCGTTTCGGAATTCTACTTCAAGGCCGGTTCCCACCTTAACAACCGGGGTCAGCAGCGAAATTACGTCTGCACCAATTATACCCACGCCATTCGGGATCTTATGGCGCTGGGGGTGAATGTCCTGGGACAACTGGTTTCGCCCGGAGACAGTCATGGTGCGCCGGGCAAAGTGAGTCTCAGTTGCAACCCCGATCTGACCCTCGACCTCATCCCCCTCATGCGAGAGCAGGAGGCCGACGGCACGCCGGTGGCACTGGTGGCCGAACTCAACACCAATCTGCCCTTCATGGTTCATCATGCCGCCATCGACGAGAGCAATTTCGACGTGGTTCTGGAGCAGCCTTCGACCGACTACCCGCTGTTCTCGGCGCCACAGATGGCGATCAGTCCGGAAGACCACATGATCGGGTTCTACGCCAGTTGCCTGCTGAAGGACGGCGGTACCCTTCAGGTCGGGATTGGTTCACTCGGGGCTGCCTTTGTCTACAGCGCCATCCTTCGCCACAAGCATAACGAGGACTGGCGGATGCTCTTTGACCATCTCCGGGTCGGCGAGGAGTTTCCGGTGGTTAACGAATATGGCGGCACGGGTCGCTTCGACGAGGGAGTCTACGGCTGTAGTGAAATGATGGTGGACGGCTTCCTGTATCTCATGGAGGCTGGCATCCTGACGCGGGAGGTGTTTGATCATGCCGGCCTGCAGGAGCTGATCAACCGGGGCGACATCGATATCAACCCGAGCCTTGCCATGCTGGACACCCTGCGAGAGGCGGAACTGATTGACTCTCCGCTCAGGGCCAGGGACGTGAACTGGCTGGTCCGCTGGGGAATTTTCACGCCGGAAGTCGAGTTCAAAGGCGGACGCCTGCTCGCTTCCGAACAGTCCGTTGACGGTGACCTGGACAATCCCGATACCCGCCGGGTCATTGAGTCACTGATGCTCGGTGACCGCCTGAAAGGCGGGATCTGCATGCATGGAGCCTTCTACGTCGGGCCGCAAAGCTTCTATCAGTCCCTGCGGGACATGCCCGGGCATCAGCGTGACCGGATCTGCATGACCAGCGTCAATTTCATCAACCATCTCTATGATCACCCGTTCGGTCGGCAGAGGCTGAAAGCGGCACAGCGCAGACATGGCCGCTTTGTGAACTCGGCGATGATGTATACGCTCAACGGCGCTGCGGTCTCCGACGGCCTTGATGATGGTCGGGTCGTCAGCGGCGTCGGGGGGCAGTACAACTTTGTCGCCATGGCCCATGAGCTGCCCGGAGCCCGCTCCATCCTGACCATGCGCGCGACCCGCACGTCGAAGGGAAAAACCTTCTCCAATATTGTCTTTAACTATGCCCACTGCACCATTCCCCGCCATCTTCGGGACATTGTGGTGACCGAATACGGCATCGCCGATTTGCGGGGCCAGTCCGACGAGCAGGTGTACCTGCGCCTGATCCGCATCGCCGACTCCAGATTCCAGCAGGAGCTGCTCAGGCAGGCCCAGAAAGCAGGCAAAGTCGACCCGTCATTCAGCCTGCCAGCCTCCTGGTGCAACAACACGCCTGAGGCCGTGCGGACGGCTCTGGCTGCAGCCGGCAATGGCGACCGATTCTCCGCATTCCCGTTTGGCCGGGATTTCACGGATGAGGAGTTGACGTTAGGGAAAGCCCTTAAAGGTCTCAAGGCCGCAACGGCCACCCGCCGTGGTAAACTGTCGACCCTTTGGCAGGCTGCCCGGGCCAGTGACGAAGAAGGGCGCTACCAGCCGCTACTGGCGCGAATGGGGTTGAGCAATCCCCGTGGCCTGCGGGAGAAGCTGGACCAGCGCCTGGTCATTCACGGCCTGCAGCAACTTGAAACACCACCGGATACAGGAAACTCGAAACCCTGATGCAAGAACCCGATACCAAGCCCGATGTCTTCACCGTTCACTATGTCCTGAAAAATAAGGCCGGGGAGCTGGTCGATACCTCCGAGGGCAGCGAGCCCCTGCATTTTGTCTATGGCAGTCCCGAGATCATCAAGGGCATCCAGGAAGCCGTGAAGGACCGGAATGTGGGCGATTGCCTCGAGGTTACCATCCCGCCTGCCATGGCTTACGGCGAGCACCGGGAAGACCTGGTGCGAAAGGTGCCGCGCTCGTTGTTCGAAGGTGTGGAGAATCTCCAGGTCGGCATGAAGTTCCAGACCAACACCGGGGATGAGGCCCAGGTGGTGCAGGTGGTCGGTATTGACGGCAATCTGGTAAAGGTGGATGCCAATCATCCCCTGGCTGGCTTCACCCTGTATTTCGATCTGGAAATTGTCGGCCGCCGCGAGGCTACCGAAGACGAGATAGCTCAGGGGCGGCCGCTGTTCTGACGGGTACCGTCGCCAGATCCGCCTCACCGGCCTGCAATCGGCGCAGGCCCTCCAGAACCGTCTCCTGAAGCTGTTGGGCCAGTTCCGATGATTTGAGTTCTCCGGTAATTTTGACCGGCTCATGGAACAGGACATCGACCCGGGATGGCGGATGTTTCAGCAACCGGATCAGGTGGCTGTGGAAGGCATCGTCACCGATGAACGGCGCCACATGGTCGGGGCGACCGTCCCGCTGGTAGCAAATGGTTGCCGGCTGGATCACAACATTTGCCTCCCGGGCGGCGCCCAGTAACAACCCGTGAAAGGGGAGTACCGTGAGGCCTGCACTGGTTGTGCCCTCCGGGAAGATCAGTACCGATTCCCCGGACGCCAGAGCGGATCCGATGGCAGACTTCACCTGCCGCGCCTGGCCACCCCCGCGTCGTATGAACAAGGTCCCGGCCTGTTGCGCAAGCCAGCCGATCAGGGGCCAACAGGCCACTTCCGCCTTGGAGAGGAATCGAACCGGCGCCAGTCCGCCCAGGATAGGGATGTCGCACCAGCTGATATGGTTGCTGACCACAAGAGAATTGGCCTGTGGTGGCGGGCCCTGCCACCTTATATGCAGACCCAGGCAGCGGCAGGCGCCACGGAAACAGCGGCCCGCCCAGGATGTCCGGTCCAGTTTCTTCCCGATCACAATGTCTCCGCCCCTCAGAGCGAGGGCGAGAATGGTGATGGCCACCAGAAACAGGGTAAAGGCAACCAGGCGAACGGTCATTCGCAATGAGCCGATCATCGGATCGCTCCCGCCACGTTTACGATGCCCTGCCCAGGAAATGGCGGCTGTACCGGGCTGCCAGACTGTCCACTTCCAGCAGTACCAACAGGTCCGCGCAGCGGAATTCGGGATCCCAGCAGGGTGCGCCGCACACTCTCGCACCCAGACGCATGTAGGCGCGGATCAGCGGTGGAACATCGACCGGCCGGTCCGGGGCCGGGGCGTGGGTCAGGTGCGGTAATTCCCGCAGCGGTGTGACCCGGAAAGGCTCGTCCGCCAGGTAAGTGTCCTGCAGGTGATTGGCAATCCGCCAGGCCTTGTGGCCGCCGTCGGACATGCCGATACTGGCGCAGCCAATCAGGTAGTCAATCCGGTGTTCGATCAGGTACTCCGCCAGGGTGGCCCAGAGCAGGCTGATGGTTGCGCCGTTACGGTAGTCCGGGTGGACGCAGGTTCGTCCCAGTTCGGCGATGCTTCCGGAAAGAGAGGCCAGAGCTGAGAGATCGAATTCCCCGGCCGAGTAGAACTCACTGACGCCCCTGATCCGGCTCTGCGGCAAAACCCGGGTGGTGGCAATCAGATTGCCGGTCTGGTTGTCGGTAACGACCAGGTGGTCGCACTGGGAGTCATAGACGTCGGCATCAATGCCGGGCGTGGTGGCGCCGAGGTCACTGCCGTACTCTGCGGAAAAAACGTTGTAGCGAAGCCGCTGGGCCTGTTCGATTATGATCGGGTCACGGGTGATGGCGGTTCGGAGCTGTCGTGAGCTTTGCCTGGCTTTCGCGGTTTGTGCGGTCATGGCTTGGTCTCTTTGTGTCCATTTACCGACAAGGCTATGAACCGGCTGTGACACTGGGGTGACTGTCCAATGACCGCTGTATGACAGGTTTTGTCCCTGCGGGCCGATTTGTCACGGGGTGTAACGGCGAGGCGCTTCCATGTATATTTCTGAATTGCATGTATAATTGCTGTTACAGCAGGTTGCCT
>JABURI010000238.1 GCA_014762755.1 Marinobacter sp.
GGTGCCATCGGATCCTTGATGGGGGAGCCCGCAGAGTTGGAGAAGGTACCAGTGCCTATGGAGAAAATCTAGAGTTGGGCGCGGATTGAAGATGAGGTCAGATGAACAAGTTCATCAGACCCCTGGGGCTGGACTGACCCCTGGGGTTGAATCTGGGGTCTGAAGAAAGCCTTCTTCTGACCCCGACTTTGCCCCCGAACCTGGAGACGTGAACCTGGAATCAGAATGGCGGGCAGTTACGAGGTAATCTCACCTCACTCAAAACCAACGGAAAGGAAACCACAATGAAAAGCCAAGGATTCGGCTGCATTCGCCACGTCTTGTTGAAACACCGCCTATCGAGCATCGTCACCCTCCCTCTATCTGCCGCTCTCATGCTGATGCAATCCGGGTGTGCTATGACGATGACAAACAGCTTTGACGTTATTGGTGAAAGAACTCAGGAAGGTGAGGCCATCCACTTGGCTGGTTCAGAATCGGTACGGATCCCCGTTACCGAATTCGAATACAGAATGGATGATAATTTTTTCTACGCACTCGAGTGGAAGTCGCGCATCTCCAGAAAAGGGTTCAAGCACGTCGGGGATGCAACTCTGCCCGTCCATAAACTAACTCCGGAATGGCAACCGGTAACCGCCCGTATCAACGATAAATCAGTTGAAGTCGAAGCCCGGATGTACAAAACGGAGGGAGGTTACCACCTCATACAAATCCGAAGGGATTACCAGCTTTGGTATGCCTACCCGGCGGATGCTATCGCCTATACGCTGATGCCGGTTGATCTGGTCAAAAACACGGTGATCACCGGAACCCTGATCCACCTTTACGGATTCTTACAGCTTGTTACTCCATGACTTCCGGAATTTAGACTCTGTTGGTTAAACCTGCTGAGGCGCCAATCCTGTTGTGCCTGAACTCTCTCTTGGTGGAAGCCCGAAGTGTGTACGTCACCAGTGATTTGCTGGGAAGTGTGGAGTTGGACCTGAAGTTGGGGTCAGATGAACAAGTTCATCAGACCCCTGAGTAGGGCCTTGGGGTCTGAAGAAAGCGTTCTTCTGACCCCGACTTTGCCCGCGAGTTTGGGGGGAGTTGAAGGTGGGGTCAGATGAACGAGTTCATCAGACCCCTGAGTTAGGCCCCTGAGTTGAGTCCCTGTCGCCGGTGGGTCATTGACCCACCGGTTATTCTCCGGCACTCTAATCTGGTTTCATAATGCAACCGTAATAGGTGGTACTCCAGTGAGCGAATACAAGAATCGAGCAATCGTGTTGAAGAAGCGGCCCGAAGGGGAAATTCAGGAAGGTGATCTGGTCATGGAGGAGCGGCCGGTTCGGGCGCCGGGAGATGGCGAGGTGGTTGCCAAGGTGCTTTGGTTGTCTCTGGATCCCTACATGCGCCCCCGGATGAACGACGCCAAGGGGTACATGGATCCGATCGGGATTGATGAGGTGATTGTTGGCGAGAGTATCGCGCAGGTGGTGGAGTCGCGCTCTGACAAGCTGAAGGTGGGTGACTTGGTCACCTGCTATTCCGGTTGGCAGGAATACGTCACCTTTCCTGCGGATGCGCCGATGGTTTACCGGGTTGATCAGAAGGAAGGGGTTCCGCTGCAAGCCTATCTGGGCGTTGCCGGTATGCCCGGGCGTACGGGGTATTGCGGTCTGATGTACGTCGGTAAGCCCCAGCCGGGCGAAACCGTGGTTGTATCTGCGGCTTCCGGGCCGGTGGGTACCGTGGTGGGCCAGGCCGCCAAGACCGAGGGTTGCCGTGTGGTTGGCGTCGCCGGTGGCCCTGAGAAGTGCCGCTTTGTGGTCGAGGAACTGGGCTTTGACGCCTGCGTTGATTATAAGGCCGGCAACCTGGAGACAGATCTGAAGGCCGCCTGCCCGGATGGCATCGATATCTATTTCGAGAACGTGGGTGGTGCGGTGACCCGAGCCGTGGCGCCGTTGCTGAATCCCGGAGCTCGGGTGCCGATTTGTGGGTATGTGTCTGCCTACAACGCCAAGGATATGACGGAGGTGGAAACGCCCTTTCATATGTTGAAGGCTCTCGATCCGGTGCCCGATCATCGGTTTTTCCTGGTGACTGAATGGCAGGATAGGCATCAGGAGATTACCGATATTCTGGCCTCGCGGGTTGCCAGTGGGGAGTTGAAGTACCGGGAGACGGTTGCCGAAGGGCTGGAGAATGCGGTGGAGGCGTTCAAGGGGATGTTGAAGGGGAGGAACTTCGGGAAGCAGTTGGTTCGGGTTTCGGGGTGAACTTGGGGTCTGAAGAAAGCTTTCTTCTGACCCCGGCTTTAACCGAGAGTTTTGGGGAGGAGTGAACTTGGGGTCAGATGAAAGATTTCATCAGACCCCTGAGTATGAGACCCCTGAGTTGCTGCCGGGTTGGTTGGAGAGCCAGACGCTTTGGTAGGGTTTCAGGGTGATGCTGCCGGATAGGTCGTCGATGGCCATGCCGGAGATCAGGTCTACCCAGTGGTCGGTGCCGATGAGGTTGATGTCGCTCAGCGCGACTTGCTGCACTTCGTTGCTGATGTTGTGGATGCAGAAGACGGACTGGTCTCGGCGCATGCTTTGTCGCCAGAAGCCGAAGAGCTGCAGGCCCAGATGGAGGGTGAACTGGGTGGCGTTGGGATGGAAGGCGGTCTGGCCGCGGCGGATGCTGATCAGGCGCTTGAGTTCGTGGTAGACCTTGCTGTGGTGGCATAGCGGGTTCTCCAGTTCTTCCTCCAGCTTGTCCAGCTGCCACTGGCCTCGGTTGATGGATCTCAGCCGTCCGGTATTTTCCACCCTGGCGTAATCGTTTTCCGTGCCGAGAAGACTGTGAATGTAGAAGGCCGGAATGCCCTCAAGTGCCAGCATGATGGTGTGCGCGCACAGGAAGCGCTGCAACTGGCAGTGGTCCGCCCCACCCTCCGCCGTGCCTTTCAGGGCATCCCACAGGGCAATGTTGATCTCGTAGGGCTGGTCGCGACCATCGGCGGTGCGGCGGTAGGACACCTTGCCGCCGAACGATTCCATGGTATTGATCAGGCGCTGCTTCTCGTCTTCCTCCAGCAGCCCGTCCGTCGGCCGCATGCCGATGCCGTCGTGGGAGGCGATAAAGTTCAGGTAGGTGGTTCCCATCTGCGCCGGCGGCATGCTCATGAGCCAGGTCTTGAGGTGCCGGCAGTTCCCTGTCACCAGAGTGTTGATCAGCAAGGGCGGCAGGGAGAAGTTATAAATCACGTGCGCTTCATTGGCGTTCCCGAAATAGGTGAGGTTTTCCCGGTTGGGCACGTTGGTTTCCGTGATCACCACCGCCTCCGGCGTATGGTGCTCGATCAGCAGGCGCAGGATCTTGATCAGCTCGTGAGTCTGCTGCAGGTGGATACAGGGTGTACCCGGCTCCTTCCAGAGGAATGCCACAGCATCGAGCCTGAACATGACCACGCCATGCTCCAGATACTGTTTGATGATGCCGGCAAACTCGATCAGCACCCGAGGATTGGCGAAGTTCAGGTCCACCTGATCTTCACTGAAGGTACACCACACGTAGCGCTCGCCATCTTCGGTCTGCACCGGGGTCAGCAACGGCGAGGTTCTGGGCCGTACCACGGCACTCAGATCGTCTTTCGGATTGCCCTCAAAGAAATAATCCTTGCCCGGATCCACACGCTTGCGGAAGTTCTCGAACCAGCGGCTGCGCGCGGACATGTGGTTGATGACCAGGTCCGCCATCAGTTTGAAGTCGCCGGCGATCTGCTCGACATCGCTCCAGGAGCCATGGGACTCGTTCACTGCCAGGTAGTCCATGACGGAGAAGCCGTCGTCGGAGCTGTACGGGAAAAATGGCAGGATGTGGACCGCCGAAACCGTCTCGGCCAGACAATCCGTCAGGAACCGTTGCAGAGTCTGCAGCGGCTTCTCACCCTCACGCTGGACGGTATCGGCATAGGTGATCAGGACAATATCTGATTCATCCCAGTTGTTCTGGTGTGCCGGCGGAGGCTCCCGATTTGGTGCCAGGTCCATGGTGCCCAGCAGCTGTTCCGCCAGGAAGTCGCAGTCCAGTTCCGGGTACACCACCTCCAGCATACCGACCAGTTTGGCCTTGAGGGGCTGGCTCATGGCCGGTACTCCTCATTGTCCAGCTCCACCGCTTCCAGCAGTTGTTCCTTGATATCCGGAATGGCACTGGTGACGCGGTTCCAACTCGGGATGAATGGTGTGTCCATGGGGTTATCGAGGAAGTAGGAGCCGGCCCGCATGACGTTCTGGGCGAACAATTCCACCGCCTTTTCTTCCTTGTGACGGTCGAACGTCAGGCCGTTCATGACCGCATCGTTCTGGTAGGTTTCCACGAAATCCAGCGCGATTCTGAAATAGGTCGCCTTGATGGTGCGGAATTTCTCGTTGGAGAAGATCTCGCCGTTGGTGGCCAGTTTACGGAACAGGGCCTTGGCAATGTCCACGCTCATCTTGGACAGACCGCGGCTGGCATCTTCGGGGGACAGTTCCTGGTGCTTGTGATCGTAAGTATCGGCGATGTCCACCTGGCACAGTCGGTTGGTGGCGTAGTTTCGCTTCATCTCGGACAGCACGCCAATCTCCAGGCCCCAGTCACTGGGAATGCGCAGGTCATTGATAACATCGGTGCGGAACGAGAACTCACCGGCCAGCGGGTAGCGGTAGCTGTCCAGGTAATCCAGGAAATCGCTGGGGCCACAGACTTTCTTCAGAGCCCGGATCAACGGCGTGACCAGCAGGCGGCTGACCCGACCATTCATTTTGGAGTCCGCCACCCGGGCGTAGTAGCCCTTGCAGAACATATAGTTGAAGGCGGGATTGGCAACCGGGTAGATCAGCCTGGCCACCAGGTCCCGGGAATAGGTCAGGATGTCACAGTCGTGGAGCGCCACGGATTTGCTCACCCCGGAGGCCAGCACATAGCCAAAGCAGTACCAGACGTTCCTGCCCTTGCCCATTTCGGTTGGCGCCAGGTTCTGCTCCCGCAGTTTGAGGTCCAGCGCGCGCAGGCGCGGCCCGTCGTTCCAGAGCACCTTGAACTCCTGCGGCAGTTCGGAGAAATACTCAAGCGCATGCCGGTACTGAGCTTCATCGGCGCGGTCCAGCCCGATGACGATCTGATCGAGGTAAGGCACCTTCGCCAATTCGCTGACGATGTTTTTCAGCGCCGGCCCCTCCAGTTCCGAATACAACGAGGGAAGGACGAGGGACATCGGTCGGGCCTTGCGAAAACTCATCAGCTCCGCTTCCATCTCCTCGACCGGCCGACGCACAAGGTTGTGCAGGGTGGTGACAATGCCGTTCTGGTAAAAGTCGCCCATGGCGGCTCTCCTTTTTAATACCCGTACTCAAGCAGCAGGTTGAGTACACAGTCATTCCAGCCCTCGGGGCCGGATCTGAGGGAGCGTATGGGCCGGCAGTCGGACGGCAGCTGGACGTTCTCGCTGTTGACACCCCGGATCACCACCGGGACATCCGAAGCCTCGAGCATGCCCTGGTCGTTCGGGCTGTCACCCAGTGCGATGGCCAATACCGGTTCGCTGTCATAGCGCTCCCGGTATTTACCCAGCAAGAAACGGGCCCCATCGGCCTTGTCGAAGATCCCCATGGCGTGCCAGAAGCGGCCACCCTGTACCAGACGGAGGTTGTCGGCGGCCAACGACGCTTCAAACTGTCGACGTTCTTCGTCGGTTCCCTCCCAGATCAGTGGCTCCGTGCCGTGGCGCTGCCGGGCTCTGGAGGCGGCCGTCACATCCAGGCCAGTGGCATCCGCCAGTTCCTCGGCCGTCATGTCCTCGAAGCCCCGAAACCGTGCACCAGCCGCCCGCAACCGGCCGAGAACCGACAGCACCACCGCCCGGGATGCGCCAAAATTCACCACCTGCTCCGAGGAATTGCCAAAAGTACCCGCCGGAATCACCACGGCTGCACCGTTTTCGACAATGTAGGGGTCACCATTGCCCAGTTCGTTCCGGAGTACCGCGATTTCCGAAGCGGTCTTGCTGGAGTTGAGAATCAGGGGGATCCCGGCCGCTTTCACTCTTGCCAGAGCAGGCCGGGCGGCCTCCCACGAATAGTCCTCATGGTCCAGCAAGGTGCCATCAAGATCGGTGAACAGAATCAGGTGGGGCCTGGGCATGGTCTTTCCTCGCTTGTGGTTGCTAACTGGAAGCCGGAGGCTCTCGGAACTGCGGAGCCTCCAGCGAATGGTCCGCACCGACCGGGATCAGGACCTCGGCCCGGCTTGGCATTTCCCGGAGACAATGCTCGGTGACGCGCTGATAGTGCATGATGAACCGGGCCACCTCTTCGTCGGACATAATGCGCAACGAGGGAGCACCCTCATCGCCATCGCCCTCTTTTGGTGCATTGGCATGGCGCGCGGCGAGCTTGTGCTCCTGCAGGGTCCGCCACTCCAGCACGCACTCCATGGACGGCGCCTTGAGCATCACCAGAAAATCGAGCCGGTCGAAGAGCGCCCGGTAGCTGTCTTTCAGGCACTCATTGACATAGCTGCGCCAGGTGGCGTGTGAATCCTCCTCGGCTTCCAGCGTGTTGACCGGCCGGGCCAGCGCCTCTTCAGGTTCCGGGGCCGCCCCCAAACACCAGCCCTCGACCAGGATAACGTCTGCCGGGCCCTCAAATACCGGCCACTGTTCCCGGGGCGCGCGGTCATCCCGGGCCTTGTCGAAGGCGGGAATTGCGGTCTTGTCTCCCGGTTTGACCGCCAGGAGCTGGTCGATCACTTTCTGCCCCAGAGATACGTCGTGGGTGCCCGGCACACCCCGGGTGATGAACAGCGGGTGCACCAGCCCGGCAAGTCTCTGCCGCTCCGCTCTGGTAAGGTAGATATCATCAATGGAGAAACTGGCTGTGGCCGTGCCATGGTGGCGGCTCAGGATTTCCTTCAGGAACAGGGTCAGGGTTGATTTCCCGGTGCCCTGGGCCCCATGAATACCAATAAGTACCGGCCGCCCGAACCGTTGCCGGATTTCAAGAATCCGGTGCGCCAGAGGCAGGATGGTCTGTTCGACGGTGTGTCCGTATGAGGAAGGTAGACCTTCCTGGCTGATCAGGGTCTCAATGGTGATGTTGAGTTCGTTTTCAGACACGGTGGTTTCCTGGATCGGTTTGAGTGATAAACAGCAGAATCTGTACCAACTGAGAGTATACGCATTGTATGAAAGACACAGGGTTCCGCATTGAACATCGCTACCTGGAGCTTCCGGACAGTTTTTACACCCGGGTACAGCCAAAACCGCTGACCAACGCCAGAATGGTCACGTTCAACCATGAACTGGCGCGCCAGATGGGCTTTCATGTGGGCTCTGCGGAGGAGTGGACCGGCGTTGGGTCCGGCACGGAGCTTCTGGAAGGTATGGACCCGGTAGCCATGAAGTACACCGGCCACCAGTTCGGTATGTACAACCCGGAACTGGGGGACGGTCGTGGCCTTCTGCTGTGGGAAACCATCGGCCCGGATGGCCGCCGCTGGGACTGGCACCTCAAGGGCGCCGGCACCACGCCCTACTCCCGCTTCGGCGATGGCCGGGCGGTGTTGCGCTCCACCATCCGGGAGTACCTGTGCAGCGAGGCCATGCATTTCCTCGGCATTCCTACCACGCGGGCACTGTTCATGGTGAGCGCCCGGGATCCGATCCGCCGGGAAACCATCGAGACCGCCGCCGCGCTGATGCGGGTTGCCGAGAGTCATATCCGCTTCGGCCATTTCGAGTTCGCTGCCCATCACGAAGGGCCGGAAGCGGTGAAGACCCTGATCGAACATGTCATCGCCCTGCACTTCCCACACCTGATCGACCTGCCGGAGGACGAGCGCCACAGCCGCTGGTTTGAAGAAGTGGTTGAGAGAACCGCCCGCCTGATTGCCGACTGGCAGGCCGTGGGCTTCTGCCATGGCGTGATGAACAGCGACAACATGTCCATCATCGGCGATACCTTCGACTACGGCCCCTACGCCTTCCTCGACGACTTCGATGCCGGCTACATCTGTAACCACACCGACCAGGAGGGCCGGTATGCCTACAACCGTCAGCCTCAGGTCGGCTTTGTGAACTGCCAGTACCTGGCCAATGCCCTATTGCCGGTGATAGACGAAGACAGCGTCCGCCGAGGTCTGCGGCGGTACGAGGTGATCTACAACGAGCGCTTCCTGCAGAACATGCGCGACAAGCTCGGCCTGGCCGAACCGGACGAAGCGGACCTCAGCCTGATCATGGAGACGTTCAGCGTGCTCCACGAACATCACGTGGACTACACCCGCTTCTTCCGGGGCCTATCCAACCTCTACGACAAGGGCCACGACCCGGTAAGAGACCTGTTCGTGGACCGCAGCGTGGCGGACGAATGGCTCGAACGCTACGAACAACGCCTGCAAAAAGAAGCCAGCGCCCACGACGAGCGGGAATATGCCATGCGCAAGGTGAACCCCAAGTACATCCTGAGGAACTACCTGGCGCAACAGGTAATTCTGGAGGCACAGAATGGGGATTATAAGCCGATGGAGGAGCTATTGGAGGTGCTAAGGCGGCCGTTTGATGAGCAGCCAGAATATGAGAAGTACGCAGCGTTGCCGCCGGATTGGGGGAAGCATCTGAGTATCAGCTGCTCGAGCTGAGAGATGAAGATGGGGTCAGATGAAAGCTTTCATCTGACCCCGGAGTTAGCACAAAGCCCGGCGCTCGGCCCAAGCACAGGGGTCTGAAGAACTCCGTTCTTCAGACCCCAACTTCAGCCCTTAAACCACCTTGGCAGCAATAATCTTGTCATGCCACTCCACCGGCCCGGTCTGATGCACGGAGCTACCCCGTGAATCCACCGCCACAGTCACCGGCATGTCTTCCACTTCAAACTCATAGATGGCTTCCATACCCAGCTCTTCAAAGGCCACCACCTTGGCTTCCTTGATCGCCTTGGACACCAGGTAAGCAGCACCACCCACGGCCATCAGGTACACCGCGCCATACTCCTTGATGGCGTCAATAGCTACCTGGCCACGCTCGGCTTTACCGATCATGCCGGTCAGGCCGGTTTTTTCGAGCATGGTGTGGGTGAACTTGTCCATGCGGGTCGCGGTGGTCGGGCCAGCCGGGCCAACCACTTCTTCGCGCACCGGATCGACCGGGCCCACGTAGTAGATGAAGCGGCCTTTGAGGTCCACCGGCAGCTCTTCGCCCTTCTCGATCATGTCCACCATCTTCTTGTGGGCGGCGTCACGACCGGTCAGCATCTTGCCAGACAGCAGAACGGTCTCACCCGGCTGCCACTCTTTCACATCTTCCGGAGTCACGGTATCGAGGTTCACCCGGCGAACGTTCTCGCCCACTTCCCAGGTAATCTCCGGCCAGTCGTCCAGGCTCGGCGGGGTCTGCAGGGACGGACCGGTGCCATCCAGAGTGAAGTGGGCGTGACGGGTAGCCGCACAGTTCGGAATGATCGCCACCGGCTTGTTGGCGGCGTGGGTCGGGTAATCCTTGACCTTCACGTCGAGAACGGTGGTCAAACCACCCAGACCCTGGGCACCGATGCCCAGCTCGTTGACCTTCTCGAACAGCTCCAAGCGCAGCTCTTCGGCACGGTTGGAAGCGCCACGGGCCTGCAGATCGTGGATGTCGATCGGATCCAGCAGGGATTCCTTGGCAAGCTCCATCGCCTTCTCGGCGGTACCGCCGATACCGATACCCAGCATGCCCGGCGGACACCAGCCGGCGCCCATCTGCGGAACCATCTTCAGCACCCAGTCCACCACGGAGTCGGACGGGTTCAGCATGGCGAACTTGGATTTGGCCTCGGAACCGCCGCCCTTGGCAGCCACATGAACCTCAACGGTGTTACCCGGGACCATCTTGTAGTGGATGATGGCCGGGGTGTTGTCTTTGGTGTTCTGGCGCTTGCCATCCGGATCCGCCAGCACGGACGCGCGCAGCACGTTGTCCGGGTGGGTGTAGGCGCGGCGGACGCCTTCGTTGATCACGTCGTCCAGAGGCTGGTCGCACTCGAACTTCACGTCCATACCGATGTTCACGAAAACCGTAACGATGCCGGTATCCTGACAGATCGGACGGTGGCCCTGGGCACACATCCGGGAGTTGATCAGGATCTGGGCCATGGCATCCTTCGCCGCCTGGGACTCTTCCTTCTGGTAGGCCTCGTAAACGCCCTGGATGAAGTCCTTGGGATGGTAGTAGGAAATGAATTGCAGCGCGTCCGCTACACTCTCAATCAGGTCGTCCTGGCGGATTACGGTGGTCATAGGCGCCTCATCAGCTTGTTTCGTTATTTCGTGTCATCGAAAAATCGGGAGGCGAGAGTTTACCAGAAAATCGTTCGAACGAGTGATGCGACGGAAGGCGAAGGCGCTATAAAAGGAAGTAACAAAACCATCATCAGGGGCGCCATCCCCGGAAAATAACAACACGTTCGCAGGAGATACCGTGACCGACCTCATCCTCACAGAGAAAACAGACCGAATCCTGACCGTTCGCCTCAACCGCCCGGACCGCAAGAACGCCCTCACCCACGATATGTATACCGCCATGGGCGACGCTCTGGAGCAGGCAGAATCTGACAGCGACATCCGCTGCACTCTGTTCACCGGCACCGATGAGTGCTTCACCGCCGGCAACGACCTGAGTGAATTCGCCCAGGGTCTCCCCGGCGAATTCCGGGAAACCCCGGTCGGTCGCTTCCTTTTATTACTGGCAACCGCCACCAAACCGGTAGTGGCCGCGGTCAATGGCCCCGCGGTTGGCATCGGCACCACCATGCTCCTGCACTGCGACCTGGTGGTCGCCGGCACCAACACCCGCTTCCAGATGCCCTTCGCCAACCTGGGCCTCTGCCCGGAAGGCGGCTCCAGCCTGCTGTTACCCGCCTGGCTCGGCCGAGTACGGGCCGCCGAACTGCTGATGCTTGGCAACGCGTTCACCGCGGAAGACGCCCTCGAGATGGGCATCATCAACCGAATCTGCGATCCCACCGAAACCGAAGACAATGCCCGAGCACTATGCCACCAGCTGGCCACCCAGGCACCGGCCGCTCTCCGAGCCACCAAACAGCTGCTGAACCGGCCCGTGATGGAGAGCCTGAAAGACACCATGCTGACCGAAGGAGCCTTGTTCAGCGAACGCCTGAAATCCCCCGAAGCGGCCGAGGCATTCCGCGCATTCATGGAAAAACGCAAGCCCGATTTTTCCTCCTTCGACTGACCCGCAAAAGCGATTGAGGAGGCTCGACAAAGCGTTCATTGCCAACTATTTTTCAGAAAGGCCGGACTCCATCCGTGCGAGGATGACCCGAAAGGCCAGAATCACACTTTTGGCTGATCAACACTTGCCAGACTGTCGCTATAGTCAGAGTTACGAAATTGGCTCAAAGCGCTGACCAAAATTTCAGAAGAACATAACGACACAACAACAGGAAAAGGTTCCACCCATGTTCAAGAAAACACTAATAAGTCTTGCCGTGGCGTCTTCCGTTGGACTTACAGGCTGCTGGAGCAGCGGTGACGAGGGGGCGAATGCTAATCCGGA
>JABURI010000075.1 GCA_014762755.1 Marinobacter sp.
AAGACCCGGATACTTTCTGGGGCGAACACGGTAAGCGGATTGACTGGATCAAGCCTTTCTCCAAGGTCAAGAACACCACTTACGACTACAACAACCTGTCGATCAAGTGGTTCGAGGACGGTGTCCTGAACGCCTCCGCCAACTGCCTGGACCGTCACCTGGCGGATCGCGGCGACCAGACTGCGATCATTTTCGAGGGTGATGATCCCTCCGAGTCCCGCAACGTTACCTACCGTGAGCTCTACGAAGAGACCTGCAAGTTCGCCAACGTGCTGAAAGATCAGGGCGTCAAGAAGGGCGACGTGGTTACCATCTACATGCCCATGATCGTGGAAACCGCCGTAGCCATGTTGGCCTGTGCCCGCATTGGTGCGATCCACTCCGTGGTCTTCGGTGGTTTTTCGCCGGAAGCGCTGGCGGCGCGGATCGTGAATGGCAAGTCCCGCTTCGTCGTGACCGCTGACGAAGGTTTGCGTGGCGGCCGTGCGATCCCCCTGAAGAAGAACGTGGATTCCGCACTGAAGCATGAAGAAAACGCCAACGTCGACAAGGTGATCGTCGTTACCCGCACCGGCAACAAGGAAGTACCCTGGAACGAAGGTCGTGACCTGCGTTACGAAGACCTGATGAAGTCCGCTTCCGCCGAGTGCGATCCCGAGCCGATGAACGCGGAAGATCCGCTGTTCATGCTGTACACCTCCGGCTCTACCGGCGCTCCGAAGGGCGTTCTGCACACCACCGGTGGTTACATGGTCTATGCCTCCATGACCCATCAGTACGTGTTCGACTATCACGACGGTGATGTCTACTGGTGTACCGCCGACTTCGGCTGGGTCACCGGCCACAGTTACATCCTGTATGGCCCGCTGGCCAACGGCGCCATCACCCTGCTGTTCGAGGGCGTGCCCAACTACCCGGACAGCTCCCGCATGGGTCAGGTGGTCGACAAGCACAAGGTCAACATCCTGTATACTGCCCCGACCGCCATCCGTGCACTGATGGCCCAGGGCGAGTCCTGCATGGACGGCACCACCCGTGAAAGCCTGAAACTGCTGGGTTCCGTGGGTGAGCCGATCAACCCGGAAGCCTGGGAGTGGTACCACCGCGTGATCGGTAACAGCAAGTGCCCGATCGTGGACACCTGGTGGCAGACCGAGACCGGCGGCATCCTGATTTCTCCGCTGCCTGGCGCCGTGGACCTGAAGCCGGGTTCCGCAACCCTGCCGTTCTTCGGCGTCCAGCCGGCGCTGGTGGATAACGAAGGCAACATCCTGGAAGGCAAGACCGAGGGTAACCTGGTTATCCTGGACAGCTGGCCGGGTCAGATGCGCACCATCTACGGTGACCACGAGCGCTTCGTGCAGACCTACTTCAGCACCTACAAGGGCATGTACTTCACCGGCGACGGTGCCCGTCGTGATGAGGACGGCTACTACTGGATCACCGGTCGTGTGGACGACGTACTGAACGTGTCCGGTCACCGTCTGGGTACTGCCGAAGTCGAGAGCGCGCTGGTTGCCCACGACAAGGTGGCGGAAGCTGCCGTGGTTGGCTACCCGCACGACATCAAGGGGCAGGGCATCTACGTCTATGTCACCCTGGTGCAGGGCGAGGAGCCCAGCGAGGAGCTGAAGAAGGAACTGGTCCAGTGGGTACGTAAGGAAATCGGTCCGATCGCTTCTCCTGACGTGATCCAGTGGGCGCCTGGACTGCCGAAGACTCGTTCTGGCAAGATTATGCGACGGATTTTGCGTAAGATTGCCGCTAACGAGCATGATCAGCTGGGCGATACCTCTACTCTGGCAGACCCGGGTGTAGTGGACGAGCTGATCAGCAGCCGGGCGTTCAAGTAACGCCGGCTGTCAGCCAATAACCTGTGAGGAATCTGTTGAATGACACAAACAATTATCGTCGCTGATGATCACCCGCTGTTCCGAGCAGCATTGAAGCAGGCGGTCAGTCAGGCGGTGCCGGATGCCAAGACGGTTGAAGTCGACAGCATCAAGTCACTGCAGGCGGCGGTAGAGTCGCACCCGGACGCGGATCTGGTTCTGCTGGATCTGAACATGCCGGGTGCCCACGGCTTCTCCGGGCTCGTGTTCATGCGCGGGCAGTATCCGGGCTTGCCGGTGGTGGTTGTGTCCGGATCGGAGGAACTGCAGGTGATGCGCCGTTCGATCGACTACGGGGCGTCCGGCTTCATTCCGAAGTCGGCGCCTCTGCCAACCATTACCGAGGCGATTCAGGCGGTCCTGGAAGGGGATGTCTGGCTGCCGGAGGGTGTGGCAGAAAAGATCGAACGGATGCAGTCCGAATCGACGGATTTCTCCGAGCGTCTGGCGTCCCTGACGCCGCAGCAATTCCGGGTGCTGGGTATGCTGGCCGAAGGGCTTCTGAACAAACAGATCGCCTATGATCTGGATGTCTCCGAGGCGACCATCAAGGCCCATATCACGGCGGTGTTCCGGAAGCTGGGGGTTCGTAACCGGACCCAGGCGGTGATCGCGATCCAGCAGATGGAGATCGATCCGTCGGATCAGTCGCTCTCGGGTGGTTGATTGAAGTTGGGGTCTGATAAAAACTTTCATCTGACCCCGGGATTGAACTGAAAACGGGAGCCCTCGGGCTCCCGTTTTTGCTTATATGGCCTGTGATGCCGAAGCTGCCGGCGTTATTTGCTACCGGCGTAACCGAGTTTCTTATCGACCAGGTTGAACAGGTCACGGCCCTTGTGCCACGAATCGAAGTTCTCCAGGAACTGGTCGGTCAGGGCCCGCTTCCAGCCGATGAAATCGCCGGCCATGTGGGCGGTCATGATGACGTTTTCCATGTCCCAGAGCGGATGGCCCTTGGGCAGAGGCTCTTCCTCGAAGACATCCAGGGCGGCGCCGGCGATTTCCCCATCCTCCAGGGCGACAATCAGGTCATCGGTTTTCACGATGGGCCCCCGGCCGATGTTGATGAGCCGGGCGCTGTTACGCATGGCCTTGAACGCCTTGTGGTTGAACAGTCCTTCGGTCTGTGGAGTGAGAGGAGCGGCAATCACCACAAAATCATAGTGGGGCAGCTGATTGAACAGATCATCGTTGCCATGTACCGCGACAAAATCCGGGTCGTCGTGGCGCGGGGTACGGGCGATGCCATGGGGCTGGAGCCCCGCAGCCCGGACCAGGCGGCCGATCTGACGGCCAATGGAGCCGGCGCCAACCACCAGCACCTGCTTGCCTTCGGCGCGCTCGGTGTCCCGGTGTTTCCATTCATGCCGGTGCTGGAGGCGAATCGAGTTCGGAAAATCCTTGGCGAACATCAGGATAGTGCAGAGCACATACTCGGCGATTGTCCGGTCAAAGATACCCCGGGCATTGGTGACCACCACATCGCTTTCGATCAGACCCGGGAACATCAGGGCATCCACGCCGGCACTGGTGGCGTGGATCCACCGGAGTTTGTCGGCACAGGGCCAGGCCGCTTCCAGGGCTTCGGTCCTGAAATCGGTCACCATCATCACGTCCGTGCCCGGCAGGGTGTCTCTCAGCGTCTGTTCATCGCAGGCAAACCGGACCTCGGCCCGGGCTTTTAACGCATCCATGCCCGGTGGCTGCTGTTCGCCAGGGGCTGTCAAAACGGTTACAACCGGTTTGCTTTGCTGAGTCATTGGGCCTCCGCCTCGTTATCGGTGAACAGTGAAATTGCTGCGGTGGGTTGGGTATACCGCCTCTTACAGTCTGGTTTGAGCTTGCAGTGGGGTCAACCTTGGGGTGTTCATCAAAATGGGGTCAGATGAAAGTGTTCATCAGACCCCTGGGGATAAAATCAGGGGTCTGGGGGGAGGTATCAAAATGGGGTCAGATGAAAGCGTTCATCAGACCCCTGGAGAATGTCCGGGGCCGTATTTTTACTTATCCCATCTTTGTTGGCTTTTGTCTTGTACCGCCTGTTTTTACTGACTAACCTGCAGAGGTAGGTCTTTTCCCGTCCCGTCCCGAGGAGGTATTTATGGCAGAAGCTCCCAACCGCGAAACCGGCCAGGCCAAGCCGCGCAAGATCAAGTATCGGAAGGCCAAGGCCAGTTGGAACCCTGCCATGCAGGCGATTCCGGTTTCCGGTATTCGTCGTCTGGTGAATATGGCCTCGAGCATGAAGGACGTGATTCATCTGTCTATCGGCCAGCCGGACCTGCCAACGCCGAAGCACATCATCGATGCCTACGTTGACGCCCTCAATGCGGGCCAGACCGGCTATACCATGGATGCGGGCCTGCCGGAGCTGTTGGTGGCACTGCGGGATTATTACGGTCGCCGTTACAACCGGAAGCTCACCCGGGACAACATCCTGATTACCAGCGGCGCCACCGAGGCCATGTATCTGGCGTTGTCCGCCACGTCGGCCCCGGGCCGCCAGTTCATCGTCACCGACCCGTCGTTCCTGTTGTACGCTCCGTTGATCCGGATGAACGGGGGTGAGGTGAAATACGTGCCCACCCGCGCCGAGAACAACCATCAACTGGATCCGGATGACGTCATCCGTGCCATGGGGTCCCGGACCTTTGCGCTGGTTCTGAACAATCCGAACAACCCTACCGGGGCGGTATATCCGCGCAGTACCGTGGAGACGATCCTCGAGGAGTGCGCCTACCGCGGCATCCAGGTCTATGCGGATGAGGTTTATGACCACCTGATCTTCGATGACGATGATTTCGCCAGTGTCCTCAACTGCTCCATGGACCTGGACAACATCATGTGCATCAGCAGCTTTTCCAAGACCTACAGCATGGCGGGCCTGCGGGTCGGCTGGGTGATCTCCAGCCAGGCGGCCATCAAGTCACTGCGCCGATACCACATGTTCACCACCTCGGTGGCCAACACCCCCGCCCAGTTTGCCGGTGTAGCGGCGCTGACCGGTGACCAGCAGTGCGTGAAGGACATGGTGGATATCTACCGTGAGCGTCGGGACAAAGTGGTAGAGCTGATCGATCAGACCCCCTACATGACCGGCTACAAGCCCGGCGGCGCATTCTTCGCCTTCCCGGACTTGCCGCCCCATGTGGACGGTTCGGATCTGGCATTGCGCATGCTCAAGGAAACCGGCGTCTGCGTGGTGCCAGGGGATGCTTTCGGGGAGGAGTGCACCAACGCCCTGCGCATCAGTTTTTCCACCACCTGCGAGCGACTCGAAGAAGCGTTTGACCGGATCATCCCCTGGATGGCCAAGCAGCAGCTGTAAGGAGCTCGCGTGTCTGCCCTGGAGTCGGTACTCATACAATGCCCCTACTGCTGGGAGACGCTTGATATCAGCGTCGACCCGTCAGTGGCGGAGCAGGAGTACGTAGAGGACTGCCAGGTTTGCTGCCAGCCCATTCTGCTGCATGTGACCATTGACGAGAACCTCACACCGCACGTTGAAGCCCGGGCCGAGAATGAGTAGGCCCGGGGCTTTCCTGACCAATCTGTAACATCCTGCAGTTGCCCGATCCTGCCCCGTGGCGCAGGATAAGAGCAATTTCCGGAGGAACCCTTGATGAAGACATTACCCAACGGCGCCCTGTGGGCACTTCTGGCCATCGTGGCACTGCTCTCAAGTGGCTGCGCCAGTATCTCTCCCTATGCGATTTCAGAGGGGGAGCTGGAGAGCCACCTGAAGGATGTGGTGGCGGAGTATGACCGCAAGCAACTGCAGAGTGGCTCGCCGCTCAGCCTCAGCCTGGATGACGCTGACATTACCCTTGGCCCTGATGGTCGGGACGTGGCGGTGATTGACGTGCGTGGCCAGGTGGCGCTCAATGCCCTGTTGGCGAAACTGCCCGTGGACATTGCCCTGAAAGTGGAAGGCGCGCCTTATTACGACAGCCAGGAAAAGGCCGTATACATCCGGCGGCTGCAGCTGCTGGAAAGCAGTATCGACTCCCCCTTCTTCAAGGGTGACCTGGCGCCGGTGACTGACACGGTGATGCGGGTGGTGGCGCAGATGCTGGAAACCATGCCGGTGTATCGCCTGGACGAGACGGACTTTACCCAGCGGATGTTCGGGATGGTGCCGATGGATGTGCGGGTGGCGCCGGGAAGGCTGGAATTCGTGATGGACAACGAATGAAAATGGGGTCAGATGAAAGCTTTCATCTGACCCCGTCCCGGAGTTCAGGCGGTCGCCTTCAGTGCCTCCTCAAAAATCCCCGTTGCCTCGTCAATCTGCTGCTGGTTCACGATCAGCGGCGGCAACCAGCGCACGATCTCGTGATAGGGCCCGCAGCGCAGCATCAGTAATCCCCGTTTCTCACATTCCTTGAGCAGGTTACCGGCCCGTTCGCCATCCGGGCAGTCGCCACGGCGCATCTCCACACCCACCATCAGGCCCTTGCCCCGGATGTCCGCCATTTCGGGGTAGTCCTTCTGCAGGGCATGCAGGTTGTCCCAGAGGCGCTGACCCATCTTTGCAGCATTCTCGACCAGGCCTTCCTCCCTGATCACATCGATGGTGGCAATCGCTGCCGCCGCGGACACGGCGTTACCGCCGTAAGTGCCTCCCTGGGAACCCGGCCAGCCCTTGGCCATGGTTTCCTCCGAGGCTGCCAGTGCCGAGATCGGGAAGCCGCTGGCCAGACCCTTGGCGATCATGATGGCGTCCGGGGTGACGCCGAAGTGTTCATGGGCCCAGAATTTGCCGCTGCGACCAAAGCCCGCCTGAACCTCATCAAACACCAGCATGATGCCATGCTTGTCACAGCGTTCCCGCAGGCCCTGCATGAAGCGGGCGTTGGCGGGCACGTAGCCGCCTTCACCCTGGACCGGCTCAATGAGCATGGCCGCGGTTTCCTTCGGAGCCGAATAGGTCACGAAGATTCGGTCCAGCTCCTTCAGGCAGAAATCGGTAGCTTCCTCCAAGCTCCAGCCATAATGGAAGGCGTGGGGGAAGGGGGCTACGACCACGCCACCCATCATCGGACTGACACCGGCCCTCAGGCCGACACTGGAAGTGGTCAGGGACAGCGAGCCCATGGTCCGGCCATGGAAGCCACCGTGGAACACGATGATGTTCGGCCGGCCTGTGGCCTGGCGCACCAACCGGATGGCGCCCTCCGCTACTTCTGTCCCGGCATTGGAGAAGAAGAAGGCATTCAGGGGATCCGGTGTCAGTTCACCGAGCTTTTCGGCCAATTCAGGCAGCCGGGGGTTCATCACCGTGGTGGCCTGGGCGTGGATCATGGTGGCTACCTGTTTCTGGGCAGCCTCAACAACCTTCGGGTGGCAGTGACCGGTGCTGGTTACCCCGATCCCCGAGGTGAAATCCAGATAGCGCCTGCCCTCCGGATCAATAATGTAGGCACCTTCGCCCTTGGCGGCAGTGATGCCGGTAGCCTGCTTGAGCAGGGGGGATAACTTGCCTTTGTGCTCGGTCACATCGTACCTCCAGAAGTGGGTGGAATACCTCTTTTGCAGACTAGTCAGGCCTCCAGACGTTTACAAATAGCCTGGCCTATTTCGTGGGTGCCGCGTTGTTTTCCGGCATTCTGTGCCAGGTCCGCGGCCACCGCATCGAACAGTTCCTTCCCGGCCGCAGCCAGGGTCGGATCCTTTCGGCCCAGCCATTCCAGCATGCGGGCGGTAGTGAACAGCATGGCGGTCGGATCCGCCAGGCCCTGCCCGGCGATGTCCGGAGCACTGCCATGGGTGGGCTCGAACATGGACGGCATGTCGCCATCGGTGGGATTCAGGTTGCAGGAGGGAGCCACTCCCATGCCTCCGGACAACACGGCGGCCAGATCGGTGAGGATGTCTCCCTGCAGGTTGCTGGCAACCACGACATCGAACGCCCACGGCACTTGGACAAACTTCATACAGGCGGCATCCACCAGTTCGTGGTGGGTGGCAACATCCGGGTACTCCTTGCTGATCTCCTCGAAGGCCTCGGTGTACATGTCACCCCAGTAACGCAAGGCGTTACGCTTGGTGACCAGGCACACTTGGCTCTCGCAGGTTCGTCCATCCAGGGTCCGGAAGCTACGGGTGCGGCCATCCCGGACCCGCTCTTCCGCCCGTCGCCGGGCCTGCTCGAAGCCATAGCGAATGATCCTGTCGGTGGCCTTGCGGGTGAACACCTCCATCTGGGTCGCCACTTCATCGGGCGTTCCCTGGCGCAGGCGGCCACCCTGGCTGACATACTCCCCCTCACTGTTTTCACGAATCACGAGCATGTCGATATCCCTGGCGCGCTCATCGGCCAGGTACTGCCGTGCGCCCTCGAGGAGACGGGCAGGGCGCTCGCATACCCACTGGTCAAACCCCTTGCGCATTTCCAGAAGTGGGGCCAGGGAAATGCTGTCTGGCAGCAGGTAGCGATCCGGGTCATCCATGGGCCCGGGGTCACCCAGAGCGCCGAGCAGGATGGCGTCATACTGTTTCAGTTGCTCCAGCGCATCCGCAGGCCATGATTCCCCGTTTTCTTCATGCCAGGCGTGAGAGGGCCAGGGGAAACGGGTCCATTCCAGCGCCAGTCCATGCTTGGCGCGCAATGTTTCAAGGCAACGTACTGCCTCCGCTACCACTTCCGGACCAATGCCGTCGCCCGGTGTAACGGCAATACGTGTAGATTGGACCATTCTGGAGACTCCTTTTCATAAAAGACGCGTATAAGTACAAAAGTCAGTGTAGTCACCCGCCCCGTGGATGCCACCGCTTGTCTTTCCGGATTGGGTACGTGGTTTTACCAACGGGCAATCACCATCTACATTTGGAGATGTATGTTTAATCGACATGCGACCGTCGCCTGTATTGAAGAACCAGGAGTTGAAGTGGAAAAACCTGCTGTTCTCTTTGACGCGTCCCACTGCGATCAATGCGCCTGCGGGGAAGGGCTGGGCTTTTCTTTCAGCTTTGCCTTCCAGCCGATTGTGGATGTGGTTAACCGTTCCGTCTTTGCCCATGAAGCCCTGGTCCGGGGCACTGAAGGCCAGGGAGCGCACCATGTGCTCTCCAGGGTCAACGAGCAGAACCGGTATTCCTTGGACCAGATTTGCCGGGTCAAGGCCGTCAAACTTGCTTCCCGTCTCGGCATGGAATCGATGCTCAGCATCAATTTCATGCCCAACGCCGTTTACCAGGCGGAATACTGCATCCGGACGACCCTGGCGGCGGCCAAAACCTACAACTTCGACACCAGCAAGATCATTTTCGAGCTGACGGAGAATGAAAACCTCTCCTCCGTGCAGCACCTGGTGTCTATTATTGACGCGTATCAGGAGATGGGTTTCAGTACCGCCATTGACGATTTCGGTGCCGGTTACTCCCGTTACAACATCATGATGGCAAGCCCGCCCGACCTGCTGAAGCTGGATATGGGGCTGGTGCGCAACATCAACGCAGAACCCAACAAGCAGGCGGTTATCGCGGGCATTATTGCGATGATGGAGCGTCTGGGCGGGCGCATCATCGCGGAGGGCGTGGAAACCAAGGAAGAGTATTTCTGGCTGCGTTCCCAGGGCATCACCCTTTTCCAGGGATTCCTGTTTGCCAAACCGGGTTTTGAGTGCCTGCCGGAACCCGAGTATCCTGCCTGAGCCGGGCCTTCACCGAACCTGAAAGGACACGAAATTGCTCTACCGCATCATTACCATCATCGGCGCGCTGGTCTTTGTCGCCATACTGTTCGGGCTTATCTGGTTCTTCTGTAAAAAGTTTCTGGAACATCACGGCGTGAGCGATCAGGTTTCCGATCGGGCCACCGTTCTGGCTACCTGGACCTTCGCCGGTATCAGCGTGGGCCTGGTATTCGCTGTGGCCGGCGCTTTCGTACTCGGGCCATGGGCCTTCTATCGCACCCTGCGCGGCCATGGCGTGAATATCTCCGATGCGGCCGCCGTGTGGTGGGGCTTGGGAATTGTGGTGGCGTCCCTGGGGATCACAGCGGCCGGCTTCTTCGGGTTCCTCGCAGCCGTGGGGGCTTATTGAACCTGGGGTCAGATGAACGAGTTCATCAGACCCCGTTTCCCCGCAAACTCTGTTCCAAACTCAGGGGTCAGATGAAAGCTTTCATCTGACCCCATCTTAACTGACCCCCCGAAGCTGCTCTCTTAACCACACCAGCGCCGGTTCTTTCTCGTAGGCCTTGTGCCAATAGAGGTGTACATCCAGGGAGGGTAGATCAGTGGGCGGATCCATGAGAGTGAGGGGGGTATTCTCAGCAATAATCCGGGCATAGGTTTCCGGCATGGTCAGCAGCAGGTCCGTCCCTTCGACTACCCGGCAGGCGGCAAAGTAATGCTGACACCGCAGGCGTATGTTCCGGTGCACGCCCAAGCGTGAAAGTTCAAAGTCCTCTATGCCTGGTCCCTCCGTTCGGGATGAGACGAGCACATGCTGTGCCGACAGGTAACCTTCCATCGTCAGGGGATCCCCCGCCAGAGGGTGGTCCTGGCGGGCAAGAACCACAAGCCGGTCCCTACGTAGCAGTTCGTGGCCAGTCTGGTTGCTCACCGGCAGGAGCACATCCACGGCAAAATCTAGTTTGCCCGCTGCCAGTTGGGTTTCCATATCGCGGCGAGCGATGCGTCGGGAGACGATTTCCAGGTCCGGATAGCTGTCCAGTCGTTTCATCAGTTGCGGAAGAAACGTGGATTCGAGTACGTCCCGCAACCCGAGGGAGTAAGTCTTGCGCTGGGCCGGATCAAAGGCATGGAACTGGTTCACCGCACTCTGGATCTGCGTCAGTCCCGGGCGCATCGACTCCAGAAACCGCCGCGCCAGGGGCGTCGGAATCATCTGGTTGCCCTGACGGGTGAACAGGGGATCATCGAAGTGGTCCCGCAGTCGGGACAGGGAATGACTCACCGCCGGCTGGGTAAGATGCAGGGCCTTGGCGGCCCGGGTCAGGCTGCCCTCCCGGTAGATGGTGTCGAATACGTGCAGCAGGTTCAGGTCCAGGCGATTGAGGGCCATGTCTCGGATCCGTTTTTCGAATAAGTAGCAATAATGGTAAACGATTAGAATAATTCAGTCGTCTAATACCTTGGTCCTGCCTAGACTGTTGCCAACAAGCGCAAAATTTCGCCGGCTTTTCAGAATCAGCGAGGACAGGCAATGGACTTCAACATCTCCGAAAAAGGCCAGGACTATCTCAACCGTGTGAAGCAATTCATGAAGGATGAGATTTATCCCATCGAAGAGCAGTACCACAAAGAACTCGCGTCACAGGAAAACCGCTGGGTTGTGCTGCCGGTCATCCGGGAGCTCAAGGAAAAAGCCAAAGCCCAAGGGCTGTGGAACATGTTCTTCCCGGACGACAAATACGGGTGTGGCCTGCTCAACTCGGATTACGCTCTTATCGCGGAGGAGACCGGCCGAAGCTTCATTGCACCGGAAATCTTCAACTGCAACGCGCCGGACACCGGCAACATGGAAGTGCTGATCCACTATGGTTCCGAAGAGCAGAAGGCCGAAT
>JABURI010000162.1 GCA_014762755.1 Marinobacter sp.
GCCCTCAGCGCCATGGCCAACATTGCAGGCTACCGGGCGGTGATCGAGGCGGCGAATCACTTCGGGCGTTTCTTTACCGGGCAGGTGACGGCTGCAGGCAAGGTACCACCGGCCAAGATCATGGTGATTGGAGCCGGGGTGGCTGGTCTGGCGGCCATTGGCGCCGCCAACAGCATGGGCGCGATCGTGCGGGCCTTTGATACCCGGCTGGAAGTGAAGGAACAGGTCGAAAGCATGGGCGCCGAGTTCCTGGTGCTGGACTTTGAGGACGAGGATGGCAGTGGCAGCGGCGGCTACGCCAAGCAGATGAGCGACGAGTTCATCAAGGCGGAGATGGCGTTGTTTGCCGAGCAGGCGGAAGAGGTGGACATCATCATCACCACCGCCCTGATTCCCGGCAAGCCGGCGCCGAAACTGATTACCGCCGACATGGTGAAATCCATGAAACCCGGCAGCGTCATCGTGGATCTGGCGTCCGAGCGGGGCGGCAACTGTGAGCTGACCGAACCGGGCAAGGTGGCGCATCATCATGGCGTGACCCTGATTGGCTACACCGACCTGCCCAGCCGGATGGCCAAGGTGGCCAGCGAGCTCTATGCCACCAACCTGGTGCACTTGCTCACCGAGCTCACACCGGAAAAGGACGGCAAGCCACTGGTCAACATGGAGGACGAAGTCATCCGTGGCCTGACAGTGGTGCACGAGGAAGACATCACGTGGCCACCACCAAAACCGGAGTCTCCGGTCAGTCCGAAGCCCGCTCCGGGCACCGAGGAACCGTCGGCCGCTGACAAAGCCGCGGCCAAGAAAGACGCGGATCGCCGTAGCCTGATTGGCAAGGGGGTTCTTCTGGTCGTGACCGCTCTGGCACTCTACGGCGTTGGCGCCCACGCGCCAGAAAGCTTCCTGCAACACTTTACCGTGTTTGTTCTGTCCTGCTTTATCGGTTGGCAGGTCATCTGGAACGTAACGCCCTCCCTGCATACGCCTCTTATGAGCGTCACCAACGCGATCAGCGGCATCATCGTGATCGGTGCCATGCTGCATCTGGCCCAGGCAGAGAACATTGCCGTCGGGATCATGGCGTTTGTAGCGGTACTGATTGCCAGCATCAACGTGGGTGGTGGCTTCCGGGTCACCCATCGCATGCTCAAAATGTTCCGCAAGTAAGAGGCGCCCGATATGAGTACAGGACTGGTGAGCGTGGCCTACGTGGTCGCAAGTATCTGTTTCATTCTCAGCCTGGGTGGCCTCAGCCACCAGGAATCGGCACGACGCGGCAATCTCTACGGGGTCGCCGGCATTATCATCGCAGTCGGGGCAACCCTGGCCAGCGTTGACGGCGGCATCGTCTCGATCGTGGTTGCAGTGCTGCTGGGTGCCGGCATTGGCATTGCCATCGCCAACAAGGTGGAAATGACCCAGATGCCACAACTGGTGGCCCTGCTGCACAGCTTTGTAGGCGCAGCAGCCGTGTTTGTCGGCTTTTCCGGCTACATCGAGCCGCTGATTGCCACCTCCGGCGCCGAGCACACCATCAAACTGGTGGAGGTCTTCGTTGGCATCTTCATTGGCGCGGTGACCTTCACCGGATCGCTGGTGGCCTGCGGCAAGCTCGATGGTCGCATCGACAGTAAGGCCCTGACCCTGCCCGGCCGGCACCTGATGAATCTGGCCGCCATCATTGTCTGCGTCTTCCTCGGGGCCTGGTTCCTGGGTACCGACAGCATGGCCCTGGGCATTGTCGCCCTGGTGCTGATGACCGCGATTGCCTCAGTCCTCGGTATTCACCTCATTATGGCTATTGGCGGCGCCGACATGCCGGTGGTGGTGTCCATGCTCAACAGTTACTCCGGGTGGGCAGCGGCTTCCATCGGTTTCATGTTGGGCAACGACCTGCTGATCGTCGTTGGCGCCCTGGTGGGCAGCAGCGGTGCCATCCTCAGCTACATCATGTGCAAGGCCATGAACCGCTCGTTCATCAGTGTCATCCTCGGTGGCTTCGGCCAGACCACCAGCAGCTCGGCGGCAGCCGATGCCGACCAGACCGTGCATGAATCCAGTGCGGATGAAGTCTGTGAGGAGCTGCGCAACGCCCAATCAGTGATCATCGTACCCGGTTATGGCATGGCGGTAGCTCAGGCCCAGAATGGTGTCAGTGAGATGACGAAAATCCTTCGGGACCGTGGCGTAAACGTACGCTTTGGCATCCACCCGGTGGCCG
Organism: Marinobacter sp.; assembly: GCA_014762755.1. Lineage (GTDB taxonomy): Bacteria > Pseudomonadota > Gammaproteobacteria > Pseudomonadales > Oleiphilaceae > Marinobacter. The sequence continues at coordinate 2,225 of JABURI010000162.1, forward strand.
GCCGGCTGCCCGGGCATATGAACGTGCTGCTGGCCGAGGCCCACGTACCCTACGACATCGTGCTGGAAATGGACGAGATCAACGATGATTTCCCGGATACCGACGTGGTGCTGGTGATTGGCGCCAACGATACGGTCAACCCGGCGGCCGCTGAAGACCCTGGCAGTCCGATTGCCGGCATGCCGGTGCTGGAGGTCTGGAAGGCCCACCAGGTGGTCATCCTCAAACGGGGCATGGCTACCGGTTATTCCGGCGTGGAGAACCCGCTTTTCTTCAAGGATAACGCCCGCATGCTGTTCGGGGATGCCAAGGACAGCATCGATAAGCTGGTGGCAGGTTTGCGGGGCTGAGGCCAGCCCCGCGCCTGTTGTCTTCGGGATTTATTCGGTGGTGTTGTACACGTAGGACGACACGCTTCCATCCTGGTTGAACCGCACCACCAGGTCGGTGGTTTCCGCCTCACCGAAGGCGGACCACTTGTACTTGCCATAAGTCCAGGTACGTTTGCCATCCTCGATGCCGGTGCGCCAGGGCTCACCGAACAACTCCTGGATATCGGCCCGGGTAGTCTCGCCGATGCGGATCTGGTCGACGTTATGGGTCGGGAAATCGTGGCCGACGGTGGCACAGCCGGCCAAGGTGGCAAGGACAAAGGCGATCAGCACAAACCTGAAGGAACGCAAAGGCGTCATTGAAGGCTCCTTTTTCGTGAGTTTCCTTCATCTTAGCTGCTCTGTTGCCGGATGCGATTACCGGTACGCAAGATTTCCGCCGCAACCATAAAAAAGCCGCAGGCTTTTCAGCGCTGCGGCACAGTGGGATCGAAGGGTCGATCAGTAAAGCTTGGCGAGGGACTTCTTGGCGAAGGACTCTACCTCCTCGAGGCGACCTTCCTTCACTTTGACCAGCCATTCCGGATCCTGCAGCAGGGCCCGGCCCACGGCAATCAGCTCGAACTCGTGGTTATTCATACGCTCAACCAGTTCGTCGATGCCCGCCTTTTCCACCGCTTCTTTCTTGCTGGCAAAGGTGCCGCTGATAAAGTCTTCGGTGAGGCCTACGCTGCCAACGGACATGGTGGGCTTGCCGGAGAGTTTCTGGGTCCAGCCGGCCAGGTTCAGGTTGGATCCTTCAAACTCCGGCTCCCAGAACCGACGGGTGGACGCGTGGAAGATGTCTACACCGGCTTCCACCAATGGCTTGAGGAAACGCTCCAGTTCTTCGGGGCTGCTGACCAGCTTTGCTTCGTAATCCTGCTGCTTCCACTGTGAGAAACGCAGCATGATCGGGAAATCCGGGCCAACGCGGTGGCGGACTTCTTCCACGATTTCCACCACAAAGCGCAGACGGTTTTCCAGGCTGCCGCCGTACTCGTCATCGCGCTGGTTAGTACCTTCCCACAGGAACTGGTCCAGCAGGTATCCGTGGGCACCGTGGATCTCGACGCCGTCAAAACCCAGCGCCTTGGCATCCTGGGCGGCGTCGCCGAAGGCCTGGATGACATCCTGGATGTCTTCCTTGCTCATGGCCTTCCCGTTAGGCTTGCCCGGCGCAAACAGGCCGGACGGACTGTAACCGGGTACGGAGGGGTCCGGCTCGGTGCCTTCCTTGCGTACGGCACCAACGTGCCAGAGCTGCGGGAAGATCGCGCCGCCGGCCTCGTGGACCGCATCCACGACCTGCTTCCAGCCCGCCAGCGCTTCCTCGCCGTGGAACGCCGGCACGTTGGGATAGCCGTTCGCCGCCGCATGATTGACTGTTGTGCCCTCGGTAATGATCAGGCCCACACCCGCCTCGGCCCGGCGGCGGTAATAAGCCACCACGTTTTCTCCCGGGACGCCATTGGGAGAGAAATTGCGGGTCATGGGCGCCATGGCCACGCGGTTACGCAGCTTGAGGTTGTGGATTTCAAACGGTTCAAACAAAGGACCCAGATTCATGCTCATGGTAATGTGCAACCTCATTAATTTGGTTTCGTAAAGCAACCCTATTCAATCTGGTTTTAAGATGCAACCCTATTCGGTACACTCCCGTACATGGCCAGAAAACGTTTTGATGATTCCCAGTGCTCCGTCGCCCGCGCCCTCAATGAAGTAGGCGACTGGTGGTCGTTGTTGATTGTGCTGCAAGCGATGTACGGCACCCGCCGTTTCGTCGACTTCCAGCAGGAGCTGGGCATCGCCAAGAACATTCTCTGTGACCGCCTCGCCCGCCTGGTTGAGAACGGCGTGCTGCGCAAGGTGGATGTGGGCGAACACGGTTCCCGCTTCGAATACCGGCTTACCGAAAAGGGCCGGGACCTGTTCCCGGTGGTTATCGCCCTGCGCCAGTGGGGTGACAAGTGGAACCCGGCACCGGATCAGAGTCCTCTGGACCTTCGCGATCGCGCCACCGGCCGCCCCATCCAGGAGGTCGAGGTACGCGATGCAGACGGCCAGCCGCTGAGCATCCGCGACGTATTCGTACCGGATGAACAATTGCCTGCCGGCAAGAAAAGCTCGGCCTGACCATACGCAATACCCGCCGGTGCACTCATTTTCTTGAGTTGGATCAATCCGCCAGTTAAAGCGTCCCCCACCGCCGGCGAATCTTGCGCTAAATCAAGTTTCACTTTCCCGCTGTCATTAATCTGAAGCCATCGACGATTTGCAAACAGGAGATGGCTTATGTCCCGTTCTTTCAAACTTGGTGTTCTTGCTGCTGCAGTTATGGCTGCGGCCCCGATGGCTCAGGCTTATGAAGCCGGTGATTTTATTGGCCGCGCCGGTGCGGTTACTGTTGATCCGGATTCTTCCAGCAGTGATCTGAATTCCAATGCGCTTGGTACCATCCCTGGTGCGGAAGTCAGCGTTGACTCCAACACTCAACTCGGCCTGACTCTGACCTACATGGTCACCGACCAGATTGCCGTTGGTGTGCTAGGTGCGACTCCGTTCAAGCATGATATTGAGGGTGATGGCACCGTTCTCGGAGGCACCGGCAAACTGGCAGAAACCAAGCACCTGCCCCCGACCGTGACGCTTCAGTTCTTCCCGATGCCCAGCAGCAGCAAGTTCCAGCCATACGCTGGTGTGGGTGTGAACTACACCAACTTCTTCGAGGAGAAGACCACTCAGACGCTGACCGATACCTACGCCGCTCTGGCACCGGGAGTTACGCGGACTGATATCGAGCTGGATGACAGTTTCGGTCTGGCGGCAGAGATCGGCATGGACTACATGATAACCGAGAATGTTGGCCTCAACGCCGCTATCTGGTGGGCGGACATCGATACCGAGGCTACCATTAACGCTTATACCGCAGGTGGCACCAAGGCCGACACCAGCACTGTTGATGTCGACATCGACCCCTGGGTCTACATGGTAGGCGTTTCCTACAAATTCTGATCCCCGTGCCCTCCGGCAGCCTCATGGCCTGTGGGCTGCCGGAAGGTGCGTTCTCCTGTGCGGGGCTTCATGCCCCGCCTTTTTTGCCTTTCGAAACGGCTCCTCCCTGAGCCGACCCGATGCCCCTCTCAACTCTCACTCAACCAGAAAGCTCACTGACGCCAAAACCTCCGCACGAGGTGGGTTCAGGCTGACCACACTCTCAAACTCCTGGATCCAGGGGTGTTCACCGTGCACCGCAGCCACAAAAGTCGGGCGAATCGTCTGGTAAAACAGGGTCGATTCAACCTGAAAGGGCGGAGCCACACCCTCGGGCAAGGCCAGGCGATAGCTGACCGTATCCGTGCCACTATTTCCCTCATTGAAATCCGCATCACCCTCAACACCCTGCGGCCTGACCGCCTCTGGTACGGCGGCACTATCAAATCCCACTGGTGGAATACGATTGTCCTTGAGAGATTCGGCGGCATAGAGCAGAACGTGAGTGATGGCGCCAGTCGTCGACCCCATGACCACCTCGTACACCGGGATGTCGGCTTCATCGGCCACCGCAGTTACATGCCCCTGGTAACAAGCGTCGGAATCAAAATCAGCCGGCTTCTCGATGGACATGCACTCGTCAGAGGTATAAACCGCATCGGTTACCAGGTGCCCATTGCTGTCAGGGAATCCGCTCTCGAACACGGTAACACCATTGCTGTCCGTCACTCTTGTGGCCAGCCATATCCGTCGGGAGGGAAAACTTGTGGGCAACTTGTGGCCGGTATTGTTCCGGATAGTGAGGTCAAAGAGTATTTCGGATCCCGAAATCGACTGGTTGGTCGGTAACAGGTCTGCGGAGGTTTTCAGAAACTCGCGGGTCATTTCCGCTGTACCGGCGAACTCACCTTCCTCATTAATCGCCTCCCGACCAAACTCCTCCCGGAAAAGCTCCAGTGTCTCCAGCAACCAGGTATTGCCGCCAACCATCACATGGGGGAAGTAGGGAGTGCGTTCTTCCCAGCTGGTATTCACCACGCCACTGGCGGTCAGTGCAATCCGGGTCTGGTAAGACTCTGCCAGCTCGGGGCGTGCCATATGACATTGCTGACATGACGTATTTCTGCCGTCCGGCCCCCATTCACTGTAAAGCCACTCGGTGTATGGTGTCTGTTCAGGAAACTGCTCACCATTGGGCATCGCAGTTTCCATGTCGATGGTCGGGGTAAACAGCTCATGACAGCTGGCACAATGCCGGGGGTCCTCTATGTGCTCACTGAACACCGGTTCATACCCGCTCCAGTTCTGCATCGCCTGCCCCTGCGGATTCTCATAAGGACCGAAAATCTGAAGGTTAGCGGTATCACTGCTGATCTGATAATTCCCCGAATGAACAAAGTCCTCCGGGTTCGTTGTCCCGTTTGGCAGGATCTGATGGCAGGCGGTGCAACTGATCCCCTCACGGGCATGGGGGTCTTCCATCGCCTGGTCGGCGCGATAACAGCCGTCCTCCAGACCACAGGAGTCATCCTGTACCAGAAGACTGGCCCCGGTCTGATGAGCGTGGGTACGCGCCATCGGCGTGTGACAGGTCAGACAGGTATCTTCAATGAACCCGGCCAGGTGCGGAAACACCTCGGTTTCATGCATCATGTTGGCCCGGAAGTAGGGATCCGTGAAAGCGTTGGCCATCACGCTGCTTTTCCAGTCATAGAAGGGGCTAATGTCGCCTCCCGTGGGTGACGGAATGGATCCTCCCGCCTCGGGCGTACGCATTGCCGCAGGGTCAGCACCGATTTCACTCGCGGTGTGGCATAGTCCACAATCTGCAGCTGCCAGAAACACCCCGGTCTGCTCCCAGTGTTCGATCTGTGTGGTCAGGGAAGGTAAAACCACATCGTCGTCAGAATCCGCGTCACCCGGACTCGCTATCCCATCGCTGTCACTGCAGCCATTCAGGAACAGCATCCCGACCGCAACCAGAAGTAACGATCCCAGCTTTCTGCTTACAAAGATTTTCACGATGATCTCTCCCTGATATGGCGATCTTCCCAATCTGCATAAGCCCGGACACCACGGACTTGACACTGATCAGTATTTGATCAAAGGACATTCGGAGCGATAGCCAAATCCTGCACCCTACGCTATTAGTAAAGAGCAGAAAGTGATCAGGATCCAGCGGTGCCTGACCATCGGGAAACACTCAATGGATGAGGTCTGACAATGCGACAGAATTTTCTTATTATCGCAGTAGTCGCTGCCATTTCATGGCCGGGAGTGGCTCTGGCGGCAACAGGACTGAGTTTCAGCGACACCGTTCAGCTCAGTACCAACGGTGGTGCCGATAAAACCAAACTGGTTCGGATGAACAACGGGAGGATGGTTGCCGTTTACGGGGATTTCCTGGAACCCGGGAGCAATACCGTTTACGACATCAAGGCCCGGACCCAACGCCCTGCCCGGGACATCTTTGCCCGTTACTGTGATGCGGACTGTGACCAGATTGCCAGCTGGTCAGCACCCGTGAACCTGTCCGGTACCGCCATCCAGTCGTCCATCGATACGGACTGGAACGGGGATGGCACCCGGACACCCTTCGCCGGCGATTCAGAGAAACCCAATCTGTTCAGTAGCGGGGCCCGGATCGTGGTCTCCTGGGTCGACAAGTTCTGCGATAGCGCGGTGCAGAGAACCGTGACCTACCCGACCCTGCGCAACCGTGAAATTCCCTTCGGCTGTACCTACGCAGTTCACAGCGCCGATAACGGTAACAGCTGGTCGGAACCGGTAAGGTTGTCCTCCGGTCAGCGGGATGCCAAGCAGGATGTTCACCGGGGCCTCGGGAGCGGACAATGGGCGATTACCTGGCAGGAAGATCCCCGTGGACTGCAACTGGGCGAAGCGGAAGGCCCCGGCGACGGCGCCTCCGGAGCCAAGGTCAGCCAGGGTACCGACATCTGGTACAGCTACTCGATTGCGGCCTGGGCCAGCCAGGACCTGGATATCTGGGCGACACCGGTCCGGATTACTGACAATTATTCCGGCCAGATGGCTTCCGATAACTTCACTCTGATCCGGGATGCCCTGGGTAACGACGTGTCGGACAGCGTCGAAGACGGCGCGGCCGGAGCCTCCCGAGCCAACCTGGCGTTGCAGTTCGGCTCCCTCGACAGCGTACCGCAGGCCATCGTTGCCTATGAGGAAACCAAGGCCTCCGCTGGCCTCGATGCTGGCAAGTTCATCCGCTATCACACCTTTGACTGGAATGCGCCGGCGGCGGAACCCGGCTGCGTCATCAGCAGTCCGACCCTGAACGCCCGCCGCGTGCGTTTCATTCCCCAGAAAGAGCCGGGCTCCAGCGGCCTTCGTCTCGGCCTTCTCTGGCGGGAAGGCGAATTTACCGAGGGCGGGCCCGCCGACATTGTGCTGCGCAAGGGCGTGGTTGCCGGAGATAGCAATGGTTTCTCCCCGGCGGAAATGGTGCCTGCAGTGGATGCTGCCAACTGCGAGACCTCGGATTACGCCACGGTCGCCGCCCTCAATAATCAGCCGGCCCTGAACATAAGCAGCCGTACCGAGGATGCCAAGGCGACGACCGATGCCGACATAGCAACCTCAACGCTCTCCGACGACACCAGCCAGAAAGTCGAGGAGAACGCCATCGCCCATCGGGGCCTCCTACGCGGCAACGATTTCTACATCGGCTACGTCTATACCCCGGTGCTTACGGAACTGCTCTACACCAACACCAAGAACTACAATTTCTACGTCCGTCACTACGATGCAACAGCCGGTACCTGGTCCGCTCCAGAAAACCTGAGCAACATAACCGATACGGGCATCAATGTCCGGGAACCCCGTCTGGTGGGTACACCGGGCACCAACACCAGCAAATGCCCGACCGACCCGGAGGAGTGTCAGGACACGACCAGATACTATGTTGCCTGGGGCACTCAGACCAACGTGTCGGACTGGGGCCGCGAGGAGCCGAGTGACCTGGACCTTTACGCTGCGCGGGCCGAAGACAGCGGAGCCTATTACACACCGGTGGTACGCTTTGCGGGTGAGGCAACCGATGTCGAGGATTTCGAGTCGCAGATCCGCATGACGCCGGCCGGCAATCAGCTGTTCGTGGTCTGGAACGAGAACGACGGCACCGGTACCAATGCCCTGTATCGGGAGGCGGTCACCATCAGCATTCCCGATGATGGCACAGCGGACGGTGGCACTGACACCGCTGACAGCAAGGGTGATGGTCCCATCCTGGGCTGCAGCTACAATCCCGGCGCCCCCTTCGACCCGACGCTGTTCCTGCTGACAGCCCTGGCCATCGGTGGCCTGACTGTTCGTAAGGTCAGGGCTCACGCCTGATAGCCAGGAGTCGCAATCCCACCAACCCCGGCCCTGGGCCGGGGTTTTTCGTTTCAGGTCATGAAAACAGGTACCAGCCGGGAATCAGGCAGGCGTTATAGGCAGAGTGCAGAATCACGGGGCCGAGAATGGACCCCTGCCGGTCCCGGAAATAACCAAACACAAGCCCGGGAAAGAACACCAGCCAGGCCAGCGGATCCGTGCGGTACACCAGGTGCAAAGTTGTGAACAGCCCGGCGGTCACCACATTGCTCAACGACAGACCTGCGAGAACCCGCTGGCCGAACCGGGTGGTCGACAGAAAGCCCTGGATCGCGCCCCGGAACAACACTTCTTCCAAAACCGGATACCAGAGAACGAGAGAAACAGCCTGAAGCCAGGTGAGGGTGACGGCGTTCGAGCCTGTGACGGACCAACCCGCCACCAGCAGGCTGACAACGCACCCGGCCACCAGAGCCAACACAAAGTGCCGATCCGTAAAGAGATGCGGCGGAACCATCAGTCCCAACTCTTGCTTCAAACTGTTGTTGCGAATACCACTGGCCATGGAGGGGCAATTGCGCGTTTTGCCGGAGTCATTGCCTTGGATACTAGTGCATTACCCGGCAGGAAGTCAGGCACCAGAAACAACAAAGCGGAGCAAATGCTCCGCTTTGAAAGGACTTACCGGGCGACTCAGGCGCTCTGACGTTGCGCTGACCGGCCCCGCTGACCACCACTTCGGCCCCGGCCGTTATTGCCACCGCCCGGACGACCGCCAAAGCTGCGGCCATTTCCGGCAGGCTTGCCATTGGAACCACCACGCCCGTTACGGCTGCGGGCCTTGGCCGGATCGGCCTTGGCCTTGGGCTTCAGGGGCAGGTTGTTTTTCGGCTCGAAGCCTTCCACTTCCTTGCGCGGCAGCTGCTTCTTGATCAGCTTTTCGATACCCGCCAGCAACTTGCCTTCATCGGCACTGACCAGCGACAGCGCATGGCCGCTCTCGCCGGCACGGCCGGTACGACCAATCCGGTGCACGTAGTCTTCCGGCACGTTCGGCAGTTCAAAGTTGACCACCTGCGGCAGCTGTTTGATGTCCAGGCCACGGGCCGCGATGTCAGTGGCCACCAGCACCCGGATGTCGCCCTGTTTGAACTCTGACAAGGCCCGGGTGCGGGCACCCTGGGACTTGTTGCCGTGGATGGCAGCGGCAGTGATGCCATCCTGCTCCAGCTTCTTGGTCAGGCGGTTGGCACCGTGCTTGGTACGGGTGAACACCAGCACCTGTTCCCAGGC
>JABURI010000154.1 GCA_014762755.1 Marinobacter sp.
CATTATAGGCCCGGCCCGGCGTTACCGGCAGGTCCAGTTCCGGCTTTCCGCTTTCACCCTGGAAAATCCGGGGTTCTTCGGAAGCCTTGGGCTCCGGAGCGCTCTGCGCGGGCGCCTTGTCTTCCTTCGGCTTCTCAGCTTCAGGCTTGCTGGCGGACTTTGGCTCGGGTTCTTTGGCCTCGGCAGCCGGTGTCGGAGCCTCAGCCTTTTCGGGCTGCTTTTCCTGCTTCGGCTGGGCAGGCTTTTCTGCCTCGACCCTGGCTGCCTCGGATTTGGCAGGTTCTGCCTTGGCGACCTCAGGCTTGGGCTCCTCGACCTTGGCTGCCTCAGCTTTGGAAGGTTCCGGCTTTGGTTCCTCGGCTTTGGTTGTCTCCGCTTTGGCAGGCTCTTGCCTGGCTTCTTCGGCCTTGGGAACTTCCTCCTTTGGCGCCTTGGCTTCGGCCTTCGCGGGCTTGGCTGACTCTTTGTCAGCAGTCTTGCCCTCGGGCTTTGCCGTCTTTTCAGGCGACTCGGCTTTTGTCGGCTGGTCTGCCTCGGCCTTTACGGTCTTCTCACTCTGGTCTGTCTTTTCGATTTTGTCCGGGGTGGTCTCGGCCTTGGGTGTCTTGCCTTCTTCTGCCTTCGCGGACGCTTGTTGAGCCTCGGCTTTTTCAGAGGTGCCGGCTACCGGACGGGATTCCTGCTTCGACTCCGGGGCTTTTTCCGGGGCAGCGGATTTTGCTTCGGTCTTCTGCTCGGTGCCCTTGGGCGTGGTGCTTGCCGCCTTTTCCAGTTCAGCTGCTTTCTCGGGCTGAGTGTCCTTCTGGTGCTTTTCGCTCCGAACGGCCTTGCGGTCTGCCGGAGTGCTGGAAGGTGCCTCAGCCGGAGAGCCGTCGCGATTGCGTTGGCGGCGCGGTTTGCGGGGCTTCTCGCCACCGGAACCCTTCTGGCCACCTTCTTTCTGCTCTTTAGGCTGCTGCTGGTCCTTCTGTTCCTTGGCCTGCTGCTGATCCTTCTGGCCGCGGTTGTCTTTCTGGTCCCGCTGCGGGCGATTACGACCCTGGCCGCGGCTCTTGCTTTCCTTGCGTCCCTCGGCAGCCTTGTCCTGGCCTTTCTCGCCGCCCTGGCGGCCCTGCTGGCCACCACGGTTCTGGTCATCGCTGCGTCCGCGGCCGCGGTTACGGGTATCGTCACCCCGACCCTGCTGCTGGCCACCCTGGCGGCGATCACCGCTACGGTTGCCACCAGTGCGCTGGTCATCGCGCGCTACACGGGACTTGCGACGGTCCTGAGTCCTGCGATTCTGGCGCTGCGGGCGCTGGGTCGTTTCGCGCTTTTCTCCCTGTTCGCTTTCGCCGCCGAAGAAACAGGCGATCTTGCGACCAAGCCGACGGAACAGGCCTTCTTCCTGAGCAGCTGCCTCCGCCACTGTGGGTGTGGGAGTCGGTGCCGGTGCGGAAGGCCGGATCGCCTTGACCGCAGCCTGTTCGCGTACCGGCTTTTCGGCGCTCGGCGTTTCAAAGATTTCTTCTTCGCGCTCGCTGTATTCCTGCGCCACCTGGTGGCTGGAAATGTGCTCGGGCGTGGCCTCGTCCTGACGGATGCGCAGGATCTCGAAGTGTGGGGTCTCCATGTGCGGCACAGGAACCACCACGACCTGGACATTCTGGCGTGACTCGATGTCGGCCAGCTGCTTGCGCTTCTCGTTGAGGAGGAAGGTGGCAACGGAGACCGGCACAATGGCCCGGACCTCGCCGGTCTTCTCCTTGGAAGACTCCTCGTAGATCAGGCGCATGATGCTCAGGGCCAGTGATTCGATGCCACGAATGGTACCCTGGCCCTCACAACGCGGGCAGACTTCGCTGCGGGTCTCACCCAGGGACGGGCGCAGGCGCTGGCGGGACATTTCCAGCAGGCCGAAGCGGGAGATCTTGCCAACCTGGACCCGTGCCCGGTCGATTTCCAGCGCTTCGCGCATCTTCTGTTCCACTTCGCGCTGGTGCTTGGCCGGGGTCATGTCGATGAAGTCGATCACGATCAGGCCGCCCATGTCTCTCAGGCGCAGCTGGCGGGCGATTTCTTCTGCCGCTTCCAGGTTGGTCTGCAGAGCCGTTTCCTCGATGTCCTGGCCCTTGGTGGCGCGGGAGGAGTTGATATCGATGGAGACCAGGGCCTCGGTGGGGTCGATCACGATGGAGCCACCGGACGGCAGCTTCACTTCCCGCTGGAAGGCGGTTTCGATCTGACCTTCGATCTGGTAGCGGCTGAACAGAGGAATCTCGTCCTTGTACAGCTTGATCTTGTTCTCGAAGGTTGGCATTACGGCGCGCACGAAGTTGAGCACGTCCTCGTGGACGTTTGGCGCATCGATCAGCACTTCGCCGATGTCCTGGCGGAGGTAGTCACGCACCGCGCGGATGATGACGTTGCTTTCCTGATGGATCAGGAAGGGCGCCTTGCGCTCGCTGGCGGCCTGGGTAATCGCTTCCCAGAACTGCACCAGGTAGTCGAGATCCCACTGGAGCTCTTCGGTGGTGCGGCCGATGCCGGCGGTACGCACGATGATGCCCATGGCCTTGGGCACCTGGACATTGTTCATGGCTTCCTTGAGCTGGGCCCGTTCCTCGCCCTCGATGCGGCGTGAAATGCCGCCGGCGCGGGGGTTGTTGGGCATCAGCACCAGGTAACGGCCAGCCAGGGAGATGAACGTGGTCAGGGCCGCGCCCTTGTTGCCGCGTTCTTCCTTGTCGACCTGGACAATGACTTCCTGGCCTTCGGACACGACATCCTTGATGTTGATCTTGCCTTCGATCTGGCCGGGAGATTTCTTGAAGTACTCCTTTGAAATTTCCTTCAGCGGCAAGAAGCCGTGGCGCTCGGCGCCAAAGTCCACGAACGCAGCTTCCAGGCTGGGCTCTACACGGGTGATTCGACCCTTGTAGATGTTGGCTTTTTTCTGCTCGCGGGAGCTGGATTCGATATCAAGGTCAAACAGACGCTGGCCATCGACCAGGGCTACGCGCAACTCCTCGGGATGAGTTGCATTGATGAGCATTCTTTTCATGGAAAGAAAGGGTTCCTGTCGTTTGGTTTTGACAGAAAACCGGGGGGATTCGCATCAGCGAAGCGAAACGTGCGTGCCGCGGGCCTGTTACAACTGAGGCTGCCGGCGGCCAGACCGAATCAGACCCTTATGGGGCGTGATTCCGTTGGTTCAGTACCACCGCCGACGGTCCTTCTGCCAGTTGGCAGGGAGAGGTCGTGTAGGGTGAATGTCTGTTGACGCATGTTATCCGTTTTCAGGTTCACACAGGTGCCTGGGTCTCACGTCGTATTTATAAGCTGGACGGCCCGGCCTTGCGTGGCAATGATTCTTCGCGATGTCGCCCGTCGGTTTTCCGCACGGTTCCTGTTCCTCCGGGGCATCCTGGCAGCCGTTCATCGGTCTGCGGACGCAAGATCCGGAAGCATTTCCTGCGCCGTTCCCGCTATCTGTTCGGGCGCCGGCGTTCAAACTCTCTGATAGTGTCGGTATACTTCTGCCGCTCCGGCTTCTGGCTGGAGTAGGCCAGGCCGTAGACAAACGGCAGAGCACGCCGGAATATAACAGTATTGCGGCGGCTGTTCAATCCTCCAAATGCGTCGCCCGCAAGGAATTCCATGTCACGCAAGCCTGATGCGAAAAAACACGCCAGATCCCGAAAGCGGCCACCCGGTCCGCCCGCCCGGAAGGACAAGTCTGACTTGCAGTCCTCCGGCTCGGGCCAGGAAGTGCGCCAAGGGGTTCAGTGGGTTACGGTTGACGAGGACAATGATGACCAGCGGGTGGACAATTTTCTGCTGTCGCGGCTGCGTGGCGTGCCCAAGAGCATCATCTACCGGATAGTCCGCAAGGGCGAGGTCCGGGTGAACAAAGGCAGGGTGAAGCCGGATACCCGACTTCGGGCGGGCGATACCGTTCGTATTCCGCCAATCGTGCGCAAGGAGAAGCCGGAGCAGGTGAAGCCCGGCAGCCGGGTTCAGGGAGTCATGGAGGCGGCGGTCATTTTCGAGAACGACCAGATGCTCGTGGTGAATAAGCCTTCCGGTATCGCGGTCCATGGCGGCAGTGGGCTGAGCTTTGGTCTTATCGAGGTGCTCCGGTCCGCGCGGCCCGACACTCGTTTTCTGGAGTTGGTTCACCGGCTGGATCGCGATACCTCCGGTCTGGTGATGATTGCCAAGAAACGCTCGGCCCTGCGTTACCTGCAGGACGATTTGCGTCAGAAGCGGGTGCGCAAGTTCTACCACGCTCTGGTTGCCGGAAGTTGGCCGGAAGGTGTGGATCGGGTGGAAGAGCCGTTGCTGCGCTATGAAATGCCCAACGGAGAGCGCCGGGTTCGGGTCGATAGGGCTGGTAAGGCGTCGCTGACCACCTTTCGGTGCCTGGAGCGGTTCCAGGGGTATAGTCTGGTGGAGGCCTCGCCGGTGACCGGCCGGACCCATCAGATCCGGGTGCACAGTGCCTGGGCTGGTCATCCGATCGCGGGCGATGACAAGTATATGGATGAAGTGAGTATGAAGGCGTTCCGCTCGATTGGCGGGCAGCGGTTGATGCTTCATGCCAGGGCCCTGGAATTCCGTCTGCCGGGCAGTGACGAGCTTATGCGGCTTGAAGCACCTTACGACGAAGCCTTTGAACGCGTGCTCCGTACCCTCGGGGCTCGCAAGACAGGATCAGAGAAATGAAAGTAAAAGTAGTGATATTTGACTGGGACGGCACCCTGGTGGATTCGGTTGACCACATTGCCGACAGTCTGCACCAGGCGGCGACCGAACTTGGGTACCCCGAGCTGGAGCGTGAGGCTTACCGGGATATTATCGGTCTGGGCATGGTCGAAGCGCTGGAGAAACTATACCCGGGTATTTCACGGGACGAGATGAACACTATAAGGGAAGGTTACGCCCGATACTTTTTCAGCAAGGTGACTACGCCCCAGAATGTGTTCGAGGGCATGGCCGAGCTGGTGGCCGACCTCCGGGGGTTCGGCCGCAGCTGTTCGGTCGCGACCGGCAAGAGCCGTCGGGGCCTGGAGAGTGCTCTGGTTACCAGTGGTCTGGGTGAGCACTTCGAAATCACCCGATGCGCCGATGAGACCCGGTCCAAGCCAGATCCGGCCATGTTGAAGGAAATTCTCGAGTTTTACCGGATTGAGCCGTCCGAGGCGGTGATGATTGGCGATACCCGCTATGATCTTGAGATGGCCCGCCGTATTGGCATGCCTTCGATTGGTGTCGAGTGGGGCGTGCACAAGCGGGACGTGCTGGGGGAGTACGATCCCCATGCGATCGTCGAATCGGTGCCGGATCTTCGTCGCGTACTGGGGCTTTGAGCCCGGTACCACCAATGCAGTTGCTGACAGGATGTATGCATGAGTGAGTGGGATTCTGACAAATCGCCAGAATGGGGTGATGAGCCTGCCGAGAAGTCTTCTGGTCGTTCGTGGCTGGGCAGGAAGGGGCCGGCCATGCCGCCGGAGAGCAATCGCGACTGGCGGCTGATCGAGAAGCTGGTCATGTCGCTCCAGGCCGAGCAGCGCCGCAGTCGCCGTTGGGGTATCTTCTTCAAGTTCCTGACTTTTGGCTATCTGTTTGCACTGCTGTTCCTGATTCGCTTTCCGTTTGGAGAAAGCCTGGATGCCGCGACCGGAGCCCATACCGCGGTGATCGAGATCAATGGCACCATCGCCGCGGACGAGCTGGCCAGCGCGGATAACATCGTCGGCTCCCTGCGGTCGGCATTCGAGGCCGAATCGTCCAGGGCGGTGGTGCTGCGGATCAACAGTGGCGGTGGCAGTCCGGTCCAGTCAGGCTATGTCTACGACGAGATCAAGCGGCTTCGGGAGGAATATCCCGAGAAGAAAGTCTACGCGGTCATTTCCGACATAGGCGCCTCCGGTGCCTACTACATCGCGGCGGCCGCGGACGAGATCTACGCCAATCGGGCCAGTCTGGTGGGTTCCATTGGCGTGATTGCCGGCGGTTTTGGCTTTACCGAAGTCATGGACAAGGTGGGGGTTGAACGTCGGCTCTATACCGCCGGCGACAACAAGGCCTTCCTGGATCCCTTCTCGCCGGAAGATCAGGAAGAGGTCCAGTTCTGGAATTCGGTATTGGAGAATACTCACCGCCAGTTTATCGAGGCGGTGAAACGGGGCCGGGGCGATCGCCTGGCGGACGATGAGCGGTTGTTCAGCGGCCTGGTCTGGAGCGGTGAGCAGGCAATGGAGCTGGGGCTGGTCGATGGTCTTGGCAGCACCTCTTCTGTTGCCCGTGAAGTGGTTGGTGCGGAGAAACTGGTGGACTACAGCCACCGGAAATCGCCGTTCCAGGATTTTGTGGACCAGCTGGGTGTTGCCTTTGGTGAAGGCTTCGCCGGTCAGTTGCTCGAATCCCGTCTGGAATTGCGCTGAGGGCTGTTCAGCCCTCCAGTAGCGGGTTGCAGTTCCAGATCCGGAGCATGCCGTTCAGGGCGATCAGTGGTAACCCGATGAGGCTGTTGGGGTCGCGTCCCTCCAGTCGGTCGAACAGCGTGATACCCAGGCCTTCCATCTTGAAGCTTCCGGCGCAGTCATAGGGCTGCTCCCTCCTCAGGTAGCTCTCGATTTCCTCGTCGGACAAGGTCCGGAAATGGGCCGTGAAAGGTTCGCAGGCCTGTTGGCGCTCTCCGTTATCCGCGTCCAGCAGACACAGGCCGGTCAGGAATAGCACCCTGTGCCCACTGCTCTGGCGCAACTGTTGCACTGCCTGCGCGTGGTTGCCGGGTTTGTTCAGCAGGGTGCCGTCGGGCAGGCAGGCGACCTGGTCGGAGCCGATGATCCAGTGGCCGGGATGTTGTATTGCCAGGGCCCGGGCCTTGTTTTCCGCGAGTCGCAGGGCAAGGCTTTCCGCGGGTTCGCCGGGCAGGGGAGTTTCGTCGATGTCCGGGCTGGCCGTGGTGAAAGGCAGGCCCAGGCGCTCCAGCAGGGCCTTGCGGTAGGGGGAAGAGGAGGCCAGTAGCAGGGGTTTGGTCATTACCGAGGTCCTTTTGTCGTTAAATACCCGTATCCCCATGGTAACCCGTAGCGAAATGGCAACGAAGTCTTTGACAGCGGCGGGCCTCGCCCCTAAAATTGCGCGCCTATGTCAAAAGCGTCAAACGCCGAGTTGCCCAAATCTGTTGACCCCTATCGGTTGGCGGAGCAGAACACCGTGCTGGAGGGAGTGATTCCTCTCAGTGCCTTGGCTCGTTTCAGGGAATCGGTTCTGGGGTTTGATGAGGGCGCTGCGTGCCGCGTCAGGCTGTCGTTTTCCAGGGACAGTGAGCGTCGTCGCATCGTCTCGGGTGAGCTGGAAGCACCGGTGGATCTGGAGTGTCAGCGGTGTATGGGGCCAATGGCCACTACGCTGAATTCCCGGTTTGTGCTGGGGCTGGTAACCAGTGACGAACAGGCGCAACAGCTGCCAAGAGAGCTCGAGCCGTTCCTGACCGATGAGTTCAGTGCGGATCTCTGGGCCATGGTAGAAGATGAGCTGTTGCTGGTGCTGCCGCCGTTCCCGCTTCACGATCGGAATGAATGTCCGGCCCGGGAAGATCTGGAAGCCCTTGAGCCCGACGCAGCTCCGGTCGAGCCGGCAGAGTCGGGCAAAGAGAATCCGTTCAGTGTGCTGGCGGATCTCAAGAAGACGAAGCATTAACCGGGCGCAGCCTCCGATCGGGAGTCGGCGCGTTACAATGAACACACGTTATTTTTACGTTAACAGGTCAGGAGCATAATCATGGCTGTACAGCAAAATCGTAAGACCCGTTCCAAGCGTGGCATGCGCCGTTCTCACGACGCTCTGAGCACTGCCGCTCTGTCCACCGATGCAACCACTGGTGAAGTTCATCGTCGTCACCACGTGTCTCCGGACGGCTTTTACCGTGGTAAGCAGGTAATCGAAGCGCGCGACGAGTAAGCTCGTTGCGACCAGTCGCCGCCCAAGTGTCGGATGGAATAGCCGTGACTCCGGTTACCATCGCAATAGACGCTATGAGCGGTGACCGCGGGCCCGAGGTTGTGGTGTCCGCGGCACTGATGGCAGTGCGTGAAAACGAAGCCTTGAGCATCATTCTGGTGGGTATCCGGAGTGAGCTCGAGGCTTTGTTGCGTGAGGGGCATGCCCGGATCCGGGTGGTCGAGGCGGCCGATGTGGTCCGCATGAACGAGCGCCCCTCCCATGCCTTGCGCCACAAGAAGAATTCCTCCATGGCTGTGGCTCTTGGTCTGGTCCGCGACGGGGAGGCCCAGGGCTGCGTCAGCGCCGGCAATACCGGAGCACTAATGGCTTTCGGCCGCTCCATCATCCGGATGTACCCGGGTATCGAGCGCCCGGCCATTGCCAAACTGATTCCTTCGCTGCGCGGCAAGTGCCATGTTCTGGATCTTGGCGCCAACGTCGATTCCACCGCCGAGAACCTTTACCAGTATGCGCTGATGGGGTCGCTGATGGCCTCGGCCATCTGCAGTCAGACCGAGCCGCGGGTTGCGCTGCTCAATGTCGGCGAGGAAGAGATCAAGGGTAACGAGCAGGTCCGCCTCGCATCCCATATGCTGGCTCAGTGCGAGACCATCAATTACATCGGCTACGTCGAAGGTAGTGACCTGTTCCGGGATGTGGCTGATGTAGTGGTTTGCGACGGCTTCGTCGGCAATATTGCCCTGAAAACCGGTGAGGGCGTGGCTGGCTTGCTGATCGAGCTGATGGAGCAGGCGTTTACTCGCTCACTCTATGGGCGTTTCGTGGGCCTGTTGGCGCGGCCGATCATTGGCCGGCTTCTTCAGCTGATGGATCCGTCCCGGCATAACGGTGCCAGCCTGCTCGGGCTTCAAGGCGTGGTGATCAAGAGTCATGGCAATGCCAACGAGCGGGCGATGCTGGCTGCCATCCGTCAGGCGGTCAGGGAGGTACAGCTGGAAGTGCCCCGCCGCATCAATGAAAGGCTGGACGATCTCATGCTCTGAGCCTGAGACTAAAGTCTGTCCCTCATCAGTCGTGCATTCGCGGATAATTGGCCTAACTTGTACTATTGGCTAATCTCCCGAAACCCTTCAATGACGATAAGATTCGCCCTATGAAATCAGCCTTTATTTTTCCCGGACAAGGGTCCCAGTCTGTTGGCATGCTCAGTGACGCTGCCGAAGCCTGGCCCATCATCAACAAGACCTTCGCTGAAGCCTCCAATGTGCTTGGGTACGATCTCTGGCAGCTTTGCCAGAAAGGACCGGCCGAGGAGCTCAACCAGACCACGGTTACCCAGCCAGCGCTGCTGACCGCCAGTGTCGCCCTCTGGCGCCAGTGGTTTGTTGCCGGTGGTCGCGCACCGAGTTTCGTCGCCGGTCACAGCCTGGGCGAGTACAGCGCTCTGGTCGCTGCTGAAAGCCTGGATTTCATCGAGGCCGTCAAGCTGGTCCGCCTTCGGGGCGAGCTTATGCAGCAGGCGGTTCCTGCCGGTGAGGGCAAGATGGCTGCGATTCTGGGCCTGGACGACGCCGACGTGGTAGCCGCGTGCGAGAGCGCGGCCCAGGGCGATGTGGTCTCTGCCGTCAACTTCAATGCCCCCGGCCAGGTGGTGATTGCCGGTTCGGCCGCGGCCGTTGACCGTGCCATCGAGGCCTGCAAGGAGCAGGGCGCCCGCAAGGCCATGCCGCTGCCGGTCAGCGTGCCGTCTCACTGCGCATTGATGAAAGGTGCCGCCGAAGAGTTGGCGGAGGCGCTCAATGAGGTGCGCTTTAACGATGCTGTCATTCCGGTGGTCCAGAATGTCCACGCGTCGGCTGAAACCGATGCTGACAAGCTGAAAGCCAACCTCCTCAAGCAACTCTATTCACCGGTGCTGTGGACCGATTCCGTGCGCAAGCTGGTGTCTGAAGGTGTTGAGATGGCGGTGGAGTGCGGTACCGGAAAAGTTCTGGCCGGACTGATCAAGCGAATTGACCGTAGCCTCCCGGTATACGGCATCGAGGATCCGGATTCACTGGCGAAGGCTCTGGAAGCTTTCGGCCAATCCTGACGAAAGGAGTCTTTCATGTCTTTGGAAGGTAAAGTTGCACTGGTGACCGGTGCGACCCGTGGCATTGGCAAGGCCATTGCCCAGGCGCTCGCGCAACAGGGCGTCGAAGTTGTAGGTACCGCCACCAGTGAGGCGGGTGCCGAGTCGATTTCGAAAGCGCTGGCGGATGCCGGCCTGAAAGGTTACGGCATCGTCATGGATGTTTCGGACCCGGAAAGTATAGAGTCTGGCCTCAAGGCCCTGACCGAAAAATCCGGCGCGCCCCAGATTCTGGTCAACAATGCCGGCATTACCCGGGACAACCTGCTGATGCGCCTGAAAGAAGATGACTGGACGTCGGTTCTCGAGACCAACCTGTCCAGCGTGTATCGCACCAGCAAGGCGGTCCTTCGTGGCATGGCCAAGGCCAAGTGGGGGCGGATCATCAACATCAGTTCCGTGGTTGCCGGTATGGGGAACCCGGGGCAGGGTAATTACTGCGCTGCCAAGGCCGGTGTTGAAGGCTTTACCCGCAGTCTGGCCAAGGAAATGTCGAACCGGGGCATTACCGCCAACTGCGTGGCGCCGGGCTTTATCGATACGGATATGACCAAAAAACTGGACGACAAGCAGCGTGAGGCTATGCTGGAAATCATACCCGCGGGTCGTCTGGGTGAGCCGGAGGAAGTGGCCGCTGTGGTGGCCTTCCTGGCTTCGGATGCAGCCGGTTACGTGACTGGTGAGACCATTCACGTGAACGGCGGAATGTACATGGGATAAGCCCCGGCTCCGGGGCTTCTGCGCAACTCCTTGTCGCGCAACATGTTTGACTGAGTCCCTGCTTGTTTGCAGGTAGGGTTTAATCTAAACTGGCAGCACTTGAGTTGCTTGGTTGACACACAAAGTGAGGACATTATGAGTACAGTTGAAGAGCGCGTGAAGAAGATCGTTTGTGAACAGTTGGGCGTTAAAGAGTCCGAAGTTCAGAACACATCTTCTTTTGTAGAGGATCTTGGCGCTGACTCACTGGACACTGTTGAGCTGGTTATGGCCCTGGAAGAGGAATTCGAGACCGAGATTCCTGACGAAGAGGCTGAAAAGCTGGGCACTGTTCAGGACGCGATCGACTACATCGTCGCGCACACCTGATACTCTGCGATTAAGTAAGCCAGGCAAAAAGCCGTCCTTGTGAAATATC
>JABURI010000191.1 GCA_014762755.1 Marinobacter sp.
GCCGCCCTGTGCATCGGCGGCGGCGAAGCCACCGCCATGGCCATCGAAATGCTCTAAGGCCACCCCTCAGGGGTCTGAAGAATGCTTTCTTCTGACCCCATCTTCACTCCCCACCCAAGCAAGACTTGAACTCGGGGTCAGATGAAGGTCTTCATCAGACCCCAGTGCCAAACTCAGGGATCTGAACCAAGCTCAGGGGTCTGAAGAACGCTTTCTTCTGACCCCATCTTCACTACCCACCCGAGCCAGAGGTGAACTCGGGGTCAGATGAAAGTATTCATCAGGCCCCAGTGCCCGGACCTCAGCACCAAGCCCCCAACAAAAAACCTACCATCCAACCCCTTGTTATTGGTTGCAACCAAATTTCTTGTCTATAGTGATTCACAGTGCGAAGTAACCGGGCGGCCGGCGAGGTGTGATAGCAAAATCATACTTTTGACTGATCAAAGCCCCGAACAGCGTTAGCTATAGTGCCAACATCACGAGCACTGTGCATGAAGCCTCCAATACATCGTGAACACCAATAATCAGAGCAGCGACTCAGAACAACAATGGAGTAGCCTTCCAATGACAAGAAAAACTCATCAATGGCAGCGTTGGACCAAACTACCGCTGGCCGTGGCGATTGCCGCCGGTGCTGCCGGCCAGGCTTCCGCCTATTCGTTTTACATGGGAGATGTGGAAGCCCAGTTCAATACGACGCTGACAGCTGGTGTGGGTTGGCGGGTCGAAGATCGGGACAAGCGACTGATCGCCCAGGGTAACCTGGGTCCCGAGTATGCCCCGGGCGGGGAGCTGGAGAACATCGGCGCCTCTACCAACAACTACGACGACGGCAACCTGAACTTCGAGAGCGGTGACACCTACTCCAAGATTGTCAAAGGCAACAGTGAGCTGTTCCTGGATTATGCGGTGGATAGCGATACCCTGACCCGCGTCGGTGGCTTCGTCCGTGGCCGTTACTGGTACGATTTCGAACTGAAAGACGAAAGCCGTGCCGTGGATTATGTCGGCCAGCAGCGTGAGCTCAATCCGGAAGCCAAGGATAACGCCTCGGGCGGCGAATTCCTTGACGCCTACGTCTTCTCCGACTGGTATTTCGGCAATGTGCCCGTCAGTCTGCGTTATGGTAAGCAGGTGCTCAGCTGGGGTGAAAGTACGTTCATCCAGGGCGGCATCAACACCATCAACCCGATCGACGTTCCGGCCTTCCGGGCGCCGGGTTCTCAGCTCAAAGATGCGCTGCTGCCGGTTGAAATGTTCTACGCGTCTGCGGGTGTGACTCAGAACATCACCCTGGAAACGTTCGTTCAGACCGACTGGGAACCGGTCCGTCCGGATGACTGCGGTACCTTCTTCTCTACCAACGATTTCGCTGCGGATGGCTGTGGCCCGGTACTCCTGGCAGGCCAGTTGCCGGACTCC
The DNA here is from genome assembly GCA_014762755.1 of Marinobacter sp. Classification (GTDB taxonomy): domain Bacteria; phylum Pseudomonadota; class Gammaproteobacteria; order Pseudomonadales; family Oleiphilaceae; genus Marinobacter. Next base: position 1,426 of record JABURI010000191.1, read on the forward strand.
CAGGCTTATGCCCAAGGCTTCATCGCACCCCGTCTTGGCGATAAAGAGGCGGATGAAAAAGATCAGTTCGGTGTGGCTATGCGGTGGTATGTGCCAGCCCTGAATGATTCCGAACTGGGCTTCTATTACATCAAATACAACAGCCGTCTGCCGTACGTCAGTGGTACCGTCAAGGACGAAGGCGAGACCTTCCCGTCCTACTTCATTGAGTACCCGGAAAACATCAATCTGTACGGGATCAGTATCAACACCACCACACCAGGTGGCTGGTCACTGGGCGCTGAATACTCCTACCGTGACAAAATGCCCCTCCAGTGGAACGCGTTCGAGCTGATCTATGGCGGCCTTCAGCTGGATAACCCGATTGACGGCACCGACGTGAGTCTTCTCGAGCAGGCGCGCAAGGAGGAATTCGGGGGTGAGATTCCACCGGGATCTGAAGTAAAAGGTTACGACGAGTACGGTGTATCTCAGGCCCAGTTCACTCTGATCAAGTTCTTTGACCAGGTCATGGGCGCAAGCCGTCTCTCCCTGATTACCGAGTTTGGTGCAACCTACGTGCACGACCTGCCGGACTACGATGAGGCCCGTTACGGCCGTTCCGGTACCTTCGGTGTGGGCCCGATTCCCAGTGCCGGTGGCCTGGATGCATGTGCCCTTGGTGTGAACATCAATACCAATTACTGTGAGAACGAAGGCTTCACCACCGATTTCTCCTGGGGCTATCGTGCCCGCTTCGTGTGGGATTACCCGAACGCGATCGCCGGTATCAACCTGTCGCCGCAACTGGCCTGGAGCCACGACGTGGAGGGTTACAGCCCGCAGCCGGGTGGCGCTTTCAACGAGGGTAGCAAGGCGATCGGCCTGTCCCTGGAAGCGGTGTACCAGAACAAGATTACCGGTAACATCGGTTACACAAACTTTTTCGGCGGGAAGCCGTATAACGAGTTGACTGACCGAGATTTCGTGAGCGCGAGCGTTTCGTACTCCTTCTGAACCGGAAACAATTCGTCTGACGAGGAAACCTAAATGAGACTGAACAAGAAACTACTGACCACAGGTATCCTGGCTGCCAGTCTGTGTGCCGGCCAGGCCTGGGGTGCGGTTTCTGCGGCTGAGGCGGCCAAACTGGGTGATTCACTGACGCCCATGGGCGCCGAGAAAGCCGGTAACGGCGGAGCCATTCCGGCCTGGACGGGCGGACTGACCACACCGCCGGCGGGCTACAAGGGCGACGGTATATATGTGAATCCGTTCCCGAACGAGAAGCCCAAGTTCGTGATCGACCAGAGCAACGTGGACCAGTACGTCGACAATCTGTCGCCGGGCCAGGTTGCGATGATCAAGAAGTATGACGACTACTTCATGCCGGTGTACGAGACCCATCGTACCGCCGCTTACCCGGAAGCGGTCATGGAAGAAACAGTCGAGAATGCCACGAAGGCCGAGCTGATCAAGGACGGTAACGGTCTGGGTAACTACCAGAGCGCGACGCCGTTCCCGATCCCGCAAAACGGCCTGGAAGTTATCTGGAACCACATTACCCGTTACCGGGGTGGTTCCGTGCAGCGTAACGTCGGCCAGGTCACTCCGACCGCCGGTGGTGACTTCTCGGTTGTCCGCTTCCAGGACGAACTGACCTGGCGGACCTATCTTGAGGACTACAGCCCGGGAGACGACGCAAACGTGCTGTTCTACTTCCGTCAGGCCATCACCGCGCCGGCACGCCTGGCCGGTAACGTGCTGCTGGTCCACGAGACCCTCGACCAGGTTGCAGAGCCCCGCCGTGCGTGGATCTACAACGCCGGTCAGCGCCGTGTTCGCCGTGCACCGCAGGTAGCCTACGACGGCCCGGGTACCGCAGCCGACGGCATGCGTACCTCTGACAACTTCGACATGTTCAACGGTGCCCCGGACAAGTACAACTGGGAGCTGGTGGGCAAGAAGGAAATGTATGTCCCGTACAACTCCTACAAGCTGATGGATCCGAGCCTGACCTACGACCAGATCGTCAAGGCCGGCCACATCAACCAGGACTTCACCCGCTACGAACTGCACCGGGTATGGCACGTGCGCGCAACCCTGAAGTCTGGTGAGCGCCACATCTACGCCCAGCGTGACTTCTTCATCGACGAAGACAGCTGGCAGGCGTCCGTCATCGACCACTACGATGGCCGTGGCGAACTCTGGCGCGTAGCCGAAGCCCATGCGGTCCAGTTCTACGATCAGGTTGTACCCTGGTATGCCATCGAAACCCTGTACGATCTCCTCTCCGGTCGCTACCTGGCCCTCGGCCTGACCAACGAGGAAGAGAACCCGTACACCTTCGGCATCGAACGCCGCTCCCGCGACTACACCCCCGCGGCCCTCCGCCGCGCGGGTACCCGCTAAGGGAGTATTGGCCCAGGGGTCTTGCACAGGGGTCTGATGAATTCATTCATCTGACCCCATTTTTAGTTTTAACCTGGGGTCAGAAGAACGAGTTCTTCAGACCCCTCTGCATTCATCTGACCCCACCTTCAACCCATCCCCACACCCCAAACCTTTGCAGCCCAACCCCCCTTTGGTTTAACCTTCGTCTCATACTAAAGGCGCACCCGAAGCAGGTCGCCACTCAAAAGTCATTGGGTTCTTCCAATTGCGGCACAGGACGTATCGCCGTCCGGCCGGTTGTCAGCGGGGCAGTGTGTGAAACCATTCAGTGACGGCAAGGCCGCCAACGACGAATTTCAGTCTGCCAATAACGGCCTTCAGCGTGGGGAGCTCGTCAGGGACCTGCTTCGTCAGCGCGTCCGGGTACCATCGTTACCGAGCGATACGCTCGCCCGGCCCATTGTTGATGAGTGGATAAGCCAGGCCATATCACCCAGTCATGCGATTCTTGTTGAAGCGCCCAGTGGTTTCGGCAAATCCCATTCCGTGCTCAGCGCCCTGGGCAACCGCTATGTCACTGACAACGAACTGCGCTGGATCTCGCTGACCCCCCAGGATAATGCGCCAACCCGCTTCCTGACGCTGCTTTCCATGGCCTTTGACATGCCCGAAGCTCTGGAAAGCGCCCTGCAGGGCGGCGCAGGTTTCTCCGATGCATTGGCCATGATGCTCGTGTCCCATGCACGGCAGTCCAGTGGCACCATGCAGGTACTCGTTCTGGATAACCTCCACAGCCTCACCAATCCGGCGGTGACGCCCCTGCTGCAGCAGTTGGCCAAGGACCTGCCGGCCAACTTGTGTGTGGTACTGGTTTCCCGCCGTGGCCTGCCGTTCGAAACCCACGCGCTGGAGCTGGAAAACCGGTTCACTCGTCTTGGAACCTCGGTCTTCGAATTTTCCCGCCCGGAAACCTTTGAGTTCTTCAGCCAGGAACTAGCGGCTAACAAACTGACCAGTGTGGCGGTGGACAACCTGTACGATCTCACCGAAGGCTGGGCCACTCCGCTGGCCCTCTATCGCCGCGAGGTGCAGCGTGAGCTGGAACGCAAACCCATCCAGGAAAGCCCGAGCGTGGAGCGATTCCTCAAAGACTCGGTCCTGGGCGGGCTGACGCCGGGGCAGGTGCGATCGGTTCGCGCCATCGCGGAACTGGAACTCTGTTCGGACGAGCTGCTCATCGCGCTGCAGTCGGCGCTTCCGGAGGTGGCCTTGTTGCCCTCCCAGGTCTTCGAGCAGGGCCTGCCCATCCGGCCGATGCCGGGCCGCGGTCGCTGGTACCGCCTCAATCCCCTTATGCAGGAATGGCTGCGCACCTCCCCGATGACCGGATACGAAGCCCGGATGACCATCGCCAGTCGCTGGTTCGGCGAGCGGGACCAGTTTCCTGAGGCCCTGCGCTATGCGCTGCTGGCAGGCAATGGCGACGAGGTGATCCGCATCGCCTCGGAGGGCTCCGAAGCCTTGCTACTGGGCCAGGACACCGCCTCGCTGCTGCGGCTACGCAAAAGCCTGCCGGTCACCTTGCTCGAGCGCAGCGCCCGCCTGCGGATCGTATACAGCTGGGTCCATGCCATCGGCGGGCAGTTCAAGCAGGCGAGGGCGCTGCTGGATGATCTGTCCGAGGAGGACCGGGAAGAACATAATGCCCGGATCGCGGCGCTCCAGGCCTTTATCCTGCGGGGTGAGGGCAAGGTCCAGCCGGCTCTGGAAATGGCCGATCAGGCCCTCGCTGAGGGCGACCTCTCGCCCCAGGGCCAGCTGGTTACCCAGATTGTGCGCTCCAGCGCCCTGTGCGCGGCCGGGAATTTTGCCGAAGCCCGGGAAGCGAACCGCGCCGCAGCCCGCCTGGCGCGAGAAGCCGGGGATTCCGGATCCGAGGCCCTGGCGGTGTATTCCCATGCCCGAATCGAGCTCGGCAAGGGAGCGCTTCGCCACGCCGAACAACTGCTGCGTACCGGCTTGGACACTGCCATGCAGGAGTTGGCACGGCCGGCGAGAATCGGCGAAACCCGCCTGCAACTGAACCTGGTGCTGGTACTCTGGCACCAGGGCCGGATTGCTGAGGCGGATCGGTTACTCGTACTTTGCGGCCGGCACGCCGAACAGACCCGGGATTTGGGCCTGCTGCTCGCCATGGCCATCCGGGTCCTGATCTGCCGGTCCGAGAACCGCCTGGAAGACGCCTTTGTGTGGATTGGCCGTGCCGAGCGCACCATGCATGCCTGGCAGGTGGACGAATCCCTGTTCGTGCCGGTGCTCGAAGCCCTGAAGGCCACCTGTTGGCTGGCCCAGAACCAGGTGGAAAGCGCCGTCCAGGCCCTGGAGAAACTCCAGCCCTACCGCGATGCCGGCTGCGTGCCGGAACTGTTCCCCATGATGCCCGGCCTGCTCGACTGCCTGCAGGTGCGCGTGGACCTGGCGAGAGGCGACGGCATCCGCGCCCGGGAAACCCTGCACGGCATCCGCGACCGTTACGGCAAAGCCATCCCCTGGGGCGTCGAAATCCACATCCGCCTGCTGGAAGCGGTCTTGCTGAACGAAGAAAAGGGCCTGGCCGCGGCCCGCAAGGTGCTGGCCACATTGGTCGAAGAAGCCGCGACCGAACACTTCATCAGCCCTTTCACCGAATTGCGGTCGGAGCTGCAGGAGCTGATGGAGAAAAGCCACGGCCAACTGGAAAATAGCAAATTCAAAGACGCCCTCGGCAAGCTCTTCGGCATCAAAGCCAACACCGCCGGCGCAGAAGCCCTGGCCGAACCGATCAGCGATCGGGAGCAGGCCGTGTTGGAGCTCATCGCCAAAGGCCTCTCCAATCAGGAGATTGCGGATAAGCTGCACATTTCGCTGCACACGGTGAAGACGCATGCGCGGCGGATTAATGCCAAGCTGGAGGTGAAGTCGAGGACGCAGGCGATTGTGAGGGCGAGGGAGCTGGGGCTGCTGTAGCTGAACCCTCCCCAGGGGGCGATGCCAGGTCGGGGTCTGATGAACTTGTTCATCAGACCCCTGAGTAACACTCCAGGGGTCTGAAGAAGTCCCTTCTTCTGACCCCAACTTAGCGCCAGGCACCATAACTTAGCGCCCGGCACCCTCACTCCGCCTTCAATTCCCCAATCAACTGATCCTTCTCCCCCCAAATCTCACTAACCCACCGCTGAAACGCCACCCGCGTCTCCCGGTCATTCTCGTAATCCATCCCCAAGAACTCCGCCGGCACTTCCCGCACCCTCACATCAATCACAATGCGCCGAATCCGCCCGCACAGGTAATCCCAGAACCCTTTCCGCCCATCGGGGTACACGATGGTCACATCCAGCATGGTGTGAATCATCTCCCCCATGGCCCCGAACACAAACGCCGTGCCGCCGGCGCGAGGCTTGAGCAGGTGCTTGTAGGGTGAGTTCTGACGCTTGTGCTTCTCGGGGGTAAATCGGGTGCCTTCCATGAAGTTGAAGATGGTCACCGGCGTATAGCGGAACTTCTCACACGCAGCCTGGGTAGCAGCAATATCCTTGCCCTTGAGCTCCGGGCGTTTGGCGATCTGTTCTTTGGTATGGCGATGCATGAACGGAAAATCCAGGGCCCACCAGGCGATGCCGAGCAACGGCACCCAGATCAGCTGCTTCTTCAGGAAGAACTTGAGCAGGGGGATACGGCTATTGAGGACGTACTGGATGGCGGGAATATCCGCCCAGCTCTGGTGGTTGCAGGTGACAAAATACCAGTGCTCCCGGCTCAGGTTCTCCACCCCGCGCACGTCCCACTCCACCTTGTGCAACACGTCCATCAGCAGGTTGTTGAAGCCAATCCACACCCAGGCAATGTTGTTGAGCACCACGGTGCAGGCCTTGCGTACCGGCGTCACCGGGATGATCAGCTTGATCAGTGCGAACAGCAGCAGGAAGGGGAACAGGATCAGGGTATTCAACAAAATCGACAAGGCCGCCAAAGTCCCCTTTAGCGGTGCAGGCAGAAAATCAAGCATTCCGTGTGGTCTCTGGTTTGTTGCGGGTTAGCGGTGTCTGTCAGCCTTCGGCAGCTGATCCGGTGTCAGCTGTGCGGCCCGGGAGTAACCGGCTCTCGGAGTCGGTCGAGGCCAGTTGCTGCAGGTCCGACGGCGCCCGATTCGTTACGGCATCCCGGAAATCCTCGTCGTAGAAGCCCAGGTTGTTGTAATGGATCATCGACCGGATCTCTTTTACGTATTCTTCGCCCCGCTCGGAATAGCCAAGCAGGCCTTCCGCCATTTCCAGGCCGGACAGGGGATTCCGGGAACGGCGGTCCTGTATTCGGACGTCCCTCAGGGTCTGGTAGGTTTCGTGGCGGTTCAGGTTCTGGATATACGCGCGCACCGAGCGATAGGGCGAGGCAAATTTGGCCACTTCATGGCTGGCCCCGTCTACCCGGTTCTTCGGAACCAGGCCGCAGCCCTTGGAGAAACACCATTGACCGAACAGGTTGTTCCCCTGCCGCGCAAAGCGCGAGGTGCCCCAGGCCGACTCGTTGGCAGCCTGGGCCAGCACCAGCGACGGTGGAATCACGTCCAGGCGTTTTTTCAGGAGTTTGAACTGCTCGACGCTACCTGTTTCAGCCTCAATCCTTAGGCGTTCGGCCTGAGCATCCAGCCATCGCTTGTCGGAGGAGGTCAGCTCATCTTTCTCTTCCAGCCGCAGCAGGTAGCTTCGCTCCAGGAGAATCCGGGAGTTGGCCAACACAATGCGGGGGTACAGAAACGAGAAGAACGCCGCCTTTTTCTCGGTAGTATCCCGGTAGGCCGAGAAGTCCGGCAGCGGGTCATCGGCCCAGTCGGGGAGGGCCGGCAGTTCACCAAGCGCCACTTCGGAGCCGTCATAGTTTCCGTTGCCATAGTTGCCGGACGGGACATAAAACCCACCGCCCATTGCAAAGGCCAACAAGGGAACAAGAAACAGCAGCGTCCGGCGACCAGCAGACATAAAACCTCTCGTCGATATGGATATGGCAACGATTATAACAGGTTATACGCAGACGGCCCGTGCGGGGTTTACCGAGACCTTCGGTCGCCTCAGGGAATCCGGGTTGCCAGCAGCAGGCCAATGGCGTGGGAGCCGGTACCCGTGCGGTTGAGCCTCAGGTACAGCTGGGAGTGATCCTCGGTAAAGAACCCGTCCAGCACCAGGTTGCCACCGCTGAAAGACACAGTGCCGGGGCCAGGGCCCGCCCCATAGGCCAGGTTGGTATCGATCACCGTTTCCGACGGCGTGGTCACCTCGTTGCCGTTTACGGTGTTGACCACCGAGATCACTTCGCCACTCAGGGTGGCGATTCCGCCCTCGATCACCAGCTCGGCATTATCAAAATGGCGAAGTTCGTTGGTGCCGCCGGAAACGTCCACGGATATGCCCTGAACCCGGTACCGGCCACTCTCGGGTGCCGCAGAAGCCGCTTGCCCGGCAGCCACTAATACCCCATCCCCGAACGGACTGTCATCCAGGTTGAATGCCAGGAAGGCGCCATCGGGCGTGCTGGCCCCCACGCCAACGTCAGGTTTCTCCTCGTTTCCGGATGCGGTCGAGATGTTCAGATTCAACCGGCCGATCTCCCGCTCACCGGTACTGAGAATCGAGGCCCTGGGACTGATCAGCCAGTCAGTGGCCACCGCCGCAGCCGGCGCGCGGGAAACCGCTCCCGAGTTGTCCCGGTTCACGGTGGCAATCTCCAGTGCCTGGGTGACATTACCGTCGGCATCGATCGTCCAGGTGCCAAGGCCACTTTCTATTGCCAGCGGCGTGGTATTGTCGGCAAACCGGGAAGCCAGATACACCACGTTATAACTCCGGTTATCCAGCACATCCGCATCAAACTCCGCCTCCCCGGCCGGCCGCAGCAGGTTCAGCTCCAGCGCCGACAAGTAATGGTTCTCCAGCACTGGTCCCCGTTTCAGGGCCTCACCATCGCTTTCCAGTTCAATCGCCTTGCCGGCGGTGAAATAGCCGCCCACCACCCGGTCCGGTCCCACCGATTCGTCGGCAGGCGGGCTGGTGTAGGCATCCAGATAGTAAGGGTTGCGGGTCCAGCCGATAATCCGGGCGCTGTCCCGGCCGGTGATGCTCTGGTACAGAGCCCGGCCGGCCAGCAGGCGGGTATCGCCCAGCAAGGTCGCTGCCCCGGGGGATGAGGAATGCGTGTTCTGCTCCCAGAACTCCGAGCCGCGCAGGAAAAACTCGTTGCCCTCGGAATGCAGCAACACCTCCCGGTCATAGGGAATGTCCGTGGCCAGCGAGGTCACCTTGATGTTGAAGGCATCGAAACTGGTCAGCGTCAGCGCCGGATACACATAGCCAACGCCATTGCTATCCTCCAGGCGTTCCTCATAAGCCGTGCGCATGCCCCAGAGCCCGGTCCCGCTGATGCTGGGCTCGGCAAAGCTCTGGCCCAGCTCCACCCCCAGGAACACCGAGTTGTAATCGGCGGAACTGGCGCTGATCTTGCCCGCGGAACTTTCATCCAGCAGCGCGTAGTCGCCCATGGCGGCCACATAGCGGGCAAAATCCGCCCGGCCTTTCAGCAGGGACAGCGCTCCCGACACATCCAGATTGCCCGGGATATCAATCTCGAAATCGTGCACCTGGTCGGCCAGGGTGGACCAGACATACTTGTTCAGGCACAACTCGCCCCCGGCATCATTCACACAGTCCCTGATGGTTTCCAGCTCGCCCGGGGTGTAACTGGCCAGGGTATTGCGCACCAGGTATTCCGAGAACGGATTGATCTTCACATCCCGGTCCGAGTCCGCCGCGAAGGCCCGCATCCGGGCGTTGCCATAGGTGGCCTCGATCACCATATCCGGTGCCAGGGGCTGGCCGTCCGGAAAGGCGATAATGGTGAACCCTTCGGCATCCTCCCGGGTGGTTACGTCCACGCCGCCGAGGTTCTGTAGGGAGGTGTTGGTGGTGTACACGCTCAGGGTATCCGGCTGCACGATTCTCAGGTTACGCCGGGTCACCTCCGCATCCGGGGCCACGGCACCGGGCACTTCCATCGTGATTCGAACCTCATTCGGCTCCAGGTCGCCGGCATTACTGGAATCGCCGGTGCTGCCGGAGCTGAAATCGTCCAGCGGGTTTTTCGCGGCAGCGAAGTCATTGGTCTGGGCGCGTGCGCCGTCGATGGCGTCCTCGCCACTGCCACAGCCGGCCAGCAACAGGGCAGACAGGGAAATCCAGAGTCCGTGCTTGAGGTGCATGTCTGACAATCCGTGCAGAAGATTCAGGTTGTCAGTCTAGCAGCGGTGAAGA
>JABURI010000181.1 GCA_014762755.1 Marinobacter sp.
GGCAGGTTCAGTTCCAGGGACTCGGCAAAGAACATTTCCTTGCTCAGGAAGCCGTTCAGCAGTGGAACACCCGCCATTGAGGAGGCTGCCACCATGGCCAGGGTCGCGGTATGGGGCATATAGCGCCAGAGCCCGTTGATCCTGCGCATGTCCCGGGTGCCGGTTTCATGGTCAATGATACCGGCCGCCATGAACAGCGAGGCCTTGAAGGTGGCGTGGTTGATCACATGGAAGACTGCTGCCACAGCTGCCAGCTGAGTCCCCATACCGAACAGCAGGGTGATGAGTCCCAGGTGGCTGACGGTGGAGTAGGCCAGCAGGCCTTTGAGATCATGCTTGAACATGGCGACATAGGCACCGAGCAGCAGCGTCGCCATCCCGGTGAAACTGACCATGTAAAACCATTGTTCCGTGCCTGCCAGTGCGGGATACAAACGGGCCATCAGGAACACGCCTGCCTTTACCATGGTGGCCGAGTGCAGGTAGGCGGATACCGGCGTGGGCGCCTGCATGGCGTGGGGCAGCCAGAAGTGGAACGGGAACTGGGCAGATTTGGTAAAGGCACCAAGCAGGACCAGTGTCAGGGCCACCGGGTACATGGCGTGGGCCTTGATCTGATCGCCCGCCGCAAGCACATCATCCAGCTCAAAGCTGCCGACGATGTTACCGATGATCAGGATGCCGGCCAGCAGCGCCAGACCACCGCCACCGGTCACGGCCAGAGCCATCCGGGCACCCCGGCGCGCGTCCTGCTTGTGGGTCCAATAACTGATCAGCAGGAACGAGACGAGGCTGGTCAGTTCCCAGAAAATCAGCATCAGCAACAGGTTGCTGGACATCACAATGCCCAGCATCGAGCCCTTGAAGCAGAGCAGCAACGCGTAGAACTTGGCGATGTTTTCTTTCGGCTTGAGGTAATAGCGGGCGTACAGAATGATCAGCAGCCCGATGATCAGGATCAGCAACGCAAACAGCAGTGCCAGGCCGTCCAGGCGGAAACTGAGCGAGATACCCAGGGCAGGCAGCCACTCCTGGTGGAAGAGGACATAGCCGCCTCCGGCCAGCACCTCCCAATGTGGGTACAGTGCGGCCAAAGCGATCAGGGCCGGAACGGATGAGGCAATGGCAATTGCCGTTCGCCCTCCCTGGGCGAACAGGGGCGCAGCAATCGCCCCCAGGAAAGGCAGTAAAACAACCAGCGGTAGCGACATCGCAACCTCGTTATCGGTTTTTTTCTTCTACGTATGGAATAAGGCGTGTGTGCAGAAGTCTAGCCTCCGGATGCGGACCCTGCATGACGTAATAAGGCAGCAGGAATACGCCGGAAGCCCGGGATCAGATGTAGGGCGGATCCGGGAAATAGGGCAGGCGACCGCGATGGCGGGCAATATCAGCCGTTACAGGCGGGCGAATGGTCTGTTTGCAGCCGAAGGACCTTTCGGTCATTGGTTGCTCCGTCAGTCTAACTTGGAATTCGATGATACGTGGCCGAGGGGCTAGGTCAAGTCACATTGTGATTAATCAATTCTATTGATCTCTTTCAGCCATCAATAAAGGTTGCTGGTAAAATCACTGTCTCGCTAGAATGACCGTTCTGCATCTCTTGCCAGAGGCTCTATGACACTGCTGATCGCATATGCGGTTATCTCTATTGGTTTCTCCTTTCTCTGTTCCATCCTTGAGGCTTCCCTGCTCTCGGTTACGCCGAGCTACATAGCCTCACTGAAAAAGGATAATCACGCGCTTTTCCTGAAGCTGAGGAAGCTCAAGAGCGACATTGACGATCCGCTCGCGGCCATACTCACGCTCAACACCATCGCCCATACTGCCGGTGCGACGGGTGTCGGTGCCCAGGTGGCAGTTGTCTTCGGAGAAGTCTGGCTGGGGGCGGCATCCGCTGTGATGACCCTCGCCATCCTGATCCTGTCCGAAATCATCCCGAAAACCATCGGCGCCAAGTACTGGCGCACCTTCGCCCCCAGGCTTCCGGCGGTGCTGGGATTCCTGATGACCTCGCTCAAGCCTTTCATCTGGCTGTCGAAGATCATTACCCGGCGCATCTCGGCCGGCGAGGCCGATACCGACATCCGCGGTGAAATCAGTGCGTTGGCAGAAATCGGCCGGGACCATCAGGCCCTGGATGAAGACGAGCGCCGGATCATCCAGAACGTGCTTCGCTTCCATGAAATCAAGGTCAGTGGCGTAATGACGCCGCGGACGGTGTGCAAATTCATCTCGCCGGAGACGACTGTGCCGGAATTCCGGGAGCAGGTGCGCAAATCCCCGTTCTCACGCTACCCGGTGATTGACGAAGAAGGGGAGGCGTTGGGATACCTGCACCGCTCGGACCTGATCTCGCTCCCGGATGATGCCGACCTGATGGAGCACCTCCGTGCCATCAAGCGGGTCAAGGGCAGCACCAACATCGAGTATCTGTTCTCTGACATGCTGCGGGAACGGCAGCATATTGCGATCGTTTACGACGAGCTGGGAACCTGGCTGGGAATAGTGACGCTGGAGGACATATTGGAGACGCTTTTGGGCACCGAAATCATGGACGAAACCGATAACGTCTCCAACCTTCGCCGGTATGCCAAACAGCGCTGGAGCCGGCGACTGCGCAAGATGGGATCCTGAACGATCCGCCGGCGGGCGTCAGCGGATCGATTTCAGCGCCGAGAAGATGGCTTCGGCCTCGGCTTCAAGTACCTGACAGCGCAAGGGATTTCCCTGCTGAAGCGCCCGTGCCAGTTGTTTCTGTTTCATGTCATAGAGCCGGCTGAGGACATCCGCCCGACCCGGCTTCGCTGGTGCGTTCATGGAATGCTACCTCCCCATGTGAACACCCTGTGTCAATATTCTTTACGTTCTCCAATGCCTGATGGCCTTGTTCCGAATTAGATGCATAACCCGGACCAGAAGTTACAAATCGGGTTCCAACACAACCACCGGTTATGCGAATCTAGGCAGCAATTAACAGGAGACCAAGAATGACCGACACCCTGATTGACCGCCGAGACCTGGCATTCCAACTCTACGAAGTACTCGACACCGAATCCCTGATCACCCGCGAGCACTTCAGCGAACACAACAAAGACACCTTCGACGCCGTCATCGAAACCGCCGACAAGATGGCCCGGGAACAGTTCGCGACCCACAACAGCGCCGCTGACAAGAACGAGCCCCGCTTCGAAGACGGCCAGGTCACGATGCTACCGCAGGTCAAACAGGCCTTTGACGCCTATGCGGAAGCCGGCTTCATCGCCGGGCGCTACGATTATGATCTCGGTGGTATGCAGTTGCCGGAATCCGTCATGGCCGCGTGCAACGGCTTCTTCACCGCCGCTAACCCCGGCACCGCCGGCTACCCGTTCCTGACCACCGCGGCCGCCAATCTGATCCGCATCTTCGGTAACGAACAGCAGAAAGCCACCTATCTGCCCCACATGCTCTCCGGGCGCTTCTCCGGCACCATGGCCCTGACAGAGCCTCACGCCGGTTCCAGCCTGGCGGACATCCGCACCTCCGCCAGCCCGACTGACGAAGGGCACTACCTGATCAAAGGCGCCAAGATCTACATCTCCGGTGGCGAGCAGTCGATCACCGATAACATCGTTCACATGGTGCTGGCCAAGATCAAAGGTGCCCCGGCCGGTGTCAAAGGCATCTCCCTGTTCATCGTGCCCAAATTCCGGGTCGATGCCGAAGGCAATCCGGATGAACGCAACGGCGTCAGCCTCGCCGGCCTGATCCATAAACTTGGCTATCGTGGCACCACTTCCACCGCCCTCAGCTTCGGGGATGATGCCCCGTGCTACGGCTACCTGGTTGGCGAACCCCACCAGGGCCTCAAATACATGTTCCAGATGATGAACGAAGCCCGCCTGGGCGTGGGCTTCGGCGCGGCGGTCATCGGCTACCGGGGCTACATGCACAGCCTCGAATACGCCAAAGACCGCCTGCAGGGGCGCAAACCGTCCGAAAAGAACCCGGAAAGCCCACAGGTGCCCATCATCGAACACGCCGACGTTCGCCGCATGCTGCTGGCCCAGAAAGCCTACAGCGAGGGCGGCCTGGCCCTGTGCCTCTATGGCGCTCGCCTGGTGGACGACCACAACACCCACCCGGACGAGCAGAAGCGACTGGAAGCCGGCAAACTGCTCGACCTTCTGACTCCGGTCATGAAAGCCTGGCCGTCCGAATACGGCCCCAAAGCCAACGACCTCGCCATCCAGGTCTATGGCGGCGCCGGCTACACCCGGGAATACCCGGTGGAACAGTGCTGGCGGGACAACCGCCTCAATCCCATCCATGAAGGTACCAACGGCATCCAGGCCCTGGATCTGCTCGGCCGCAAGATCTGGCAGGACCAGAGCCACGGCCTCCAGCTGCTGATGCAGGAAATGCAGACCGACCTCGAAGCCGCCACCACCGACCGCTGCCAGCAGTGGGCCCTGTCCCTGAGCGAAACCCTGCAGCAGGCGGTCAAAGTGACCCAGAGCCTGGGCAAATCCCTGATGGGTGGCGGCAACCCCGACAACGTCCTGGCCAACGCGGCCTGCTATCTGCACCTGTTCGGTCACATCACGGTGGCCTGGATGTGGCTACGCCAGGCCAACGCCGCTGCCCATGCCCTTGGTTCGGCCAACAGCGATGACGAGCGCAACTTCTACCAGGGCAAGCTCCAGGCTGCCCAGTACTTCTTCCACTGGGAACTGCCCACCGTGGCCCAGGACCTGGTACTGCTGCGCAACCAGGATGACACCTGCCTGAATATGAAAGCGGAGTGGTTCTGAGGAAAGGGGGTGCCGGCTGACCGCTGGCACCCGAGGTGATCCTTAGGCGGCTTGCTCAGAATCCGAGGTCTCCCGCCGCGCCTTGGCCTCGGCCGCGACCCTCGCAGCATAATCCGCGTACCTGGCCATCAGCTCCTCCTTCCGGTCCGGGTCCCAGTTGATCTTGCTCAGATCACCCTCGTAGTGGTCGATCACCCGCTTGTCCATCTCCTCGTACCACCAGTTCGGCACATAAGCCGGCAGCAGCATCGACGCATAACCACCGGGTAACTGCGGCGCCTTCTCGAAGTGGCGCAACGCCTGGAAACTGCGGGACGGGTGGGCGTGGTGATCGGAATGCCGCTGCAGCTGATACAGGAACAGGTTGGTCACAATGTGATTGCTGTTCCAGCTGTGCTCCGGCCTCGTCCGCTCGTACTTTCCGTTCTTGTCCTTCTGCCGCAGCAGACCATAGTGCTCAATGTAATTCACACTCTCCAGCAGACTGGCCCCGTACACCGCCTGAGCCGCCAGGAACGGAACCGCCCGCGGACCACACACCAGCGTGGTCGCACCGAAGAACCCGGCACTCATCGCCCAGCCCTGCAGCAACTCGTTATCCAGACTCCAGAAACTCTTGCCCTTACGGGCCAGCCGCGCCTTCTCGATCTTGACCGAAGACTTGATGCCCCCGATCACCGTGCGGGGCAGGAACTTCCAGAAACTCTCGCCCATACGGCTGCTGGCCGGGTCCTCGGGTGTCGCCACCCGCTTGTGATGCCCGAAATTGTGCTCCACCACAAAGTGCGTGTAACCGGTGGGTGCCAGGGCCGCCATGGCCAGGATCTTGTTCAGCTTGTTGGACTTGTGGCCGAGTTCATGGGCCGTGTTGATGCCAACACCGTTGATGGCGCCGACCGTCAGGGTCAGCCCGATCCTGTCCTCGATGGGCGTCTTTTTCCGGCTGGCCAGCCAGGCACCCATGAACGTCATGGCGTACTGGGTTGGTATGAACGCCTTCACAATGCGGTCGTAGTATTTGTCCTGCTCCAGGGGTTTGACCGCGGCCTCCGGCGGATTGCTCTGATCCTCGCCGATGGCCCGGTCCAGGGCTGGAATGATTCCGTGCACCAGTGCCGGCCCGGTCCAGGCCAGCGCTTTGAGTTTCTTCGGTGCGATGGCATAACCGGTCAGGGCGGCTAGCCCGATGCCCGGGAGGGCGGGGCCGAGGAGCCATAGGTAACGCTTCGGATCTTTCCAGTCCTTGCCGTCCTGAGAGGCAGAATCCTTCTCTTCATGCGTCTGTACCGCGTCGTTGACCTTGGCATTCATATCCGGATCTCCGTATTGTTCATTGTTTGATCCAATTTATGTCGGACAATCGGGCAATTCAACTTTTGTCGGACAATTTTGTGGGGTTGGCATGAAATGACAAGCAAAGCGTTAGTGGCGAATTTGCAGCACCTGAACCACACTTTATGCAAACAACAAAAAGCAGCTCGGCCGAAGAGAGCGACAGGGATGATTCAGTCATGACACCTCAAGATACCCAGGGCGCCGTCGCCCACTGGTCCGTCCAGGATATGCTCCGGGAATACCTGACCACAGGCAGAATGGCAGAAGTCGTCTACCGGGATGGAGCCGGTCAGGTGTGTATTGCCCATGACATCATCCGCGACGTTTTCAGTCGTGCGGGGAAGGATTTCATACTCCTCGGCAGGGGCGAGCTGGTGGGTGTCGATCACGTTATTACCATTGATGGCAGGTTCCCCACCGTAAGTTGCCGCTAACCA
Organism: Marinobacter sp.; assembly: GCA_014762755.1. Taxonomy (GTDB): domain Bacteria; phylum Pseudomonadota; class Gammaproteobacteria; order Pseudomonadales; family Oleiphilaceae; genus Marinobacter. Next base: position 6,569 of record JABURI010000181.1, read on the forward strand.
AAGGGTAATGCCCGAGTAATTGTGTTATCTGCTGCCATGGGCGTAATCTCCTCCCCGTTGCGAATGATCTTCAACGGAGGAAACGTTATGAAAAAGCAAATGCTCGTGGCCATGGCGCTGGCTACTTCACTGGGTCTGGTTGCCTGCAGCTCGGAAGAAGAATCCAACCAGGGTGTCGATATGGAGCAGGCTGCCGACAACGCCGGTGATATGGTGGAAGAGGCCGGCGAATCCGCTCAGGACACCTATGAGGAAGCAACAGGCCAGGCTGACGGAGCCTGGGAAGAAACCAAGGACACCGCCGAAGAAGTCGGCGATGAAGTCAGCGACGCTGCAGAGGAAACTGCGGACGCCGTCGAAGAGGGTTACGAGGACGCTACCCAGCAGTGATTCCCGCGCGCCAGCCTCTCGCCATGGAGGCTGGCGCCTGACTGTCAAAGAACGGTCACGAATTTGTCTTCAAACAATTCCGAATCTGTCATATTTCCTGCCGAAACTGGCCTCTCCAGACCACTTACCCTGACCATTGTGAGAGAGGCAAGAAATGGCCAAGCACGATCTTGACCCGAACTACCTGGACCCGAACTACGAGCCGGTAGTAAACCATTCCAAAAACACCCCGTTCCATCAGGTTCTCGCTGCCCGCATGCAGCGCCGTACCGTTATGAAAGGCACCGTGGGTGCCGCCCTCGCCAGTGTTATGGGGCTGGGACTGGCCGGCTGTGGTGGTGATAGCGACAGCAGCTCTACTGCCAACACGAGTGATGCTCCCGATACCGATGTATCGTCTACCGAGTTGGGCTTCAAAGCCGTACCGGTTTCAACCGCCAACGAGATCAAGGTGCCGGAGGGTTACTCGTCACAGGCTTTCCTGCCGTGGGGCACTCCGATCACCGGTTCCTATCCCGAATACAAGCCGGACGGCACCAACACCGGTGCTGAGCAGGAACAACAAATGGGCATGCACCATGATGGTGTGCATTTCTTCCCGATCGATGTGAAGGCCGGCGGCAACAGTTCCACCGAGGGCTTGCTGGTGATGAACCATGAGTACATCAACCAGGGTGCCCTGCACGCCAATGGCGCTACCTATGACGTTGACGGCAATCGTCCTGCTGACGAAGTACGCAAGGAAATCGCTGCTCACGGTGTTTCCGTTGTCCACATCAAGCAGGACAGCAACGGCACCTGGGACATTGTTTTTGGCAGCCCCTTCAACCGCCGCATCACTGGCAATACTGAGATGGACATCCGTGGTCCTCTGCGTGGTTACGAAAAGCTAATTACCAGGTACAGCCCGGATGCCACTGAAACCCGCGGTACCCTGAACAACTGTGCCATGGGACCGACTCCGTGGGGCACTTATCTTGCGGCTGAAGAAAACTGGCACGGTTATTTTGCAAACAGCGATGAGATCCAGCCCCGCGAGCAAACCCGCCACGGCGTTGGTCGCTCAACCCGCTACGACTGGGAACTGGCGGACAGCCGTGCGGATCAGTACGTTCGTTTTAACGTGAGCACCCTGGGCGAGACTGCTGCAGACGATTACCGCAATGAGGCCAACACCTACGGTTTCATGGTTGAGATTGATCCGTTCACCCCGGAAAGCAAGCCGCAGAAGCGCACTGCGCTGGGCCGCTTTGGCCACGAAGGTGTGATTTTTGCGCCGGCAAAAGAGGGGCTGCCGATCGTATGTTACTCCGGTGACGATTCCCGCTTTGAATACATCTACAAGTTTGTCTCCAGGCAACCATACTATGCGGCTACCGCCGGTGGTTACCTGCTGGATGAAGGCACCCTGTATGTTGCCCGTTTCAATGATGATGGTAGTGGTGACTGGTTGCCGCTGGATCTTGAGGACGCCGGGTTCAAGGCCAGGGTCGATGCCGCGGTTGGAACGGACGTCGGCAATGTTACCGGGTTCACGGGTTTCTCCAGCCAGGCCGAGATTCATCTGAACACCCGCCTCGCTGCTGACATCGCCGGCGCCACACCCATGGATCGTCCGGAGTGGGGGGCAGTCGATCCCAACACCGGTGAAGTCTACTTTACCCTGACTAACAACACCCGTCGTACCGAGAATCAGGTGAACGCCGCCAATCCTATTGCTGACAACGAGAATGGTCATATCATTCGCTGGATGGAGGCTGGGAACGATCACTCAGCAACCAACTTCGAATGGGACATCTTCGTTTTTGCAGGTGAGCAGGGCACCGAGACTGTTGTCGATGATGAAGTGATTGTCTCTCTCACCGACGACAACATCTTCAACAGCCCAGATGGCCTGTGGTTCGACTACAATGGCCGCCTGTGGATCCAGACGGATGGTCGTGACGAGGCTCCATACCAGAACAACATGATGTTGGCCGCCAACCCGGAGACCCGCGAGATCAAGCGCTTCTTCGTCGGCCCGGTCGGTTGCGAGGTGACGGGTGTGGTCACCACTCCGGACGTCAAGACCATGTTCGTCAACATCCAGCACCCCGATGGTAACTGGCCGGATTCCAGTGACCCGCGTCCCCGCGACGCAACAGTCATCGTCACCCGTGACGACGGCGGTGTTGTCGGCGCCTGATAACGTCGAATCAGCAAAATGCTGACTGAAGGGCCGGCCCCGGCAACCGGGGTCGGCCTTTTCTATTTTGATGGGGGTCCGCGAAAACCACGGGTCGGCTTCGGAAAAGGCTGTGTTAGACTTCGGGAAAACCGATTGTAAGGAGTAGTGACCTTGCCCGAACCGGAATACATCCCCGCAAACGACGACCCCATGCAGCGCCGCTCTGAGTCCGGGCGCAACCTGGCTGTGGCCGTCTACATCCTTCAGGCACTCTCGTTTTTCCTGGGCGGGATTACCGGTCTGGTGGGCGTGATTATCAACTACGTGAAGCTGGATGATGTCCGCAACACCTGGATCGAGCGTCACTTCCGCTGGCAGATACGGACCTTCTGGATCGGTTTGCTGTGGACGGTGATCGGTATTGTTACCACGCCGCTCATCATCGGCTGGTTCATCCTGTTGGGTATTTCAATCTGGATCATCTACCGGATTGTGAAGGGCGCTCTGGCCCTGAATGAAGGCAAGGTGGTCTGAACCCGGATCATCCTGTGCGGCCTGAGCGGGTCCAGTAGCGGATCTCGGCGCAGAGTGCACAGTGCTGTTTCTGGCAGGTTTCTTCGTCGTGAATCTGGATGCCGTGAACCTGCAGTGGCTGGTAGCGACGCAGGGAGTGCTTGTTGCCATGGCGTTTCAGGTAATCCTCCAGGGCGAGACGGGCCTCTGCCTCTGACTCGAAGGGGCCCAGATCCCGGGCCTCTCGTGTTCTTACAAACCAGCCAGCGGGCGTTTTCAGGAACCGGTTGCTCTTGACCGGTCCATCCTGGATATGACCGGGATCTTCCGCCACCGATTCGACAAGTCCGTCGATTCTCTCCTTTTGTCGTCCCTGTTTTGACAGGCGCCTCAGTCCCTTTCTGATCATTCTGGTTCTCTCGTTTTTCTACGCGTCTCGGGCTCGAAATAGCCCGGTGCAAAATATATCAGCTTTCGAAGTGGTTTGTGACGCAGTTCACAAAAAAGTCTAACCGCCAATAGGAAGACGGGGCAAAAGTGCGTTCAGAGGCGCTGTTTTTGTAAAAACCTGTAAAAAAACAGGACAGGTTAGGGAGTGCACTTGTCGCCGGGTACTCATCAGCTGTATCTAAGTTTATGGTTCTAAAGATATATCGAGCGTGTCACAAAAAAGAACATTCGTGAAAATTTGAATTGGTAAATTTGACGTAGGGCAATGCGGATTAAGGCCAAGTAATGTCTGGCCCGTTTGGCCCAAACTGCCAATGTCGAAAAAACGATCACTGGTGTGGTCACAAGGAAAAATCCTACAAGAGAAAGGAGTGGTTGCATGATGAGACGGCGAACATTGACCTCTGTAATTGCCGCAAGCAGCCTCGCGCTGGCCGCGCAGGTTGCCCAGGCTGAGACGGTCAAGCATGAGACCGAAGTATCACTGCTTGGCACCTACATTGAGCCTGACAGTGACCGCACCGATGAATATGGCTCTGCGGTGCGGGGCATGTTCAGTATCCGGATGAGCAAGCACTGGTGGGTGGAGTCCCAGTTCTACACCGGTGTCATCGAGACCGGCGTAGATGGCGGCACCGACTATTACCAGCAGGGCCTTGGAGCGGACCTCAGTTACCGCCTGTGGGAGAGCGATTCCTTGACGCCCTACGGCTCGCTCGGCGGTGGCGTCTCACGCAATGACGTAGCCAACAACTCAGCGAGCGAATTCGGTGGTTACGCCAACGCGGCACTCGGTATCATCAGCAGCCCCTTCACCCAGTCTGGTCTCAGGGTGCGAGCAGATGCCCGTTATGTTTACGACTCCTATGATGATGGCTTCTCGGACCTGCATTTCAGTCTGGGCGTGACCGTCCCCATTGGCGCGACCCGTACCCGCATCGTCGAAAAAACCACCGTTATCGAGAAACCCGTGGTTGTTGAAAAAGACTTCGCCGACTCCGACAAGGACGGCGTGGTGGATGGTGTCGACCAGTGCCCGAA
>JABURI010000190.1 GCA_014762755.1 Marinobacter sp.
CCCGCCTGTCCTACGTCACCCAGACCACCCTCTCCATGGACGACACCGCCCGGGTCATCGACGCCCTGCGCGCCAAATTCCCCAAGATCCAGGGCCCTCGCAAAGACGACATCTGCTACGCCACCCAGAATCGTCAGGACGCCGTCAAACAACTGGCCGGCGACTGCGACCTGATGCTGGTGGTGGGCTCCCCCAACAGCTCCAACTCCAACCGCCTGCGCGAGCTGGCCGAGCGGATGGGTACCCCGGCGTACCTGATTGATGAAGCCTCTCAGATCGACCCCAAGTGGCTGGAAGGCAAGAGCGCTGTTGGCGTGACCGCCGGTGCCTCCGCCCCGGAAGTGCTGGTGAATGAGGTTATTGCTCGCCTGAAAGAACTGGGTGGGGAAGAGCCTCAGGAAGTTGCCGGGCGTTTGGAGAATATTGTTTTTTCCATGCCGCGGGAGCTTCGGATTGATGCGGTCGAGGTCGAGTGACCTCGGCTTTTGGACGTGATGTTCATCACAATTAATTTCTTGGTATTGCCGTTTATCCTCTGGCCACTGCCGCTTATCGAATGACACTGGCTTGCTGTCCAGCTACCCAATAATCTGTCCCTACGTAGCAGTAGGGATAGTTTATGTCTGGAATCCACCGCAATTCAGGTTTTACCCTTCTAGAACTTCTGGTCACCATCACGATTCTCGGGATCATCGCAACGTACGCGATTCCCTCGTTTCGTCAGATGATTCTGAATAATCGCCTCACCGCTCAAACCAACGAAACTACGAGCATCATCAGCTTTGCAAGGAGTGAGGCTTCGAAGCTGCGTACCGGTGTAGTTACCATTTGCGGATCAGCTGACAGCGCTACCTGCAGCGGCAACGCCGCACTGGAAACGGGGCTGATTGTCTTCAGGGATGACGACATGGACGCCGCGGTCGATGCCGGAACCGATACTCTGCTCAAGGTCAGCGGTGCGCTTGCAGGTGGTAACACGCTCCGAATTCTGGATATGACCAGTGACGGAGGTAATTACGTGCAGTTCGACAACAAAGGATTTCCCAGGGCCTCGGCCACCAACAACGTGGCAGGCACCTTTATTCTCTGCGATGACCGCGGAGCGCCGGAGGCCCGTGCTGTATCAATCAATTTCTCAGGCCAGACCCATTTGGCAAGGGATACTGATGCTAACGGCACTTTGAATGACCATGAAGGCAATGACATTACCTGTCCCTGATGGCGAACCAAGATATGAAGAACACGACTACAAGCAGGCATTCGGTTTTCCGCTTCGGGCAGAGTGCCCAAAGTCAGCGTGGTTTTACGCTGATTGAGATCCTAGTAACCGTCTTTATTCTGGCCATAGGCCTTCTGGGGCTCGCCGGGCTGATTCTCGAGGGAATGCGGAACAACCAGGGAGCGTACCTTAGAACACAGGCCAGCATTCTCGCCTACGACATGGCTGATCGTATGCGGGCCAATAAGCCGAGAGCTGCGGATTACGCTGATTTCAGCACGGATGGAGCTTCCACAACCCTTCCGGCCTGTGCCAGTGATGCAGGTGGGTGTACCCCGGCCGGGCAGGCTCAAGTCGACATGGTGGAATGGACCCGCCAGATTCAAGGCGCCGGCAGCGATATGGTGCTTCTGCCCGGCGGTGTGGGCACGATTGACTTTGATTCTGCCAACTCGGTTTACACCATCACGGTGACGTGGGACGAAGTGGCCCGCGAAGGCGACCAGGGTGAAACGATCGCCGGTGACGGTTCCTACTCGGTGCGGTTTTCATTATGAGGTATGACATGAATGGGGCTCCTGATGTAAGGCTGATCGCCAGAATGAGAACGGCTCAGCATGGTCTTTCTCTGGTGGAGCTGATGATTGCTCTTGCGCTCAGCGCCACTCTGATTTTCGGTATCTTCACGGTTTATCTGGACTCCAGTCGAACCTCCCGGGTAAGCACAGCACTTGCCAGAACACAGGAAGCTGCACGAATAGGCATCGATATCATGACCCGCGACATGAGAATGGTCGGGTTTCAGGGATGCGCTGATCCGGATGATGTGACCTTGAATGTTATTGCCAACAATCCGCCGACTTCTGACTTCTTCGAGACAACCCTGCGTGGATGGGAAGTGACAGATGGAAACTGGGCTGATGGTACCGAGTTTGACGGTACGAGTATTGAGTCCGACGCAGTGGTGGGTAGTGATGTGATTTCGGTACAACGTGGCGAAACCATGGAGATCGAGCTTTCCGGAAACATGACTGCGGAAAATGCCAACATCCAGGTCCAGGGAGACGACGTGGTTCGGTTTGCCCAGAACGATATTGTAATGATATCGGACTGTGAGGCCGCCGACCTGTTTCGTATATCGAGTAAGCCAGCGTCCGACACCTGGGCACATGCCAACAATGTAAACAGCACCAATCGACTGAGTCAGGCCTATACCGATTCTGCGCGTATCATGCGTTTTTCATCCTCTGTGTACTTTGTCGCGGATACCGGGAGGGATGATACCCGCGGTAATGACATTCTTGCCTTGTATCGTCAAATCAACAAGCTGGATGGCAGTCTCCTTCCGCCGGAGGAAATCGTCGAAGGGGTGGAGAATCTTCAGATCGAGTACGGTGAGCTGCTTGCGACCAATAATGTCCGTTATCGGCCGGCAGACGAGGTGGGAGACATGGCCAACATTGTCGCGCTTCGGATCGGAATGCTGATAAGTAATGCAGATCCGGTGAGGGATGATACCGATACGGCAGATTATGCTCTTCCCGGAGAAATCATTACTGGAACCAGTGGCGCCGGCACCGTTACACATCCTGAGGATCAGCGCCTTCGTCGGACTTTCGTATCAACCGTAATGCTCCGTAATCGTGATTAACAGATGGGTGATAACCGATGACTAATAGACAAACAGCGCCCGTTACCAGGAGAGGAGAGCGAGGAGCAACGCTTATCGTATCTCTGATAGTACTGCTTGTGCTGACGTTGATTGGTGTCGCCGGGATGAATACCTCGGTGATGCAGGAGCGGATGGCAGTTAATTCGCAGAATTCCAACCGGGCATTCCAGGCGGCAGAAAGCACGGTCAGATCGTTGCTGGATGACGTCTATGCCAACGACCTGACGTTGTTGCGTGATTCAATGCAAAACTCCTCTGGCCTGAGCGACAGGGTCACAATGACCATCGACTCAGACAAGGGAGTGAGCGGAAGCTATCAGGCGCGATACCTGGGTGAAGTCATTATTACCAGCGGCAGCTCCATGGATGCGGATGAAAGCTCCAATCAGCTGAAGGGTTTTCGTTACGAGCTGGAAGGCGAAGCAAGTGTTGCTAATACCGGTGCATCTGCGCGGGTATTCAAGGGTATTGAATACTATTGAGATCTGAACAGGGGCAGATGTCCCGGAGGCAGAAATGAACAGAACAAAGTCGTACTTCATTGCCGCTCTCAGAGTGGGCGCTACGGCCTTTTTAATGATGCTGGCATCAGTTGCGTTGAGTGATGAGCCATCCGTTCAGTTAATAGACTCTCCGTATGAAGCTGTGGAGGCAAGGTCGGTTGAATTGGTCGTTGATGGTAGTGGAGATATCGTTGGAATCCGCGGTAAAGGCTGCCCGGGTTGTCCGTCTTCCACCATTTTGCCGGCGCGGGATCTGGTGGTTGAAGCAGGTGGGGGTGTTCGGCTGCCAAAGAAAAAGGTTTTGGAGCTCAATGGAAGGCCGGGAGTCATCCAAATTTACAGGCCAACGGGCATGGCGCACCGACTGTCTTTTCCCGGAGTTTTTCTTTCTGGAGGTGAAGAGCAATGAAAGCGCGCATCAATATCCGCTTGATCTGTGCGGTGGCCTTGATGGCCTTTGCCGCTACTGCAACCAGTCCGCTGCATGCTGACGATACTGAGATTTTCTTCACCCCGCCGGGAACATCCCAGATCGTAAAGCCCAACATTATGTTCATCATAGATAATTCGGGCAGTATGGGATGGAGGGTTGGAGACAGCAGCGTAACCCGTATGGATGTTGTGCAGACAGTCACCAAGAACCTGATCGACAAGATGCAGGATGTAAATATTGGGGTGATGAAGTTCAACGTTCAGACAAAATGCACTAGCAAAGACAGTGACGGTAACTGTACCGAAAATACCGCCTACACGGAGAATGGCGGTCACATCATGTCTGCGCCGGTGGATGTGGTTGACAATCGCGCAACCTTAAAGGGACTCATTGATCAGCTTCGTCCTGTTGGCAATACGCCTTTATCCGAGACTCTTGCCGAAGCTGCCCGTTATTTTAGGGGAGACGCCCCGTACTATGATGATGAACCCATCTCTTCGGTAATTTCCGACACGGACGGACCCTATATTTCTCCGGTTACCTATCAGTGCCAGAAGAACTATGCCGTTTTCCTTACGGATGGTGCGCCTACCGCCGATGATACTGACTCAGCCATTGGAGATTATATCGGCAAGGCTTGTGGCGATGGCAATGCCGAGGACCCGAATGACAGTTGCCTGGATGAAGTAGCGGGTTTTTTGGTTAATGGGGATCTGAGCGATGCTCTGGATGGCGATCAATACGTGATAACCCATACGGTAGGTTTCGCCACGGACCAGGAGCTTCTTTCCACTACCGCTGCTGCCGGCGACGGCAATTACTACCTCGCTAACGACCAGGCTGGTCTGGAAGCAGCGTTCGATAAGATCTATCAGGCTGTGAAGGCTCAGGGGACAACCTATGTATCGCCTGGCGTCGCGATCAACACCTTTGATCGCCTGAATCACCTCAATACGCTTTATTACGCGCTCTTTCGCTCGGACAAGGGGGCGATCTGGGACGGAAATCTGAAACGCTACAAATTGGATGTCCAAAAGGATAACTCGGGCAAGACCGTAGCTGTCATCGTTGATGTCAATGGCAACCCTGCGATCGACAACACAACGGGATTTTTCAAGGAGACGGCCCGGAGCTGGTGGAGTCCCCTGGTCGATGGACCTGATGTGAGTCTTGGTGGAGCTGCTTCCCAATTGCCGACGGCCACGGCCAACCGGAAAGTCTATTCAAACCTGGCCTCCAACAAGTCTGATCTTTCGGTTGCCGGTAATCAGGTCGTAACCGGGAATACCAACCTGACGAAGGCAGATTTTGGCGACACCAACATGACGAACGCCGAATTCGAGAAAGTCATTAACTGGACCCGAGGTGTGGACGTTAATGATGAGGACGGCGACTCAGATACAACCGACGCCAGAAAACTGCTCGCCGATCCTCTGCATTCGGTTCCGCAACTGGTGATTTATAACGCCACCTCCACACCCCAGAATACGACTATTTATTACAGCGACAATCAGGGTTTCATTCACGCCGTGGATGGTAATACCGGTGAAAGTGATTTTTCATTTATTCCGCGGGAATTGCTGAAAAACCAGCCAGCCATGATGAACAGCACGGACTCGTCCAGCAAGATTTATGGCATGGATGGTTCGGTAGTCAAGTGGGTCCACGATGAGAACTTTGACGGTGTTGTGAGCGCTGCAGACAATGACTTCGCTCGGATTTTTTCTGGCATGCGCCGCGGCGGCAGGAGCTATTACGCATTGGACGTTACCAGCCCCTCCTCACCCAGTCTGATGTGGTCAATCACGGGGGGCGCAAGCGCCACGACAGGATTTGAAGAGCTGGGTCAAACCTGGTCAACACCGGTAAAGACCAGAGTTCAGATTGGTAATGCCATTAAAGATGTTCTGATCTTCGGGGGTGGCTACGACCCGGACCAGGATGATGTGACCACCCGCACTGTCGACGACGAGGGGCGTGCTCTTTACATTGTGGACGCCTTGACCGGATCGCTAATCTGGTGGGCAGGGCCGGCTAACAGTGGCGCGGATCTCGAAATGGCCGAGCTGAAATACAGTATTCCTGCCTCACCCAAGGTGTTGGATGTGAATGGCGACGGTCTGGCTGATCAGGTATACGTTGGCGACATGGGCGGTCAGATTTTCCGCTTTGATGTCGGAGACTCTACCAAAGGCAGCAGTCTGGTGGTCACCGGGGCACCGATTGCGGATCTGGCCGATTCGACGGAGGCAGGCAATAGACGCTTCTACCACACGCCCGATCTGTTTGGCATAAAAATTGGTGGCCAACGCTATTTCGGTCTCGTGATTGGCTCTGGTTATCAGGCACACCCCCTTAGCACGACAGTCGAAGAACGGATCTATATGTTGAAGATCGAGGCTGTAAGTTCTGCTCCTATCGACCCGAGCGATCCGAACGAAGAACGAATTCTGTATCCGACGCCCATTAGCGAGGACGTGCTATATGATGCGACGGATAACACCATCCAACAGGGGACTACGGAGACCGCGCGCAGTGATGCCGCTACCGCCCTGGCAGGTAGCAAGGGCTGGTATATTCGACTGGAGAACGCAGGCGAAAAGGTTCTGTCCGAAAGTACCACGATCAACAATGAGATCTACCTGACCACCTATGAACCCAAGGCAAGTGGTAACCCCTGCCTGCCGCCGACAGGTACCTCAAGGCTGTATCATCTCTCTGCGTTTGATGGAACTGCAGTGCGAAATTATGACGGCGTCGGTGCAGATGATGCTCTGACCAAACCTGACCGTTATCTGGAGCTGACCACTGCTGGTTTGCCGCCTACGCCACAGCGGATGCGTGTTGAGGATACCGACGTACTGTGTATTGGTACGGAATGTAAAACCATTGATACGGTCAAGGGTGTTGTAGAAACCTATTGGTATGAGGATTAAGGTTTGATGAGATCACAGAGGTATCAGAAGGGCTTTACCCTGATCGAGTTGATGATTGTGGTGGCGATCATCGGCATCATTGCCGCGATCGCTTACCCCAGTTATACGGATCACGTCGAAAAAACCCGGCGTTCCGATGCTCAGGGGGCTCTCATGGGGTTGGCAGCGGCGATGGAGCGCCATTATGCGACCAATAATAGCTATGAGGGTGCCGCGAGCGGTGGTTCTGATACTGGTGCGCCGGCTATCTACCCTGACGAGGCACCGCTAGATGGCAATACCAAGTATTACGACCTGACTATCCAGGCTGCCGATGCCACATCGTTCACCTTGCGTGCCGCCCCCAAGGGTGCTCAGGCCGGTGACGGGATGTTGGAGTTGGACTCCACCGGTGCCAGGAGGTGGGACAGCGATGCCAGCACCTCTTTCGATACCGGAGAGAACACCTGGAACAAATGATCTAATGAAACGCCGGTCCAATGACCGGCTTTTTATTCAGCAGGTTATTTCGGCACCCCAACGTAGCTTGATAATTCCGTCTCCGTCCCTATCCGACTGAATACGAAAACGCCCCACCATGTTGACCGCCATATAGGTCATCGTGCCAGTGCTTGCATCTGTAGGGCACAATACAAGGCTTCCAAGGGAGCCATAAGCAAAGCCCTTATCATTAAACTGAAAGTATCCCCTCCCGGCGGTTCTTGAGTACATGGTGAAGGGGCGGCTGACCGGTTCCTGTAATCGCAGAACTTCCCCGTTGTCAGGCTGTTTATCATTATTTGAATCTACGAATACTGATATTGGCCGTTTCCAGTCATCCACGCATTCGTTCTTCTCGGAGAGAGGGCAAATCGTGACAAGGGAATGCTTGCTGGCCCCAGCCCATCGGGCAAAGGCAAACAGGCTGTGGTAGGTATCGATAATGGTTCGGTGTCTGCTGCGTTCTACAACAGTATTCCAGCCTTGGACGGCCAGGCTTGAAACAATGGCGAGAATAGCGATGGTGATGACCAGTTCGGGCAGAGTAAAGCCCGCTGGTCGTTGCTCGACCTGCATTTTGAGTAACTCTCCTTGTTATAAGGTGTTCATCCATGAACGCCCCAGCTTCCTGCCGGGGAGCGCTTCTATTGTATAGGGTTTCAGATTACGAGTATGTGCGATTCTTCGCCTTACTCCATCCCCAACTTCTTCAACCGATACCGCAACGCCCGAAAACTGATCCCCAGCCTTTTGGCCGCCGCCGTCTTGTTCCAGCGCGTAGCCTCAAGCGCCTTCTCTATGGCCTGCCGCTCAATGTTCTCCAGGAATCCTTCAAGATCAATCTCCCCCTCCGGCACACTGGGCGCATCGGAGCCGGGATTGGCCAAACCGGAAGCGGACCCTGCGGGCTGCACCCCGTTGCCCAGGTGCAAATCGTCGGCACTGATACGATCCTCATCGCACAGGGTAAAGGCCCGCTCCAGAATATTTTCCAGCTCCCGCACGTTGCCGGGGAAGTCGTAGGCCTTGAGTCGTTCGACGGCGTCCCGGGTGAGGGCGGCCGGATCGCACTCGTATTCCCGGGCGATGCGCCCGAGAATGTGGCTGGCGAGCAGGGGAATGTCATCGGGCCGCTCCCGCAGCGGTGGCACCGCCAGTTCGATCACATTGATCCGATAGAACAGGTCCTGGCGGAAGTTGCCCTCCTGCACCAGCTCCGGCAGGTTCTTGTGGGTGGCGCTGAGTACCCGGATGTCGACCGGCACTTCTTTGGTGTCGCCCACCGGTCGCACGGCCTTTTCCTGAATGGCCCGGAGCAGTTTGACCTGCATGGCCAGGGGCAGGTCGGCCACTTCGTCCAGGAACAGGGTGCCGCCGTTGGCGGAGCGGAACAGGCCTTCTTTGCTCTCCACGGCGCCGGTGAAGCTGCCTTTCTTGTGGCCGAAGAATTCGCTTTCCATCAGCTCGGAGGGGATGGCGCCACAGTTAACGGCTATGAACGGTCCGTCCCGGCGCGGGCCTTGCAGGTGAATCATGCGGGCCACCAGTTCCTTACCGCTACCGGATTCGCCGCTGATGAACACCGGTGCCTGGCTGCGGGCCAATTTGCGGGTCTGGTTGCGCAGCTTTCGGATCTGAGGTGAATTACCCAGCAACAGGCCGGGCTCATCGGTTTCCGCTTCGGTTTCCGGCTTGGCGTCAGACAGTTTCAGGGCGCTGTTGACCAGTTCCCGCAGTCTCGGCAGTTCCACCGGCTTGGAAACAAAATCAAACGCACCGGCCTTGAGGGATTCAATGGCGGTATCCATGTTTCCGTACGCGGTAATCACTGCGACCGGCGTGGCCGGGGCGTGTTCCTGGATCCAGTGTACGAGGTCAATGCCATTACCGTCCGGCAGGTTCATGTCGGTCAGGCATAGCTGGGGTTGGTGCTTGTCCAATAACTGCCTGGCAGTGGCCAGGTCCGGAGCGGTCAGGGTCTCTATGCCCATCCGGGTGAGGGTGATTTCCAGCAGGTCCCGGATATCCGGCTCGTCATCAACGATCAGTGCGGTATGCGTGGTCATTGTCTCGTGTTGGTTCCATCTCGTTGTACGCGCCCGGGGATAACAGGATCTCGGTTCAGATCAGGCGCCCGGGTGGGGCAAAGGTAATGCGGAAACAGCAGCCGGGCTGGTCGTCTTCCACCAGGGACAGGTGGGCCTGGTTAGACTCGCACAGTTCCCTGGCCAGATAAAGGCCCAGGCCGGTGCCACTTTTATCGGTTGTGAAGAACGGCTCAAAGACGGAACTGCGGTGCTCCTTCGCGATGCCGGGGCCGTAATCCCGGACATCGAGATACGCCCGTTCTCCATCCTCCGTTGTGCCCGCGCTGAGTTTAATATGCTTTTCACCACACCGTTGCAGGCTGTAGCGAAGCCCGTTGTCACACAGGTTGACCAGCACCTGCTCGATCTGACTCTTGTCGAAACGGGCGGCCGGCGTTTCCGGATCAATCACAAGGTCGACCCGGACGGGGGCGGACTGGTCATCCTGGGTTTGCAGGAAGTCCTGCCGGAATTCCTGTAACCATGCGGGAATATCCACTAATTCGGCGTTTGCCGCCTTGCGCCGGGACAAATCCAGAACATTTTCGATAATGCCGTTTACCCGCCTGGAATGACGCCGGATGATGTCCAGCATGCGCTTGTCACCATCGTCGAGAGACGGGGACTCCTCCATCAATTGGGCCGCATGGCTGATCGCGCCCAGGGGGTTGCGTATCTCGTGGGCAATACCGGCAGTAAGTCGACCGAGAGAGGCCAGTTTCATCTGCTGGGCCTGCTGGGTGACCTTGCTCATGTCGTCAACGAACACCAGAATCAGGTCGCCCTGTTCCTGGTCCAGTTGGGTGAAATTGGCCTGGAGCAGGGGCGAAGTGGGTGCGGACTGGAAAGGCGCTATCCGTTTGCGCGGGTCCTTGAGCCAGTCTTCCAGGCCCAGCTTGAGCGGCTGGGGTAAGGCGCGGTTGTGATCAACCGATCCGTTCTGCCTGCCCGAGGCGCCGAATAACAGCTCTTCCGCCGCTGCGTTTGCCAGGCGGATCTCTCCAAGGCGGTCGAGCACCAGGATGCCGGTCCGCATGCGCTGGATGATCTGTTGATTGATCTGTTCCAGTTCCGCAATACTGCGGGCCCGGCTCGAGGCCAGGGCCTCACTGCGCATCATGCGACGGGAAATGTTCTGCAGGATAAAGGCGGCAGCGAAATACAGGATGCCCAGGGAGCCGGCCCGGACGATGTCATCTCCACTTTCGCCGAGCACCAGAACAGCCCAGCCGGAAATGCCCAGTGAACAGAGAGCCGCCAGAGCAGCATAAAAGGTACCCATCCGGCTCGGGGTCAGGATGTTGCCGGCGGCGACGGACACAATGACCAGGTTGGCCAGGCCGTTGGTGATGCCGGTGCTTGCCACCAGCAGTCCGTGCATGATCAGAATGTCCAGAAGGATGGACAGGGTGATATGCCGCCGGCTGGGCTGAAAACCGGCCAGCAGAGTCATGCCGATGAAGGCATTCAGGGCCAGATAGGAAATCACGCCCGCCTGGTAGTAATCCTGCCAGCGGAATCGGGTTTCGAAGGCCACCGGATCGACAAACAGCAACCCTACCAGCATCAGACTGACCACCAGCCGGTAATGGTTGTAGATCCGGAACAGCTTCACTTGTTGCCAGTTTCCCGGCTGGTACAGTGCTTGCGCCCTGCCGATGGGTGACGTGCTGTCTGACATGCCTGCCTTTGGTCGGTTGTTGGTCGGAAGAAATTCTTGCCGTTGCGGGGTTATAATAGCCTTTTCATGGCAATGAGTTACAGGAGCCGATTTATGTC
>JABURI010000071.1 GCA_014762755.1 Marinobacter sp.
TGTAGGCCGTGGCCAGGCAGGCAGACACAGTGCTGGTCATGATGCGGGGCACCATGTACGGCCCAATCCGTTTGACGCCGCGTTCGCGCATGGTATCGGTCGCTTCCACCTGGCTGGAGCAGGAGGCGCCGCCGGAGCCGGCGATCAGGCCGGTGCGGTCGTTGGAAATCTGGTCTTCGGTCAGGCCCGCGTGGGCAATGGCCTGTTCCATCGCCAGGTAGCTGTACATGGCAGCAGGGCCCATGAACCGGCGTACCTTGCGATCGATCACGGAGGTGTCTACGTCAACAGAGCCGGAAACCTGGCTGCGGAACCCCTTGTCTTTGTAGGTTTCATTGAAACGAATGCCGGACTTGCCGTTTTTCAGGCTGTCCAGGACCTCATCCAGGGAATTTCCCAGGCAGGAAACGATACCCATACCAGTGACGACGACGCGTCTCATGCTTTTCCTCCTTCAGCGGCCGCCGATCAGCGGGCCAGCAAAACATTGACAATATTTGACAGTGTAGGCCTTTTGCCGCCCGGGTTATATTTGACCTTGGTACGGGGCGCCGGAGTATTCACTTTTTCTCTGCCTTGCGAGCTTCTTCTTCGGCAGCAATCCGGGCTTCCTGCTCAACCATTTCCGGGGTTTCCAGGGAAATCCGCCCCAGCTTCCCGGAGCGGAATTCATTCAGAAGCACTTCGGCCACCTTGTGCAGGTCAGGGATGCCGCCGCGGGCAAAGAACCGTCGCTTCTCGGCAATGGCGTCCATCAGGCCGATGCCGTCCGCCGGTAACTCGGTGAGTCCATAACGGGTCTGGACCAGCTCCGGGTAGGCCTCGAGCAGGTAATCGGCCTCAAACAGGGCGACGTCCTCGAAATCCAGCACGGCACTGCGAATGGCCCCGGTAATGGCCAGGCGATAGCCACAGGCCTCCGGCGACAGCTTGGGCCAGAGGAAGCCCGGGGTGTCATACAGCAGGATGTTGCCCGGCAACTTGATGGCCTGCTGGGCGCGGGTCACCGCCGGCTCGTTGCCGGTTTTCGCCACCGGCCGGCCGGCCAGGGTATTGATGAGGGTGGACTTGCCGACATTGGGGATGCCCAGGATCATCACCCTCAGGGCACTTTTCTGGCGGTCGTGGTCCGGGGTCATTTCCTCGGCAAGCCTGAGGATGTCCAGGGCCTCGCCACGCTGGTTGTGGGTCAGGGTGATGGCGCGGACGCCCCGTTCCTTCTCCAGCCACGCCTGCCAGCGCCCGGTGATCTCCGGGTCCGCCAGATCGCGCTTGTTCAGGACCTTGATCAGCGGTGTATCGCCGCGCAGGGACGGAACCAGCGGGTTTTCGCTGCTGAAAGGAATGCGCGCATCCAGGACCTCGATAATGAGATCCATCTGGGGCATAACCTTCTTGATCTCCTTGCGGGCTTTGTGCATGTGCCCTGGAAACCAGTTAATTGCCATCTTCTCTACTCCGGCCGTGTTCAGTCGGCGCCATTATGAAGGGGAATGGATAAAGTTTCACATTTCATTGAATCCCCGTGTGTGGCGGGCTGAGAGGGTGTCGGGTGAGACGTGTGTACAAAAAGGGGGGATATCGGGATGAAATCTCCGGTCCGGATGTTTTAGGGTGTACCACCTGAATCGTGAAATTTATGACTTTTGGTGGTTTTCTGGTAGTGGCCACCCCAATGACGGAGACGTTTATGAAGCTTGCAAAGTTCCTGGGAACTGCCCTCGTGGCACTGACTCTTTCTGCCCCCACCTTCGCCCAGCAGGCGGCCGGTGGACAGCCGGACCAGGTTGATCAGCTGGCACAGATGGTCGGCCTGTCCGATGACCAGCAGACCGAGATCCGCGGCATTCTTGAAGAGATGCAGGGTAAGATCGGTGAGCTGCGTCAGGAAGCCCAACAGATCCAGCAGCAGATGCAGGCAGAGATCAAGGCCGACTATGACGAATCAGCGATCCGGGAAAACGCCGAGGAACTGGGCGACCTGACCGGTGAGATCGCCGCACTCTCTACCCTGATGCAGGCCAAGGTGGACAGCGTGTTCACCCAGGAGCAGCGTGACGAGCTGGACAAGCGCATGCGTCAGATGCAGCAGCAGATGCAACAGCAGCGTCAGATGCAACAGCAGATGCAGCAGCAACAGCAGGGCCAGTAATCCTGGCCCACAGCCCCGGCCACGGAGCATCCGGGCCGGAGTTGGCATAAAAAATCCCCCGTCGGAACTGTCCGCACGGGGGATTTTTTTTATGCCGGCTCCGTCAGTCGATTGCCTTCACCGGAATCTGCATGGCGTCGTCCGGCTTGGGGACTTCCGGAACGGCCAGGCCCAGGTTGTTCTTGTCGAATACCTTGTCGGCGCGATAGCTGGAGCGCACCATCGGGCCGGAGGGCACTTCCATGAAGCCTTTCTCCAGACCGATTTCACGATAGCGGTTGAACTCCTCCGGGGTGACGTAACGCTCCACCGGCAGATGATTCGGGGTGGGGCGCAGGTACTGGCCGAGGGTGAGGATGTCGACACCGATCGCGCGCAGGTCGTCCATGGTCTCGAGGATTTCCTCCTCGGTCTCGCCCAGGCCGAGCATCAGGCTGGTCTTGGTGAGCACGTCAGGCCGGTATTTCTTGGCGTGGGCCAGAACGCTCAGGGTTTTCTCATAGCCGGCCCGGGGATCGCGTACCCGGCTGGTCAGGCGCTTCACGGTCTCGACGTTCTGGGCGAACACATCCAGCCCCGAATCCACGACCTTTTCCACGTCGCTCATCACCGCATCGAAATCCGGGGTCAGGGCTTCCACCGCCACTTCCGGGGTGCGCCGCTTGATGGCCGATACGCAGGCGGCGTAATGGGCAGCACCGCCATCGTCCAGATCATCCCGGTCGACCGAAGTCAGCACGATATAGCGAAGGCCCATCAGTTCCACCGACTTGGCGGTGTTCTCCGGTTCGTCCGGATCCAGCCAGCCCTTGGGGTTACCGGTATCCACCGCGCAGAACTTGCAGGCCCGGGTGCACACCGAGCCCATCACCATGATGGTGGCGGTGCCGTTGGTCCAGCACTCGCCAATGTTCGGGCAATGGGATTCCTGGCACACGGTGCTCAGACGGTGCTCGTTGACGTTGCGGCGCACGGCATCGTAACGCTCGCCACCGGGCATACGTGCCCGCAGCCACCTGGGCTTGCGCTCCACTGGTTTGTCTTCCGTGCTTGCGGAGGCGGTGCGTTTGACGCCGTCCTTGATGGCGGAGAATCCATGCTCGCTGCGGAATTTGGTACCACTGGTGACGCGGGGCTTTGCGCTTTCGCTCATTGACCGGAGACTCTCATATGAAAGGTATGGAGAACTCTAAAGGTTAATGCGCGGAGGGCGCAGTTACAAGGCAGGTACGGGCAATCACGGGGTGTCCGGGCACGACATTGGTCGTACCCGGATGAGATAGATCAAGCCTGGGATTTTTCCAGGGCCTGAGTAATGTCGGCAATGATGTCGTCGGCGTGTTCGATGCCGATAGACAGGCGCACCAGGTCCTCGCTGACGCCCGCACTCTTCAGTTCGTCGGGATTCAGTTGGCGGTGCGTGGTGGTCGCCGGGTGACAGGCCAGGGACTTGGCATCGCCGATGTTCACCAGGCGCAGGATCATATCCAGGGCGTCGATAAACTTCGCGCCGGCCTCGCGGCCACCCTTGATGCCAAAGCTCAGAATGCCGGAGGCCTTGCCTTCACAGATCTTGTCGCAGGTAGCCTTGTAGGGGCTGTTGGCCAGGCCAGCGTAGTTAACCCACTCCACGGCAGGATGATCCTGCAGGAATTGCGCAACCTTCTCCGCATTCTCGCAGTGGCGTTCCATACGCAGAGCCAGGGTCTCCAGACCCTGCATGATCAGGAAGGCGTTGAACGGTGACAACGCCGATCCGGTGTTGCGCAGCGGTACCACCCGGCAGCGGCCGATAAAGGCGGCTTCGCCCAGCGCCTCGGTGTAAACCACGCCGTGATAAGAGGGATCCGGCTCGTTCATCATCGGGAATTTGTCAGCGCTGGCTTTCCAGTCAAACTTGCCGGAATCCACGACAACGCCGGCTACCGTGGTGCCGTGCCCGCCGATGTATTTGGTCAGGGAGTGAATCACGATGTCGGCGCCGTGCTCGAACGGACGGCACAGGAAAGGCGTGGCTACCGTGTTGTCCACGATCAGCGGAATGCCATGCTTATGGGCGATCTCGGCCCACTTCTGGATATCCACCACATTGCCCGCCGGGTTGCCTATGGATTCGCAGAACAGGGCGCGGGTCTGGTCGTCGATGGCCTTCTCGACCGCCTCGAAATCGTCGTGGGGCACCATCTTGCACTCGATGCCCTGGTTGGGCAGGGAGTGGGCGAACAGGTTGTAGGTGCCGCCATAAAGCTGGCTGGTGCTGACGATGTTGTTTCCGACCTTGCAGATGGTCTGCAGGGCATAGGTGATTGCCGCCATTCCGGATGCCACGGCGAGGGCGCCAATACCGCCTTCCAGGGCTGCCATCCGCTCTTCGAGCACCGCATTGGTGGGGTTCATGATGCGGGTGTAGATGTTGCCCTGGACCTTGAGGTCAAACAGGTCGGCCCCGTGCTGGGTGTCATCAAAGGTGTAGGAGGTGGTCTGGTAGATCGGTGTGGTGGCCGCCTTGGTGGTCGGGTCGCTCTTGAAGCCTGCGTGAAGGGCGAGAGTTTCCGGTTTCATCGCAACATTCCTTGCTGGTGGATTATTCTTGATTGGATCAGGACACCGAGTATGCCATAGGCAGTGGAACCTGAGCACAGTCCCAAACGTCATATTGTTATAAGAAGTATATAATTTAATGCAAAACTCACTTACCTGAATAAGGATGATTCAATGAAACTGACACTGATTCGGTCCACCGTTGTGGCTTCCGGTCTTTTGTTGGGTGGCAGCCTGGTCTCGGCACCGGTTCTGGCCCAATCCGATGCGGCTGAAAACGGCCAGCAGGCGGAAGAGATGCTCAAGAAGGGCAAAGGAAAGGCCGGAGAAGCCAAGGGCAAGGGCCGTGAAAAGGCTGACGAGATGCGCGAGCGCTCCGAGGAAGAGATGGAAAACCGCGAGCGTGCCGAAGAAGGTGCTGACCGGGCCAGGGGCGATGCGGAGCGTGATCGTGAACGCCTGGAGGAGGAAGAGCGGTCCCGTGAGCGCAGCGAAGAAAAAGCGCAGGACAAGGGCCAGGGCGGCAACCGTGACAACGAGAACCGCAAGGCTGATCCGGCCGCCAAGGGCAGTGAACAGGGGCAAACCCAGAAGCAGGAGAAGTCCAAGGCCTGGTGGAACTTCTGGAGTGACTGAGCCCGCGCCAACCGTTTGAGAAAGCCCGCATACGCGGGCTTTTCTATACCAGTGCCCCGTGCACCATGGCCCGGAGTTCCTGGCGTACCGGGTATGATGACGAGGGCATCAGCTGGGTCATGAAGATCATCACCATGTCCTCCTTCGGATCCACGAAGAAGTTGGTACTGGCCAGTCCGCCCCAGCCAAACTCCCCCTCGGAGCCGTTGGTCAGGGATTTCGCCACATCCGTCTTGACCGAAAAGCCCAACCCGAATCCGCTACCCTCATACGGGGTCTCGCTGAAAGCACCGACAGACAGGGCCGGCAGATCCTGGTTGCCCGGAAGGTGATTCCGGCGCATGAACTCCAGAGTCTTCCGACCAATGATCCGCTGGCCGCGGTACTCGCCTCCCTGACACAGTGCCTGGGCAAAGCTGTAATAGTCGTCGATAGTGGACACCAGTCCGCCGCCGCCGGAGAGGAACCTGGGCGGTTTGCTGAACCTGGAACGCTCCGGGTCGTCCTGGAGTTTCATGCTGTCGCCGGGTTGGTGCAGGTAGCAGGCGGCGAGACGGTCCAGCTGGTCCGGTCTCACCTGGAAGCCGGTGTCCACCATGCCCAGGGGCGAGAAGATGTGTTCCCGGAAGTAGTCATCCAGCGGCTTGTCGGCCAGCAGCTGGACCAGATAGCCCACCACATCGGTTGAAACAGAATAGTTCCAGGCGGTGCCGGGAGAGAACTCCAGCGGCAGCTCGGCCAGGCGCGCCACCAGCTTGTCGAGGGTCAGAATCGAGCTGCCGTCCAGCTTGAGCTGACGGTAGGCGGCATCGACATTGGTCCGTTCCATGAAACCGTAGGTCAGGCCGGACATGTGCGTTAGCAGATCCCGGATGGTCATGGTGGTTGCCGCAGGTTCTGTTTCGAACGCCGGGTAGGTTCCGCCTTTGTAGACGCGGAGGTTCCGCCAGGACGGGATGTACTTGTGCACCGGGTCATCCAGCAGGAACCGGCCCTGCTCGTACAGCTGCATCATCGCAATGGACGTGACCGGCTTGGTCATGGAATAGATTCGGAACAGGGTGTCCCGCCGTGCCGGCCTGTTGCGTTCCACATCCATCAGCCCCTGGGCACTGACCCAGGCAATCTGGCCATGGCGAGCCACCAGGGTCACTGCACACGGCAGTTTGCCGGGACGGATGTACTTTTTCTCAAGGTGTTGGCTGATTCGCTCCAGTCGTTCGAGCGACAGGCCCGCGACAATGTTGGATTCCGGCATGGACAGATCCTGTGGCCAAAAGCGGGAGCTTAATCCATTCCAGGAAGTGGGAGAAGGGCGAAAAGGATTCAGATGCGCCAGTGACGATCCTGGCGCCGGCCACCCAGGTTCATGGACACGAAAATGATGATGTAGGCCACCAGGATTGAGGCGCAGATAAACAGTACCTGGGACGGGCGCTCGGCAATAATCAGGACCGCCGGAAAGGTTATGGCCAGTACCACGGCAAGTTCCAGGAAGATCTTTTTCATGTTGCTACAGGGATACGCTTGTCAAAAGGCAGGCGATTGTACCGCGGCGCGGCCCGGAGGCCATTGAGACTTTGGAATGAGAAGGCGTCACTCCTCTTCCTCGTTGTCTCCCTGCCTGGACGGCGCCCGAAAGTAATCCTGGATCGAGCCAGAAAAAAAGATGGCCACGTACGTAACAAAGAGTCCGACCGAAATGGCCAGCATTTTCAGGTCAAAACCGGAAAATACGAGGGCGGAAACCAGGATCAGGGTTGTGAGAAAGGCCACCTCTGCAGGAGATGTCTTCATGCGGGCTTGTTGCTCCCATCGGCGTGTTGAGCTTGCTCTGCCGATGATAGGGCAAATGGCCGGAGGGGATTGTCAAAGGTTGTTTAAGGGATGTGCAATATTGCAAAACATGGCTTGCTCGGGGAGGGGAGTGTGATGGGCAAGAACAAAAAAAGGGTTGCGACCAAGATCGCAACCCTTTTCGGAATACTGGTAGCAAGGGGCGGAGTCGAACCGCCGACCCCAGCATTATGAGTGCTGTGCTCTAACCAACTGAGCTACCTTGCCATTTCGCTTTGGGCTACGCCCCAAACGAGGCGCGTATTTTCAGTATTCCGGCGTGTCCTGTCAAGGCCCTGAGCCGGAATTTTCCCGAAAAATTACACGTTGAAACGGAAGTGGATGACATCCCCGTCCTGGACGATGTAGTCCTTGCCTTCCAGACGCCACTTCCCGGCATCCTTGGCACCCTGCTCGCCGTTGTACTGGACAAAGTCGTCGTAGCTCACCACTTCGGCACGGATGAAGCCGCGCTCGAAGTCAGTGTGGATGACACCCGCCGCCTGTGGCGCGGTCGCGCCGATCTTGACGGTCCAGGCGCGTACTTCCTTTACGCCAGCAGTGAAGTAGGTCTGCAGTCCCAGGAGCTTGTAGCCGGCGCGGATTACCCGGTCCAGGCCCGGTTCTTCCATGCCCATTTCTTCGAGGAACATCGCTTTCTCGTCGTCTTCCAGTTCGGAGATTTCCGCTTCCAGCTTGTTGCAGATGGGTACCACAACTGCATTCTCGGCAGCGGCGATTTCCCTGACGGTGTCCAGGTGCGGATTGTTCTCGAAACCGTCCTCGTTGACGTTGGCGATGTACATGGTGGGCTTGACGGTCAGCAGGCATAGCTCGCGGATCAGCGCCATCTGGTCCTTATCGAGATTCATGCTGCGCACCGGTTTGCCTTCGTTCAGCACAGGCAGGAGTTTCTCGAACATCTCGAGTTGGGCCTTGGCTTCCTTGTCGCCGCTCTTGGCTACACGCTGGACCCGTTTGATGGCTTTTTCCACGGTGTCCAGATCGGCCAGAGCCAGTTCGGTGTTGATGACTTCGATATCGGACGCTGGATCGACCTTGTTGGCCACGTGGATGACGTTGCCGTCTTCGAAGCAGCGGACCACGTGGGCAATGGCATCGGTCTGGCGGATGTTGGCCAGGAACTGGTTGCCCAGGCCTTCACCCTTGGAGGCACCCTCAACGAGGCCGGCGATGTCCACGAATTCCATCGCGGTGGGCACCACGCGCTCGGGCTTCACAATCTCGGCCAGCTTGTTCAGGCGCGGGTCCGGCATGGGCACCACGCCGGCATTCGGTTCGATGGTGCAGAACGGGAAATTTTCGGCGCCGATACCGGATTTGGTCAATGCGTTGAACAGGGTGGATTTGCCGACGTTGGGGAGGCCGACGATGCCGCAGTTAAATCCCATGGAATGCCTCTGCTGGTACTGAAAAATTTGGCGCGAATTATACCGGTGTATCGGTATCGGTGCGAGTAAGGGGTTGTGCCTTGATCAGGGTCCGGGTTTGAAGCTGTGAAGCCGGTTCATGGCCGCTGCAAGTTTGCCGTTGGCGGCATCCGGCAGCACGCGCATGATCTCGTCAAATACCGCGTTGAGCTGCTCGGTTTCCTGTTTGCCCAGCCGGCCCAGCACAAAGCCGGTCACCTTGCGGCTGTCGCCGGGATGGCCGATGCCCAGACGAAGGCGCTGGAAGCTGTTGGTGCCCAGGTGGGCAATGGTGTCGCGCAGGCCGTTGTGACCGCCGTGTCCGCCACCTTTCTTGAGCTTGGCGGTACCCGGAGGCAGGTCGAGCTCATCGTGGGCGACGAGGATCTGTTCAGGGGGAATCTTGAAGAAATCCGCCAGGGCCTTGATGGCGAGGCCGCTGCGGTTCATGAAGGTGGAGGGGTTCAGCAGATGCAGGTCGAGTCCCTGCCACTGAATGCGGGCATAGAGCCCGTGGTATTTTCTTTCCGGACGTAGCGTCTGGCCCGCATCGCGGGCCAGCGCTTCGACGAACAGGGCGCCGGCGTTGTGGCGGGTATTCTCGTAGTCGGGACCGGGATTGCCCAGTCCGACCACCATGACAATATCCTGTGCCATTCGCCGTTGCCCCCGGAGTGATTACTCCTCGCCGCCTTCTTCCTGGCCTTCTTCGCCTTCTTCGGCTTCGTCAACCTTGGCGCCGCGCGGCTTGTGGATAGCCACAACCGGCAGGTCGTGATCTTCGCCCTGCTGCAGAGCGGCGATCTTGACGCCTTTCGGCAGTTTGAGATCGCTCAGGTGAACCACCTGGTCCATTTCGACCGGAGTCATGTCGACTTCGATGAACTCAGGCAGGTTCTGCGGCAGACAGATGACTTCCACTTCGTTGATCTGGTGGTTGGCAACACCGCCGTGCAACTTGATAGCCGGAGCGCTGTCTTCGTTGATGAAGTGCAGCGGTACGTTGACGTGGATCTCGTGGTCCTTGTCGACGCGCAGGAAGTCGGCGTGGGTCAGGATCGGCTTGTACGGATGACGCTGCAGGTCCTTCAGGATCACGCTCTCTTTCTTGCCGTCCAGTTCAACGGTCAGAATGTGGGAGAAGAACGCTTCGTTTTCCAGGGCCTTTTTCAGCTCGTTGTGCCAGATGGCAACCGGAGTAGCGTCTTTGCCGCCACCGTAGATGATGGCCGGGATTTTACGCTCCTCGCGACGCAGGCGGCGGCTCGCACCTTTCCCCTGGTCGTCACGAGGAAATGCTTCGATTACAAATTCCTGAGACATGGTTATTACCTCAATCGTCATCTGAGCGGCCCGCGACCAGGCTCGGAACAGATGATGTTTCTGATGAAGCCGGAGTTTTCTTTCCCCGACTGACGAAAAGAGTCGGGAGCCCGAAGGGGCTCCCGACCCGAAAACTGCTTTGTTTATCTGAGCTTACGGCTCCTGGCCGGCTCAGACGTTCTCGAACATGGCGCTGATGGACTCTTCGTTGCTCACGCGACGAATGGATTCGGCGAGCAGCCCTGCCATGGGGAGGACGCGGATTCTATCACAATTGCGGACTTTGTCATCCACCGGAATGGTGTCACAGACCACCAGTTCGTCCAGCGTGGAGGCATTGATGTTATCAATCGCCGGTCCGGACAGGACGGGGTGGGTGATGTAGGCAATGACTGTTGCGGCACCGTGTTCCTTCAGTGCGTTAGCCGCCTTGCACAGGGTCCCTGCGGTGTCGATGATGTCGTCCACCAGGATGCAGGTCTTGTCTTTCACATCACCGATGATGTGCATGACCTGGGAAACGTTGGCCTTCGGGCGACGCTTGTCGATGATCGCCAGGTCGGCGTCATCCAGGCGCTTGGCCACCGCTCGGGCGCGAACCACGCCGCCGACGTCCGGGGAAACCACGACAAAGTTCTCGAAACGCTGCTTCTCGATGTCCTCGAGCATGACCGGGGTGGCGTAGATGTTGTCCACCGGAATGTCGAAGAAGCCCTGAATCTGGTCTGCGTGCAGGTCCACGGTCAGTACACGATCCACGCCGATGCTGGAGATCATGTCGGCAACGACCTTGGCGCTGATGGCAACCCGGCTGGAGCGAACGCGGCGATCCTGGCGGGCGTAGCCATAATAGGGGATAACCGCGGTGATGCGTGTGGCGGAGGCGCGACGCAGGGCGTCAGCCATCACGATCAGTTCCATCAGATTATCGTTGGTGGGGTAGCAGGTGGGCTGGATGATGAAAACATCATGGCCCCGGACATTCTCATTGATCTCGACGGTGGTTTCCCCGTCGCTGAAACGGCCGACAGTGGCCTGACCCATGGGAATGTGGAGTTTCTTGGCAATATCCTGGGCAAGGGCCGGGTTGGCATTGCCAGCGAAAATCATCAGTTTGGACACGACAGCATCCTTCTCAGTATCGGCGTTTGATTCAGAAGAAGCGGGAGAAAGGTGGCTGG
>JABURI010000180.1 GCA_014762755.1 Marinobacter sp.
ATGGCGGCCTCCGGGCCGCCAGTCTGTTGCCTCATACTGCAACTTCCAGCGGCGGAACCTCCTGGTGCAGGAACCACTTCTCGGTCACCACCTTGCGGGTAAACCAGTGTGAACGCATCAGGGTGCTGGCCAAGGGGGTCTTGAGCCAGGCCGGTACCTGCCAGCCCTGTTCTGACTCCGCCGCCCGGTTACCAAAGCGTTCGGCGATGGCATCGCCATACACCTGAAGGGACGAGGCTGAGTAGTCGGTGGCCTTGCGTATCACCTCGGCGGCAAGCAGGGCGGATTCCACAGCCGGTCGAATACCCTCGCCGCTCTGGGTGTAGGCCAGCCCGGCGGAATCGCCAATCAGGATCACGCCGTCATCGACCAATGGACGCTCGGCGTGGGCGTAAAGCAGATAGGCATGGCCCTTGAAGCGCCCGGGCAGGTCGGTGGGAATCCGGCCCGCGGCTTTCATCTCCTCGACAAACGCCTGAAGGTGCTCGGTGAGCTTATGGTTGTCTTCCCGGCCGAGGCCGATGTTGAGGTAGTTGCCTTTTCGGAATACCCAGGCATACCCCTTGAGGTCCCTGCAAAACCAGAGCTCGGGTGTGTCACCCCGGGCCTGGCAGAGGCTGGCCTGAGCGTCGGTCATTTCAAACTCCACTTCCTTGGCGGCCACCACCGTTTCGTGGCTGCCGGGACCTTCACCCAACAGGCGGGCGACCGGGCAGAAATGGCCTCCGGCACCGACTATCAGCGGTGCCTCCCAGGTCTCGTTGACAACCCAGTTGCCGCCCCGGCGTTCTATGGATTTTACCGGGGTGGCCAGCTGTCTGGTCGCCGTTGTGACCCGGTCCAGCAGGTAGGCATCGAACTCGCATCGCCGGATACCGTAGCTGACGACCTCGCCGTGATCGTTCTCTACCGGTGGTTGGCCCATCATCCCGATACGGAACCGGCGGATGGGCTGAAGAGTCCTGCCGTTACCGTAGGCGTCCAGGTCGATATCCAGTTCTTTCATGACTGCGGGTGTGACCCAGCCCGCACAGGTCTTGTCCCGGGGAAAGTCCTGCTTGTCGAGGATCAGGATTCTTTTTTCCGTGTTTTCCAGGGCCTTGGCCAGGGTCGAGCCGGCAGGGCCGGCGCCGACGATGATCAGGTCATAGTAGTCCATCAGGCCTCCTCAGGCGCAGCCGGGAAGGTGTAGAGGTGACGGCGGTTCCTGGGTAGCTGATTATTGCCGCCATGGGTAAACACCACCTGGAACAGTTGCAGCGATCCGGCCCGGAAGGCCGCAATGGAGCCGGCCAGGTAGAGGCGCCAGGCCCGGGTGAAGTGCTCATCGTACATGTCCGCGATCGTGTCCCGGTTGGCCTCGAAGCGCTCCATCCAGTGCGTGAGTGTCTGGGCGTAATGCAGCCTGAGATTTTCCACGTCGAGCACCGAGAAGTCGCCGTGCTCACAGATCTCCATGAACTCGCCGATGCTGGGCGGATAGGCGCCCGGGAAGATCCGTTTTTCGATCCAGGCGTTCATCAGCATGGGCCGGTTACGGCCGATGCTGTGGAGCAGGGCGATGCCGTCGGGTTTGAGGCTGCGCTTGATCAGTTCGGACAGTGCCGGATAGTTCTCCTTGCCCACATGTTCGAGCATGCCGATGGAGACAAAGGCATCGTACTGCCCGTCAATGTTTCGATAGTCGTCCTCGACATAGGTGATGAGCTTATCCAGCCCCTGGCGTTTGGATTCCTGCCGGGCATAGGCGAGTTGTTCTCTGGAAATATTGTAGGAGTGCACCTTAACGCCATAGTTGCGGGCCATGTAGCGGGCCAGGCCACCCCAGCCACAGCCGGCCTCCACCACGGTCATGCCTGGTCTGAGCCGAAGTTTGCGGCAAACATGTTCCAGTTTGGCGAGCTGGGCCTGCTCCAGGGTCAGTTCCGGCTCCTCGTAGTAGGCGCAGGTGTACTGCATTTCTGCCTGGTCCAGCCAGAGCTGGTAGAACTCGTTGCCGAGATCGTAGTGGTGATGGATGTTTTCCTTGGCTTCGGCAATACCGGTGGAGCGGGGGTTGTGGTTCTTCCACAGGGCATCGAGCCAACGTGGCCACTTCTCGCGCGCGGCATGGACGGCCCGATAAAGGGTTTCCATCAGGTCGGGCAGGTCGCCTTCGACATCGAGCCGGCCGGCGGCGTACAGATCGCCAAAGGCGAGGTTGGGATTGGCAACCAGCGAATACAGGGCCTTGGGGTCTTTCAGGTGCAGAGTAAAGCTGGCTTCGTGATGCTGGGGCTCGATCACGTCACCGTTCCAGAGCCGGAATCGCACCGACGGTGAGCCGGCCATGTTCATCAGCTTGGTGACCAGCCACCGTTCGTAGGTGTGTGGTTCCCGGTCGACCCGGGTGTCTGCCAGCGGCAGGGTCAGGACGTGCGCTTTGTGTTCCTTTTCCGATCGTTCGGTTTTCCGGGCAGTACTCTCAGTCATGGGGTTCCCCTTCCCTCGGTTACCTGTCTGAAATGAGTGACTTCCGTTGAGTATAGAAAATGATCACAAAATGTCAGGTTGGGCCCGGATCAGGCATAAAAAAACCGGGCTCGAAAGCCCGGTTTATCAGGGAGCCGGTTGGCTCAGTAGGTTGAACTCATCCCGAACCATTCCGGGAAGATGACGATCAACGCCAGCACGAATATCTGTATGGCAATGAACGGGATGATGCCCTTGTAGATATCCGTGGTCTTCACTTCCGGTGGTGCCACCCCTTTCAGGTAGAACAGCGAGAACCCGAACGGAGGCGTCAGGAAGCTGGTCTGAAGGTTCATGGCGATCAGGATGGCGAACCAGAGCATGTTGATGCCCATGGCTTCGGCTATGGGTGCCAGGATCGGCACGATGATGAAGGAAATCTCCACGAAGTCGATGAAGAAACCCAGCACCAGAATGACCACCATGGCCAGAATGATGAAGCCCCACTGCTCGCCCGGGAGCATGTGCAACCACTCTTCCAGCAGGTAATCGCCGCCGGTGTAGCTGAACACCATGGAGAAGGCGGTTGCACCGATCAGGATAGCGAAGACCATTGCGGTCACACTGACGGTGTCCTTGGCCGCGTCCCACACCATCTTGAACGAGAACTGGCGGTAGATGATCGCCAGGACCACGGCGCCGACGCCGCCGAGAGCTGAAGACTCGGTCGGAGTGGCGATGCCGGTGAAGATGGAACCGAGAACCACCACGATCAGGGCCAGGGGTGGAATGATCGCGATGAGCGCTGCAACGATTTCCTGCTTGCGGGAGCGGGTGGGGTCTTCCGGCATTGCCGGTGCCGTTTCAGGCTTCAGGCGGGTCAGGATCAAGATGTAGATGATGTAGAGGCCAATCAGGACCACGCCTGGCCAGACGGCAGCCTTGAACAGGTCACCAACCGGCAGGCCCAGGACATCACCGAGAATGATCAGGATGATTGAGGGCGGCACAATCTGGCCGAGCGTGCCGGAAGCACAGATAGTGCCGGTGCTCAGGCGCTTGTCATACTTGTGGGCCAGCATCACCGGCAGGGAGATCAGGCCCATCGCGACCACACTGGCGCCGACCACGCCGGTAGAGGCCGCAAGCAGCGCGCCCACCAGAATGGTGGAAATTGCCAGGCCACCGGGCAAACCGCCGAACAGGCGCCCCATGGATGTGAGCAGCTGTTCCGCCAGGCGGGTACGTTGCAGAACTACCCCCATGAAGATGAACAGGGGGACGGCCATGAGCACGGTGTTCTGCATCACGCTCATGATGCGGAATGGCATGAAGGCAAACAGGTCCATGCCCTCGGCATAAATGCCGAAGAACAGGGCAACGCCACCGAAGGTGAAGGCTACCGGAAAGCCCAGCATCAGCATGAACAGGGCAACACCGAACATAATCATACCGATCATGCGAGACCCTCCCCGCTGTGTTCCACTTCGTACTGCTTTTCACCGGAGAGTACCCGGATGGCAAAGGTCACCATGTTGAGACCGGCGGTAGCCATGAAGAACGCGGTGATCGGGATGACTGACTTGATGATCCAGCGGTGGGGAAGGCCGCCGGGGTCGCCGCTGCCTTCACCCATGTTGTAGGAGTCCAGGGCATAGTCGTAGCCGTAGGTGCCGATCAGGTAGGCGAAGGGAATCACGAAAATGATGGCGCCCACCAGGTTGACCCAGGCCTTGGCCTTGTTGCTCCAGTTGGTGTAGAACACATCCACGCGTACGTGGCCATCCGTGCGCAGGGCATAGGGAATGCCCAGCAGGAAAACCACCGAGTAAAGGTGCCATTCCATTTCCTGCATACCGATAGACACAGAGTTGAAGGCGTAGCGTGCCACTACGTCGTAAAAAACGTTTGCTGCCATCAGGATCATGGCCACGCAGGCGATCCATCCGCAGAACTTGGAGAGCCAGGCCAGGCCCTCATCCAGTTTGATAATCCACCGCATCAGTGAGGTTCCTCCGCCAAGCGGGCTGGCGACTTTTCAGTTGCTATAAACGACAAAACCGGGACCACTCTGAGAGCGATCCCGGCTCCGTTACTGCCGATATCTTACTCGACTTCGGCCATGGTGTTGAGATAGGCCCGAGTGGAAATGTCTGTGTAGGCACGGGTCTTCTCGAGGTATTCCTCCTGAGATTCGACAATACGCGCCGCAAGCTCGTTGTCCGCTGCCGCTTCTTTCAGCAACTTCTCATTGGCTGCGACCATGGCCTGGAAGACGTCCTTCGGAAATTGCTTGATCTGGACGTTCGGGTGCTCTTGCTTGATGTTGGCCCAGGCGTCCGCGTTGGCGTGCTGGGAGTGGACCAGCATGTCATAGGCGGAAACGCGCATGGCGGTCTTCAGGATAGCCTGCAAGTCCTTGGGCAGCTCTTCCCAGGTTTTCTTGTTGACCAGGAACTGCAGCTCGGTGGCCGGCTCGTGCCAACCGGTGTAGTAGTAGTCGGCAATCTGCTGGAAGCCCAGACGCAGGTCCAGAGCAGGGCCTACCCACTCAACCGCATCAATGGTGTTGCGCTCCAGAGCGGTGTACAGCTCACCCGGCGGAATGTTGGTCGGGCTGACACCCACTTCGGCGAAGACTTCCCCGGCAAAGCCCGGGATACGCATCTTCAGACCCTGCAGGTCTTCGAGGGAGTTGATTTCCTTGCGGAACCAGCCGCCCATCTGGACGCCGGTGTTGCCGCCCGGGAACGACAGCAGGTTGTGAGGGCCATACACTTCCTGCATCAGCTCCATGCCATCGCCGTGGTAGAACCAGGCGTATTGTTCAATGGCTGTCATGCCGAAGGGCATGCTGGTGAAAAACAGGGTCTCGGGTACCTTGCCTTTCCAGTAGTAGGACGCGGAGTGGCCCAGGTCGTACTGGCCCGCTTTGACCATGTCGAACACGCCGAACGGAGCCTTGTGCTTATTGGCGGAATCAATGCGGATGCGCAGGCGGCCGTCGGACATTTCCTCGGCCAACTCGGCAAAGCGCTTGGTGGTATCACCGAAAATCGGGAAATTCGGCCCCCAGGTCTCTGCCAGCCGCAGTGTAAATGTTTCCTGTGCGTGCGCCTGTGTGGCGGCAAAGGTAGTTGCCACAGCCAGCACAGCCGCGGAAAGAACAGAACGGATCTTCATTGCTCTTCTATCCTCTTGTCGTTTTTGTGAGGTGTTTCGTTCCCTGTAGGGATGAACAACTCCATATGTTAGTTCACAGTAGCAATTATTGCGCCCGAACGGAACGAATTAGTCTGGATCATTATACTTAGGTCGTACGTGCTAGACGTCATCCATCCGTCCGATCTGGCTGGCCAGGCGCATGGCCTCGTGCTCCTCGAGGGATTTCAGGTCTTCCAGCAGTGCCTTGGCCTCGGGGATTTCGGCCTTGCCAATCAGTGAGTCGTACAGGTCCATGACCTGATCGTGGAAATCGAAGATCTCCTTTTCGATGCCGGCGAAGTCGAGATCCTTGTAGTGGATATCGCAGGTGCGGTTGCGTTCGATCGGCTTGTGGACACCGTAGTCGTAGAGTCTAGTGTTCATCGCTTTCGGATCGGCCTGCTTCTCGTATTCGGCCACCGCCTTCTCTAGCATGTTCTCGTGGGTGCTGATGTAGTCGAGCAACGCGCTGGCCCGCTCGTTCGGGTGTTGGTCCGCCGATTCCTTCAGGCAGCGGGCAAGGTGGGCATGCAACTGGCGGGTCCAGTCAATCAGGTCGGCAAAGGTTTTGATTTCCATGGGGAGCTCCTTTCTAAACGGAATGTCTTCATATGTGCATGAGTCTAGTAGAGATTCTCACCGCTCGCGCTCTGGTGATGCTTGACCCAGGTCAGGGAGTGGGACATCACGGCGCCTGGTCATCCTGAGACGGATATCCCGGAACCAGGCGAGGCAGGGCTTCTCCACTCCATAATGAACCAGTGCTGCCAGGGTTAATGCTGTGGCGAGGGCCAGGCTCACGCCGATGGCGCCGTGCGCGCCGTTGGCATACGCCAGTTCTATGATCCCGTAACCGATGTTCTGATGAACCAGATACAAGGTATACGACAGGCTGCCGAGCCAGAGCAGAGGGCGGGACGCCAGAAACTGCAGGCGCCCGGCGACCGCGAGGGCAAAGGTGCCATAACATCCCAGAACGAAGAAGCTGTACGGCGCCTTGTAGGCCACAAGGCTGTGGAGGATGGCCAGCATGAGCAAAAGCCACTCCCCGGATGGTAACGGGCCGTGCCTGTGCCAGCGATACAGGATCATGCCGCTGATGAACAGTGGCGCATATTTGACAAACAACAGGTCCTTGACGGGGAACTCAAGGGATTCCGGCAAGGATTTCCACCAGATAACGCCGGCGTAGCTGACTGCCAGCCAGAGCCAGAGGGCCATCCTCAGGTGGCGCCACTGGTTCATTCCGTAGAACAGGGACCCGATCCAGGCATAAAAAGTCACTTCCACCACCAGGCTCCAGTAGGCGCCGTCGACATGGGGCAGGCCGAGATACTCATGCAGGAGCACCGTATTGAGCAGGGCATCGGACAGACTGACCGCGCGATCCTGAGGGCCGAGGATATGAACGCTGAGGGAGGTCAGGATGATGCCGGCCCACAGCGCAGGTAACAGGCGAAAGGCTCGTGCCAGGGCAAACCAGCCGGCACTCCGGGTTCGTTCCAGGGTCATGAAAATCACGAAACCGCTCAGAATAAAAAAGAGTTGGACGCCATAACGTCCGAACTGGAGCGCGTTATCAAGACCTGCAGGCAGGATAAACTGGTGGGTGTAAAGCTGGTCGTAATAGGGCAGATAGTGAAAGAGCACGACGCCGATCGCAGCAAGACCCCGGAGGGCATCAAGGCTTTCAAGACGGGTTGACTGGTCGGTTGACATCGCTGCCTGCTCCCGGGAAGTGTGAGGGCAGCATAGCGCCGTTCCCGAGCCGCTCCTACAGTGCTCGTATACCATTTGCTTGCCCGGGGTATACCATGTGGTAATACAGATCCGGTTTCTGATCAGGAGAGGGATTACCATGACGACACCACTGGGCATCATCGAAGGATTCTACGGTCCTCTCTGGACCTGGGCGGAGCGTCGCAGCCTCCTGAAGTCACTGGTTCCCCACGGTTACGAATTCTATTTGTATGCTCCCAAGGCTGATCCCTTTCTGCGTCGTCGGTGGCAGAATCCACATCCACCGGCAGAGGCTTCGGAGCTGGCCGCATTCGGAAAGTTCTGCCGGGAACACGGGGTACGCTTCGGTGTCGGGCTCAGTCCCTATGAGGTCTTTAATCGGTTCGATGATGCGGCACGCAGCGCTCTGGAGCTGAAGCTGGAGGGTCTGGAAAAGCTGGGGCTGGACGAACTGGCCATCCTGTTTGACGACATGCGCTCGGACACGCCGGAGCTGGCGCGGGTGCAGGCCGACATTGTACGGTGGATCCGCGACCATACCGACATTCCCCGTCTCAGTGTCTGCCCCAGCTACTACTCCGACGATCCGGTGCTTGACCGGGTGTTCGGGGAGCGGCCCGCTGATTACCTGGTCACGCTGGGCCGGGCGCTTGACCGCGACATCAATATCTTCTGGACCGGGGAGGAAGTCTGCTCCCGGGAAATTTCGCCGGGCCACCTGAAGCGGGTGGGTGATCTGCTGGGACGAAAGCCGGTGCTCTGGGACAACTACCCGGTCAATGACGGTGACCGTATGTCACAGCACCTGCACCTGAGGGCGTTCACCGGCAGGCCCGCCGCCAACGCGGCTCATCTGGCCGGCCACGGCATCAATCCCGCCCTGCAGCCGATCCTGACTTCCATACCGGCCATTACTCTGGCCGAATGCTACCGGCGGGGGCCGGACTACCAGTACGGCCAGGCTTTCCTGCATGCGGCCCGGGAACTGCTGGGGAGCGAGCTTGCCCACCAGTTACAGGCCGACCTGCTGGTGCTGCAGGACGGTGGCCTTGGGCGGATCAGCGATGAGAAGCGCCAGAGCTTGCTGCACACCTACGACAGCTTCGACCACCCGGCCGCCATCGAAGTGATGCGCTGGCTGATGGGGGAATACCGGGTCACCGATGAAATGGTGGCCACGCAGTGAGAGCTCCGGCCGACTTCAACGCAGATAATATTCAACGGTGGAGACCACGCGCACGGTCTTGACCGGCTGCTGGTCCTCCCGGATACCCGGAGCCTGGTCCCGGGCTAGTATCTGGAACACGCCCTGGTTGGCCCGGCGCAGGTTGCCCAGTTCCGCGTCAGCGTCCCGGGCGAACTGAAGCGCCGCTTCCCGGGCGGAAGCAGTGGCCTCGGCAATCATGGCCGGTTTGATCTCGTTCAGGCCGCTGAACAGGTAGGTGGGGCCGCCAGGACCGTAATCGGAAGAGAGCACCACGCCCGAGTCTACCAGATCACTGACATTCTGGGCCGCCTGACGGATACGGTCGATGTCCGCGCTGCGCACCATCAGGGTCTGGTTGATGATGAACTTCTGCTCGGTGTTGTTGCCGGGATAGGGGTTGGCCCGGGTATCGGTGACATCCAGCCGCAACAGTTCCACGGCAGATTCGTCGATGGCCTGTAACTTGAGGAAGGCCATGATGGCGTCGCGGCTGGCACGGGCCCGCTCCTGGGCCTGATCGAGCGTCTCGGCCGTGGCCACGAAACGAATGGGCCAGAGCGCCAGATCCGCCCGCACTTCCTGTTCCGCAACGCCCTTGACGGTGACAAAACGGTCGGCCGTTCGCAGCCCGGTCAGGCCGTCGCTTACCAGCGAGGCGGCGATAATGGCGCTGATACCAAGAATGAATGCCGAGACTACTTTCATACCTGCTCCTTAGTGTGCCTTAGCCCTTGTTCGAGGGCCTGCTATCCTGATTATCAGGCAAGACTACCGGGAACCGGAGAGCCGGAAAAGGGGAGTTTAATGACGCAGGTTTCGATTGAATGTGTGCGGGGCAATATTGCCAATCAGCCGGATATTGATGCCATCGTCAACGCTGCCAACGCGCGGCTTATGCCCGGCAGCGGCGTGGCAGGCGCCATTCATGCGGCCGCCGGCCCCGGGTTGGCGGAGGAGTGCCGGCAGCTGGCGCCTATCGAGCCAGGGCAGGCGGTGATCAGCGGTGGGCATGACCTGCCCAATGCCTGCGTGATCCATTGCCTGGGCCCGGTTTATGGCGTTGATACGCCCTCGGAAAAACTGTTGGCGGATTGTTACCGCAACGCGCTGGAGCTGGCGGACCGGCAAGGTCTGTCGTCCATTGCCTTTCCCGCGATTTCGACGGGAGTGTTCGGTTACCCGATCGAGGAGGCCGCGAAGGTGGCTGTGTCGACGATTCGTGAGGTGGTGCCGGATCTCACCTCAGTGCGCCTGATCCGGTTGGTGCTGTTCAGCGAGGGAGACCTGGCAGTGTTCCGGGCGATGCTGGCTTCGGAATTGCCAGGAACCTAGTCGGTCACTCGCAGTTCGTGGACGGCCGGCTGGCGAAACGGGCTCGCATGGCCTCGCGTTCGCGCTCCGGATCCCGGAATTCCTCAGGCAGGGGCTGGATGAAGTACAGGTAGTCACCTTTCGACCGGTTGGCCTCCAACGGCACCTCGTCTTCTCCATCCGGCCAGAACACAGGGGTGATCACGGCGATGGAGACCTCGGGTGCACGTTGTTCGAGCACGGCGACGGTGCCCAGCCGTTCCTCACTGTGGAACGTGCCGGTGGTGTGCAGGACCTGGTGCTCCGGGTGGTTTGCCCGCGCGTCCAGGATGGTCCTGGCCATGGTGTTATCCCTGAGCAGTTGGGCGTGATAGGTATTGCTCATGCGCTCGGAAAGCTCTGCGTCCTCTATGCCGTGGCTACCGCCGATCGCCTCGACAAACTTTTCCTTGTAGGCCAGGGTATCGAGAAAGGCAGTCTCGGGCAGCAGTGCCCGGGTTTCTGGGGGCAGCTTTTCCAGGTAGTCCGGGCCCTTGCGGCCGACGCAGCGCACCACATCCGCCGGAGCGTTGGCCGCAATCACTGGCAGTTGGTTTCGCCGGGCGAACTCCACCAGCGGGCGGTAGGCGGCGCGATAGTTGTTCCAGGCTTCGGCGTCCTCGATCAGTTCGGTCTCGCCAAGCTCTCCCGCCAGGAAGCGGTCGAGCGTGTCCTGATGATCCACATTGAACTGCTCCATGGTCAGGACCTGGCGCGGGTTCTGATGAAACAGGGCCTGCTGGAGGCGGGCCGGCAAAAGGTGTGAGGCATGATGGCCGTGATACTCACCCACCACCACGATATCGGTGTCGGCCAGTCGTTCGGCGAGCTGCTGGACAGTCAGCGGTGTGCCGGCTTCCGCGTCGATCACGCGGGCGTCATACTGACTCTCGGGGGGCGTGACGGAGTTTGGTTCAGATGGCATGGCAACACATCCGGTGACGGATAGCAGTATCAGGGACAGGGCAGGCAGGCAAAGTTTCATAACCAGAGTATACGGCCTTTGGCTCAGTCGGTTTTCTGCTGTTCCTGTTCCCGCCAGTCGGGCCCCAGTTTTG
>JABURI010000172.1 GCA_014762755.1 Marinobacter sp.
CCAGCGTATTATCCACCATTACGCCGATAGCGTCCTGATTATACTCAAAGTACAGGTCGATCAATTCCCTTACCGTGGCACGGACACGCTGATCGTAGCCCGGCCTCCGGTGGTCGAACAGATATTGGAATGTCGGCTCATTCCGATAGGCATGGTAAAGAATGGACTGAGCTTCGTTCCGGGCCGTATCGTCCAGACGCACAATTACCGGCTCAGGTTTGTTATTGTTTTCTTTGCCGTCAGTCATTGCCTTCCCCTTTTTCAGATGGTCAGTGTCAAACGAACTGAAACCTTACCCGGGTCGTTGCCCCGGTCCATGGCAGCCTGGTCGATGACCACACCATGTTCTGTATTGAGCCTTTCAAGCCAGGAGGCAACGTCGGCATAGGGTACGCCGTCCATCCAGACACGGATTGCACTGTCACCACTGGGTTCAAAGCGCTGCAATGCCAATCCTGCCTCCCGTGCGGAGCTGGTTACCAGCGCCATCAGGGCGCGGCCATCGGCCGGTTTGTCTACTGCTGTGGACGTGCTGGACGACGAGGTCCCCGCCAGGCCCTGGATCACCGGCTCGTTCGCCTGCATCCAGCTCAGCAGTTCCGCTGCGTTATCGCGGGCGCTGACCGCCCGGTCATGGAATCCGGCAACCGGTTGCCACACCGCAAAATAGAGAATCCCCAGAAGTACGGCGATTGCAAGCACACTTAACGCCTGCTGGTCACGTCTGGGCAACTGATCGTATTGCGCAATAAGCTTGCCAACGGCCGGTTGTTCCTTCAAACGTTCAAACATTCCGTTACCCTCCCGATACCGTCAGCCGGCCACGGGCGCCGCCGGATTCATTGACTACCGAGCCGATCTGGGCCTGAAGGCCCTGCCCTGACAAGCCATTGCGCAGAGCGCTCAGGCGATCGTAGCTGTCTGCGCGGATATCCACCACCAGTTCGCCCCGGTCCTGACTGTAGTTGACCGAGTTGAAGGTTACCGAACCGGAGGAAGGTAACTGGGAGTATTGCTGACCGGTGTATTTCATCAGCGCGATAAAGTCGAGTTCCGGGCCCCGGGAGCCGGCAACCCGCAACTGGCCTTCAAGAACCCGGCGCACATTTCCGGCATGGGTGCGGCGATCGTCCGGAAAGGCGTCCCGGTATATGGCCATGGCCTGTTCTTCGAGTTCTTCTGCCTGCCCCTGATAATAAAAGCCCATTCCGACCTCAAGCGCCACCTGGATAATGAACCAGATCGAGGCAACAGCGATCAACGGTTTCCAGGGTTTGAACGCGCTTTCCTTGCCGGCCTTGACCGAAAAGGCGCCCTGGCAGAGATTGATGGGCTGGCAGC
This sequence comes from Marinobacter sp., assembly GCA_014762755.1. Classification (GTDB taxonomy): domain Bacteria; phylum Pseudomonadota; class Gammaproteobacteria; order Pseudomonadales; family Oleiphilaceae; genus Marinobacter. The sequence continues at coordinate 1,342 of JABURI010000172.1, forward strand.
GGTGGTGATGGTGGGCGTGGGCAAGGAGTTCCAGTGGCATCAGATCGAGCTCTTCCTGGCGAACGGCCAACCGGCCCGGCGCCCTCAGATCTGCAATCACTGACTGGTGATATTCCAGCTCGTCCGGGGTGCCGTAAAGACTAACGGGAACCTCGGCCATCACTTCCTCGCTCGGCGGGACCGCCAGGGTATGGGCGAACATTCCGAGGTTGGCTGCCTGCATGCTCAGCCATTCGCCGCGGTCGCTGACCAGCATGGCCACTTCACCATCCAGGCAGATGCTCCACCCCCCTTCCGTTGATGGCAAAAGTGATGCATCGGGATAGATGGCGTCCAGGCGGGCGTTCTCCCATCCCGAGAACAGGGTCGTCCAGTTGCCCATCCGTTCCCGATCGATGGCGGCCACCAGATAGCCTTCTTCCGAATGCTTGCCCAGGGCCAGGTGAACGGAATCAATGTCCTGGGCAATCTGCTCCTCCACAGCGTAGGGTAGAGCCTGAAGGATAAAACGATTCTGTTTGGCCGGAATATCAGCGACACAGAACAGCGCGTCCTCGCCGGGTATCAACCCCACCAGCAACACGTTTTCCAGCGCGTTCTGGGCCAGGGTCTGTTCAATGGTGTCACGGTTATCCCCGGTGCCCCGGGCCTGGGCATCGCCGGTGGCATCCTGGAGCACCCAATTGAACAGCTGGGCATCCGGATTCTCATCGACATCCGCAAACGGCGGGACCGGCCGGACAAAAAGGCGATAAGACATGGCTATCCTTCTGAAATGGTATAAGGCTCTTTGGTAATTCGGTTTTTCTGTCCGGTATCCCTGTGAACCGTCCGGACCTCACCTTCCCCGTTACGGAAAACGGTGCTGACCATATTAACGACACGATTATCGTAGGTAATCCGTGAAACAACTTCAAAAAAACGGGTTTGCAGGGTAAGGCCCGTAGTCTTGAGCCCGAGGCCAGCAAACTCTGGCAAGGCGAGGAAATCCTGGAGGTTGCTGAACGATTCCTCTTCCCGTTTCTCCAGCACCGAGGCGATCGCCGCCTCTGACAATTCCTCGTGCAGGGACTGCAGCACAGGCCCGGTTGCCGTATTGACATTGATCCCCGCGCCACTGACCGGTAAGGCAACCACATGGGGCCTCAGGGCCTGGTAGATTTCCTCGGTCATGCCCTCGATCAGTCTCAGTTCCGTGACATCAACAAAGGGCTGGTTACCGGCGCGGTACCCGGGGTCGGCCATCAGATACTGGCCATCCTCGGCGCCATAGGCGCTGATGGTCTGGTCGTTGCCGTCGATCCAGTCGATCAGCGCATCGGCGGTAATGCTTGTGATGCCAAGAACCATGAGCAACCGGGTGAAACGATCCTTTGCGAGGGTGTCCACCTGCCCTGCTGGCGTGACCAGGTCATTCAGATTGAACCGACCACCGAGGTCATCGATCTGCACCTCAGCGACGCTGTTGCCCTCGTCCAGGGGAAGTATGGCGGCATTCATGGCCCAGAATTCATCCAGGCTATCGACCATCGAGCCATCCTCTTTGTCCTCCTCGAAATCCCGGACCAGGATGCGGCGGGCGAAAGCCTCGGCCCCGAGGGCAATACTCTGACCCTGTTGCTGCGCCAGGTAGTGTCCCGCCTGGAATACCCGGATATTGAGTTGCTGGGTCATGCCTGAGGCAAGCATGACCACCAGGGCCATGGCCAGCAACACCATCACCAGGGCGACCCCGCGCTGCTTGTTTCCGAAGTGGCGATCCCGGGAGAACCTCATCCCGCAGCTCCGTTCTGCTGTGGGGTAATTTCCTGACCTGGCTGCTGCTGACCCGGCTGTTCGGGTTGTTGTTCGTCCTCTTCTTCCTCGTCCGTCTGAGTGGCTGCTTCATTGGCCTGATTGACCAGGCCCTGCGCAGCGGCCGGGTCGAAGTCCGGCAGGGCAAAGGTGCGGACCAGTTCACCAAACCGCTCGTGTTCGATGGTGACCTCAATGCCCAAAGGCATGGGCAGTTCCGGGCGTTCGCCCGGGGTCAGACCAGCGAGATCATCATCCGACGGCCAATCCTCCTGCCAGGCGCGCTCGCTGTTCATGAAGCGCACGTCAAAGGCGGTAATGTCCTCAAGCAGCAGCACGTTCTCGCTGTTGTCTTCCTGGCCCTGATCCACCGTGGGCCAATAGCGACGAAAGAGCTCGGTACCGGTGTATTCCCACCCTGCCCGCTGTAGCCCGCTGCGCCTCAGCCCAAGCGGATTACGCCAGCCCTGGCGGGTCAGCATCAGGGCATAGCCTTCCTCCCGGCTGGTCAGTGCCGGCTGAAAGTCCCCGTAGACATCCCGGGCGGAACGATTCACCACCTGGGTGATGTCCCGTTCCAGGAGCAGCATGGCGCGCTGGATCCAATCAAATTCCTCAGCCAACTCGTTGACCCGGTCCCTGGAATTGACCACGCCGTTAATGACCTGCCAGACACCGAGACCGATCACTGCCGTAATGGTCACCGCGATCAGCACTTCCATGAGGGTGAAGCCGGACTGGCGCATCACTTTTCCCCCACGAATGCCGAGAGAGTGTGAAGCGGCACCGGATCGCTGCGCTCATCGGTGTACTTGGCCACGGATACCTCGATCCGCCGCATAGTGGGCTCGGCCGTTGCCTTCACCGCCGTGGTGACCCGCCACCGGAAAGGACCGTAATCAGTATCGGTGGAGTTTTCGGAGATCCCCGGCAACTCCTCCTCGAGGCGAATGGCGTTGATGCGGTTATCGGCGATCCATCCCGCCAGGGTCTTGTCCCTGATCCGCTCGAAACTGGAGATATACTGGCTGCCCACTTCGGCCGCCGCCGTCGCGATCAGGCCGAACACCAGCAGGGCGACCAGGACCTCAATCAGGGTAAAGCCACGGGACCGGTGCATCATGCCTCACCCTCTGACCCGGGCTTGCGCCAATGGATGCCGGTCACACCATCAGACTCCAGCACATGCATGTAGTCGGTGTCCGACCCCACGGTGAATTCGATCTGGAAAGGAGTGGTCTCGCCACTGGAGAAAAACACGATGTCCGGCAGTTGCCGGTCTTCCTCCGAGGCAAGCCTGGGGGCGTCGTTCTCAATGTACTCGGTGGCAACCAGCCATTCCGGGAACGCCCGTGCCTGGAAGATGCGTTCGCCGGAAGCTTTCCATTCCGCCGTCTGGTCCTGAAAGGCGACAAACTGGTAACCGCCCTCCTCCAGCCTGACCCCCATCTCGAGGTTGTTCAGCACAGCCTGCTCCGAGGCGGTCTGCATCAACAGATACAGTTCTCTGACCTGATTCTCCAGTTCCCGTTGCTGGGAACCGCCTCCCAGGGTGAATACCGCGAGGGAGGCAAGCAGACCCACCACGATCAGGACAACGAGGATTTCTATCAGCGTAAAGCCGCTTTGCGTTGTCCTGTCCCGCACAGCCGATCAGCCTTTGGTCTTCCAGACACTGATATCTGCGGCGTCACCATCGCCACCTTCCTGGCCGTCAGCGCCGTAGGAATACAGGTCGTAGGGACCCTCGGTACCGGGACTTACATACTGGAACTGGTTGCCCCAGGGATCTTCCGGAACACTCTTGAGATAGCCATCCGGATTCCAGTTATTCGGCTCCGGGCTGCCGCTGGGCTTGGACACCAGCGCTTCCAGGCCCTGCTGCGTGGACGGGTAATGGCTGTTGTCCAGGCGGTACAGGTCGAGAGCGCTCTGGATGTTCTTGAGCTGGGTCTCGGCGATCGTGACTTTGGCCTGGTCACTACGGCCCATGATATTGGGGGCCACGATGGCAACCAGCAGGCCCAGTATCACCATGACCACCATGATCTCGATCAGGGTGAAACCGCGCTGTTTGGACTGTTTGTGCATAGTCTTGCTCGTCATTTTCTCACTCGTCGTTGCTATGGATTCCTTTCCCGGAAAAAGTACTGCCGGGCCACTGGCCCGGATATCAGCCAACCAGGTTACTCATGTTCAGGATGGGCAGCATGATCGCCAGAACGATGATCAGCACCACCACACCCATCACCAGCAGCATCATGGGCTCAAACAGGCCGACAATGGCTGCAATCTTGGACTGCAGGGTGTTTTCCTGCATCCGGGCGGTTCGTTCCAGCATATTATCAAGTTCTCCACTGGCCTCGCCGCTGGCAATCATGTGCAGCATCATCGGCGGGAAGTAGCCGGTCTGCTCCAGAGACCGGTGCAGTGCCCCGCCCTCACTGACCTTACGGGCGGCATCCCGCAGTCTCTCCCGAAGGTAATCATTGGATAACACTTCGCCGGCGATTCGCATGGCCTCCACCAGCGGCACGCCACTGGTGGTCAGGATGCTCAGGGTGCTGGCGTAGCGGGCGGTGTTCACGCCCCGCACCATGTCAGAAACCAGTGGCAGGTGAAGCAAGCGCTTATGAAACCGTTTGCGGAAACCGGGCTTGCGCAAGGCCACGCGAAAACCGACCAGCGCTACAATCAGGATGATCAGAAGGTAGACACCATAAGTGGCGAGAAATTCCGACATGGCCAGCATGGCCATGGTCAATGCCGGCAGTTCCTGGCCCTGTTTCAGGAACACCTCGATGATGTCCGGCACCACATAGGTCAGAAGGAAGACCACGATGGCAATGGCCACGAAACTGAGAATGATTGGGTAGATGGCCGCCAACTGGATCTTCTGTCGGGCCTCCTGCCGATTCTCGGTGTAATCGGCGAGGCGATTCAGCACGAGGTCCAGGTGGCCGGCATGCTCGCCCGCTGCAACTGTAGAGCGGTACAGCCGGGGAAACGCTTTCGGGAACTCACCCAGACTGTCGGCCAGGCTGTAGCCCTCCATGACTTTGGCCCGGATGGCAATGAGCATGCTCCGGATTCGCGGCCTGGCAGATTGCTGGGCAGCGGCACTGAGCGCCTGCTCTACCGGTATCCCGGACTGGATCAGGGTAGCCAGCTGGCGGGTGACCAACGCGAGGTCTGAGGCGGTCAGGGAGCCGCGACCACTGAGTGGACTGGCCCGGCGCTGTTTTTCCACCGCTGGCTCCACCGCCAGTGGCGTCAGTCCTTTTTCCCGGAGTTGCTGGCGCACAGCCCTTGGAGCATCGGCCTCAAGCACGCCCTGTTTCTGCTTGCCTCGGGCATCCAGAGCCTTGTATTCGTATGCTGGCATGGTTTACTGGCTCCGGTGGGTTACACGGAGAACTTCTTCCACCGTGGTCACTCCATCCAGGATTTTCTGAACCCCATCGGCATGAATACTCGGACCGCCCTTGCGCGCCTCTTTTTCCAGCTCCAGTTCGCCAGCACGCTTGTGGATCAGCGAGCTGATTTCCTCGTTGATCTCCACCACTTCATAGATACCGATACGTCCCCGATACCCCAGCTGGTTGCAGTGCTCACAGCCCCGGGCGCGATAGATGGTCGGCGGATTGGCCGGGTCCTGCTGCAGGAATTCGCAATGCTCCTCGCTTGGGGTGTACGGCTCCCGGCATTCCTTGCACAGCACGCGAACCAGGCGCTGGGCGACAATGCCCACCAGGCTCGAGGAAATCAGGAAGGGTTCGATCCCCATGTCCATCAAACGGGTGATGGCACCGACCGCCGTGTTGGTATGTAAGGTTGAGAGCACCAGGTGACCGGTCAGACTGGCCTGCACTGCGATCTCGGCGGTTTCCAGATCCCGGATCTCACCGATCATGACCACATCCGGATCCTGACGCAGGATCGCCCTCAAGCCCCGGGCGAACGTCATGTCCACCTTGGTGTTGACCTGGGTCTGGCCGATACCCGGCAGGTTGTACTCGATCGGATCCTCAACGGTCAGGATGTTCCGGCTGCGGTCATTGATCTCCTGCAAGGATGCATACAGCGTGGTGGACTTACCGGAACCCGTGGGGCCGGTTACCAGCAGGATGCCATAGGGACGATAGATCAGCTTACGGAGGACCTTCAGATCTCGCCCGGCCATCCCGAGCGATTCAAGTCGAATCGAGCCGGCCTGTTTGTCCAGCAAACGCAACACCACCCGCTCGCCGCTGGATGACGGCATGGTGGAAACCCGGATATCCACTTCCCGACCGGCGACCCGCAGAGCAATCCGGCCATCCTGGGGAATCCGCTTCTCGGCGATGTCCAGCTTGGCCATGACCTTGATCCGGGACACCAGCAGCGGGGCTAACGCCCGCTTGGGCTGCACCACTTCCCTCAGCACGCCGTCAATCCGGAAGCGCACCACCAGTTGTTTTTCGTAGGTTTCGATATGGACGTCCGAGGCGTTGGTCTTGACGGCTTCGGTCAGGATGGCATTGATCAGCCGGATGATCGGCGCATCGTCCTCCTGCTCCAGCAGGTCTTCGGTTTCCGGCACCGAATCCGCCAGAGAGGCCAGGTCCATGTCATCGCCAATGCCCTCGACCATCTGCATCGCTTCTGCGGAATCGCTCTGGTACGCCGCATTCAGTGCCTGATCAAACCGGTCGGGGTCGATGGTAGAGAACCTTGCCCGGCCACCGCTCAGGCGGTTCGCCTCAGCAACGGCCGAGTGAGAGGCACCGGGGCGAACCAGAATGATCGGCTCACCCTCCTCGGAACGGGTCAGAATCACCCCGTTGCGTTTCGCGAAGGTAAACGGAAGACGTCCCAGCGGAGCATCCTGCGGCTGAACTTCGGTCTCAATGGTCAAGGTCGTCCTCGTTTTCGTCAGGCAATCTTCTTGTCGGTAACCGAGGCTATATCGACCCGGAAACCCTTTTTGATTCAACTAATTCAGAAAGGCTACCACAGGATATGGACCCGCTGAATAACTCTATACACTATACTGCCACTAAAACGTTGCAGTCTGATAACCTGTGGCCTTTCGAATGGCCCACCAAGCACTCAGGATGATCGATGTTGTCAATTCACCCACGGCTTCCCATGGCGCTGGCAATGGTTGCAGTAGCCGCCATGCTGGCCATCACTGCGTGGCAGGGATACCGCTTCTGGCAGACAGAAACGCAGCCAATCCTCGCCGGTCGCGGGCAGGCCGCACAACAGTCCGTACCGAGTACCCGGGAGGTTCCTCAGGTAGATTTGGCAACCCTTACCCTGTTTGGTTCCCCGGCCGCTGATGGTGCCGCCGCCGAACTCGATACCGAGAACCTGCCTGAGACCAACCTGCGCCTCTTTCTGCGTGGCGTTCTCGCGGCCAGTGGCGAATTTCCCGGCAGTGCGCTGATCGAGGACGACAAGAGCAAGACGGAAGTCTACCTCGTGGGCGACGAGCTGCCGGGCAATGCCACCTTGAGATCAGTATTTCCCAACAGGGTCATTATCGAACGCTCGGGCAAGCTGGAGAATCTTTACTTCCCTGAAGACGCGGATCGCTCCGGCATGTCCTTCACCGCGGACGATCGGATGGAACAGGCAGAGCCTGCTGCCTCCAGCCAGGACCAGACCACCGCTTCACCCACCACCCCGAGCGCCGATCAGCAGCGGCGTGAGGAAATCCGCCGGCGTCTCGAACAGCTCCGGGAACGCCTACGGACAAACAACTAGGTCCGGCCATGACCACGGCAGCGCCAGGACTGTGCCGCCGCTCCGGTTGGATTCCCCTCCTGCTTGCTGTCTCGTTGGTCAGTGCCCTGGAGCTGGGTAATCGTTTGATGAATTACGTACTCCAGGAGTTTGGCCAGGAAGCCCATCAGCGACTGACCGACTGGCAGCGGCTGCATGACCTCGCTGCCAATGCGCCGGTCGACCGTCAGCTCCGGCTGGTCAATTCGTTCTTCAATCGGGTGAATTTTGTCAGCGATATCCGCCACTGGGGCGAAGAGGACTACTGGGCGACCCCGATTGAACTTCTGACCACGAACGCGGGCGATTGCGAAGATTTTTCCATTGCAAAGTACCTGACGCTGAAATCCATGGGTGTGCCCGATGACCAGCTTCGGGTCGTCTACGTCAAGGCTCTGGAACTGAACCAGGCCCACATGGTTTTGGCCTGGTATCCCGAACCCGACGCCGATCCGCTGATTCTGGACAATCTCATAAATGACATCAAACCAGCGTCGGAACGCACTGATCTGGAACCCGTTTATAGCTTTAACGGCGAAGGACTCTGGCTCAATAAATCCGGCGGCAGGCAGACTCGGGCCGGGGAATCGGAAAAACTCTCACGCTGGCAGGAACTCAACAAACGCCTCGACCAGTCGCTCCGCCCCTGACCGTCCGGCCCAGGGAAGCATGGCGGTAAATGACACTTCGAATGTCGCCAGCCGACAATGACCGACTGGCTCGAGGCGCTAGAATGCCAACCCGACCAAAGATTCAGATGGAGTGCGACCATGAGATGCTGGAACGGCTGGGGCGATGACCAGTTTTCACTTGAACTGCCCAGGGAGGGCCACGCTTTCCTGAATGACCGGATCGGAAAGGGACAGCCCCTGGGTGATGCAAGTCTTGATGCCGTTTGCGCCCTCGTGCCGGAGTCGCGGCTCACTCCCGATTCTGCCACATGCTCCCTGATCGACATCACGCCCGAGGCCCGCGTCCGCCACGCCCGGGGTCAGAGCCTGCCGGACTGGCTGGCCATGCGTAGCGGCAACATTGGCCTGTTTCCGGACGGAGTGGCCCTGCCCCGCACCACCCATGAGATCCAGGTACTGCTCAACTATGCCCGACAGTATGGTATCCAGCTGATTCCCTACGGCGGCGGGACCAGCGTCGCCGGCCATATCAACCCGGCGGACACCGGGAAGCCGGTGCTGACCGTAAGCCTTGCCAACATGAACCAGCTGACCGATCTGGATCGCGAAAGCCAGATCGCAACCTTTGGTGCCGGCACCCCCGGCCCCTTGGTGGAATCCCAGCTCCGCGCCCACGGTTATACCCTCGGTCACTTTCCCCAGTCCTTTGAACTCTCGACCATCGGTGGCTGGGTGGCTTCCCGCTCCAGCGGCCAGCAGTCGTTGCGCTACGGCCGGATCGAGCAGCTCTTTGCCGGGGGCCGGATCGAGACACTCAAGGGCCCCCTGGAGATTCCGACCATCCCCGCCTCCAGTGCCGGTCCGGACATAAGGGAGATGATCCTCGGGTCCGAGGGCCGCATGGGCATCATCACCGAGGTGAAAGTCCGGGTCAGCGAACTGCCAGAGCACGAAAGCTTCCATGTGGCCTTCTTCCCGGACTGGGAGAGTGCCCGCACCGCATGCCGGAAGCTGGTCCAGCAAAGAACACAGCTGTCCATGTTGCGCCTGAGCAACCCGGTGGAAACGGAGACACAACTGGCACTGGCCGGTCGCCCGACCCTGATCGGCGTTCTGGAGCGCTTCCTGGCCTTCCGGGGTGCCGGGCCTGGCAAATGCATGATGACCTTCGGGGTCACCGGCACCCGGCAACAGTGCAAGGCGGCGCTGGTCCAGGTCAAGACCATCTGCAAGGAATACTCTGGTGTCTATACCGGTACCCGTATGGGTGAAAAGTGGGCGGAGAAACGCTTCACCATGCCCTACCTGCGCGAGGCCCTCTGGCAACTCGGCTACGCGGTGGACACCCTGGAAACCGCCACCGACTGGTCGAAGGTGGACAACCTGATGAGCCTGATCGAGTCCAATCTTCGCGAACGCCTCTCAGACGAGGAGGAAAAGACCCACGTCTTCACTCACCTCTCTCATTTCTATGGGCAGGGCTGCAGTATCTACACCACGTACGTGTTCCGCGTCGGTGCCAACCATGAGCAGACTCTCCGACGCTGGCACAGACTAAAACATTCGACCTCCGAACTGATCGTCAACAACGGCGGTACGATCAGCCACCAACATGGCGTCGGCAAAGACCACGCGCCCTACCTTCCGGTCGAGAAAGGCGAGCTGGGCATGGAGGCTATCCGGGCTCTGTGCCACCAGTTTGACCCCGATTCATTGCTCAATCCCAAAACACTGGTGGAGTAGACCATGGCCAGAAAGGGAAGCCTTGCAGACCTGGCCACGGCCAATCCCGAATTCGACGTGGTTGTGGTCGGTGGCGGCATCACTGGCGCCGGAGTTGCCCGGGAGGCGGCCGGCAGCGGTCTCCGAACCCTGCTGGTCGAACAGAAAGACTTCGCCTGGGGCACCTCGAGCCGGTCCTCCAAAATGGTCCATGGTGGCCTCCGCTACCTGGGCAGCGGCAACCTCCGGCTGACGCGGGAATCGGTAACCGAGCGACAGCGCCTGATGCATGAGGCGCCGGGGCTGGTGGACCCTCTCCCGTTCGTTATGCCCCATTTTCGCAAAGCCTTTCCCGGCCCGAAACTGTTTCAGTTATTGCTGGGCATCTATGATCGCATTGCCGGCGTCAGGACACACCGATACCTGAATCACCGGGAAGCCCTGCAATGGGTCCCGGGCCTCACCCCGGAAAACCTGAACGGCGCCAGTCTGTTCATGGATGGCGTGACCGACGATGCCCGCCTCGTGCTTCGGGTCCTGGATGAAGCCCGGCGGGACGGCGCCGTCTGCCTTAACTATACCGAGGCAAGAACACTGCACCGACATGAGGGACGAGTGAGCGGTATTGATTTGGTGGACGCCGAAGACGGACATTCGGTGGCGGTCAGAACCCCGCTGGTCATCAACGCCACGGGTGCCTGGGCTTCGATGCTTCAACAACAGGTGACCGCCTCAGCCCTCCTGCACATCCGGCCCTTGCGGGGGAGCCACCTGGTGGTGCCCTGGAGCCGGTTGCCGGTGTCCTGCGCGGTCTCGCTGCTGCATCCGGATGACCGGAGACCGGTTTTTGCCTTTCCCTGGGCGGGAACGACGGTACTGGGCACCACCGATCTTGATCACCAGCGAGATATCAACTGCGAACCCGGCATTACCCCGGAAGAAGTGGACTACCTGATGGCCATCGCCCGGGCGCTGTTCCCGTCGGCCGGTCTGGACCGGAAGGAAGTCGTATCCTCCTGGGCCGGCGTGCGCCCTGTCGTGACTGACGGTTCCGGCAAGTCCGCCTCAAAGGAAAACCGGGAGCACGTGGTGCAGGAGGATAACGGACTGGTCAGCATTGCCGGCGGTAAGCTCACGACTTTCCGGCGCATCGCCCGGGAAGCGCTTGAACTCGGCCTGGGCGAACAACGCAGGCACCTGCTGCGCGCTGGCGCCAGCCCGGTGTTTGCCCCGCTTGCACCAACAGACCGCCCGGCAGGAATAGCCTTTCTTGACTGGCAGCGCCTGCAGGGCTGGTATGGGCCCAACGTCCACCCGCTTATTGAACAGGCTGATCTGGCGCCCATCGCCCATACCGGGGTGCTTTGGGCGGAGCTTGCCTGGAGTTGCCAGCATGAACAGGTGGTACACCTGGATGACCTTCTGCTTCGCCGCACCCGTGTGGGACTTGTGTTGCCGAATGGCGCGTCGGAACTGCTGCCGGAGTTAAGGCGTTATTGTCAGCCACGCCTCGGTTGGACCGATCAACAGTGGGAGCAGGAAGAAAAACGCTACCTGAAGCTGTATCACCAGGCCTACAGCCTGCCGGAGGATGACGCCCGACATGAGTGACACACCTCTGATCCTGGCCATCGATAATGGCACCCAAAGCGTTCGGGCCCTGCTGTTCGACACCCTTGGCAACCTGGTTGGCAAGGGCAAGCAGGAAATCGAGCCCTATTTCTCGGAGCAACCCGGGTGGGCCGAGCAGCATCCGGATTACTTCTGGGAGAGCCTTGGGGTGGCCTGCGACAGACTCTGGCAGGGTACCGATGCCAGCCCGGACCATGTGGCTGGCGTCACCGTGACAACCCAGCGAGGCACCGTCATCAACCTTGACCGGAATGGCAATCCCCTGCGCCCGGCCATCATCTGGCTTGACCAGCGTCACGCCCGCGTCGACGGATCGGTCAAAGGCCCCTGGGGCTGGCTGTTCAAGATCACCCGTCTGGAAGACACCATCACAAGGTTTCGCGAGAAAACCCAGGCGAACTGGCTCGTTCAGAATCAGCCGGAGGTCTGGGGAAAAACCCACAAGTTCCTGCTGCTCTCTGGCTATCTAAATTTCCGGTTGACCGGCCAGTACCGGGATTCAATCGGCAGCCAGGTCGGTTATCTGCCCTTTGACTACAAGAAACACCGGTGGGCGGGCAAACATGACTTCAAATGGCAAACCATGCCCGTCACTCCGGACCAGCTACCGGAACTGGTGGCACCGGGTGACAGAATCGGCGAGCTTCTCCCCGAGGCCGCCCGACACCTGGGTGTACCCGAGGGTCTTCCTGTGATTGCGGCGGCCTCCGACAAGGCCTGTGAGATTCTGGGATCCGGCGGCCTGAGTCCGGACGTTGGCTGTATGAGCTACGGCACAACAGCAACCATAAACACCACCAGCCCAAGATACGTGGAACCGGTGCGCCTGATGCCACCCTATCCCGCCGCCCTGCCCGGTCATTATTCCACGGAAGTCATGATCTACCGCGGTTACTGGATGGTGAGCTGGTTCAAACGGGAATTCGGTCTCAGAGAGCGGAATATTGCCGAAGAGCTGGACATTCAACCGGAGGTCCTCTTCGATGAGCTGGTTCGGGATGTGCCTCCCGGCTCCATGGGGCTCATGCTGCAGCCTTACTGGTCGCCGGGTGTGCGCCAACCGGGTCCGGAGGCCAAGGGCGCCATCATCGGTTTTGGCGATGTCCATACCAGGGCTCACATCTACCGGGCGATCCTGGAAGGGCTCGCGTACGCCTTGCGTGAAGGCAAGGAGCGGATTGAGAAGCGCAGCGGTGTGCCCATCCGAAAGCTTCGGGTTGCCGGCGGCGGTTCCCAGAGCGATGCGGCCATGCAACTGACCGCGGATATTTTCGGATTACCCGCGGAGCGGCCCCACACCTATGAAACCTCGGGCCTGGGTGCCGCCATCGATGCCGCCGTCGGGCTGGGTCTGCATCCGGACTTTGCGTCAGCGGTCTCTGCCATGACCCGTGTTGGCGAGTGCTTCCAACCCGATCCAACGACCCATGCACTGTATAACCGGCTCTATTCCGAGGTGTATCTGGACATGTATCCCCGGCTGCAGCCAATTTACCGGAAAATCCGTGACATAACGGGGTATCCTCGCTGATACTCCAGCGAACTGGCCATCGTCTCGCTGAAGGTCAGTAATTTCCAACAGTCCCGAGCCGAAAAACTCGCAGTAGTATAGACTTGAATCTCTGAAAGTCTGTTTGCAGAAGGCCCATGTCACGGTACCAGAGCGAAGCCTCCAGATCCGATCTGCCGATTGCCCTGCCGCAAATCGTCGGGCTGGTTATTGTCCTCGCTTCGCTGCACCTGACTGCCCGCAACGACTATCTGCTCTTCCACACACTGGTGGAAATGATCCGTATCGTCGTACTGGCTGGACTCTTCGCTCTGGCCTGGCACACCCGCCACTGGGCCACCAACAGCTTTCTCGGGGTTATCGGCACTGCCGCGGTGTTCATTGCCTCCCTTGAGCTGCTCCATACCATTGGCTACAAGGGCATCGGCATTTTCCCCGACGATGATGGCAACCTGCCTACCCAGTTATGGGTTGCGTTCCGCTACCTGGAGGCCTTCGCCTTTCTGATCGGCGTCATGGCTGTCAGGTGGCGCATCAGCCTGATGTTACCGTTTACGGTCTTTGGTTCGGCCACCGTAATTCTGGTACTTGCGGTTTTTTCCGGAGTGTTTCCGGACAGCTATCTCGAGGGCACGGGACTGACTCCGTTCAAGGTTACCTCCGAGTATATTATTGCCGGGATCTTTGCGGTCACCATGGCATGGCTCTACCGCCAGAGACGGCGATTCGCCATGCCGGTCTTCTATCTGATCCAGACCTCTCTGATATTCAACATCCTGGCCACACTGACACTCACCCGGTATGTCAGTGTCTATGGCTTTGCTAACGAACTTGGTCATTACCTGCTTTTGGTATCAGCCTATCTGATCTATCGGGGCGTATTGGTGACCGGACTGATCCGGCCTTACCAGTTTCTCTTCCGTGACGTGAAACGCCACGAAGAACACCTCTCGGAACTGGTTGACGAACGGACCGCCCAGCTGGCCCGTAGCGAATCCCTGACCAGTACTTTCATCGAACACTCGCCAGCACTCATCTATCTGATGGATGCGGACGGTCGCATAACACTCACCAATCCTGCGTTTCGGAAACTGCTTGGCCTTGAGGGCCAAAAGATTCCGGGCAAGAGTATTTTTGACGTCTTTCCGCCCAGCGCGGCCGCGTCAATCAGCCGTCAGGACCAGCGAGCACGGGAGCTGGGCACGCCAATCACCGTAACCGATATCGTGAACTTCGAGAACGAGCCGAGGATGTTCGAGGCCGTACATTTTCCGATCCTCGATCAGAACGGCGAGCTAACCGGCAGCGGCGCCATTGCCACGGACGTTACCGACCACCGACGGACCCAGGCCAACTACGAACTAATGGTCCAGGCCGCCATGGATGGTCTGCTGGTGATGGACTACGACGCAAACTTCATCCAGGTCAACCGTGCAACGGAGGAAATCACGGGATATACCCAGACCGAGCTGTTGGGCATGAACATCCGCGACCTGGAAGTCGATCTGGATGCCGCAGCCATCGAGCGATCACTGGACCAGGTCATGGTCGAGGGTTCCGGGCGACTGGAAAGCCGCTGGCGCCGGAAAGATGGCAGTGTCCGGGATGTGGAAATCAGTGCCCACGTCTTTGACGGCACGTTCACCTCGGGATTTTTCTCCTTCGTCCGGGACATTACCAAGCGCAAGTCCAATCTCGCCAAAATCGAGTTCCTCGCCCACTTTGACCCTCTGACCAGGCTCCCGAACAGGGCCCGGTTCGAGGAACTGGTCAATGGCCGAATCGAGGAAACTGGATCCTCAGGCAGTCGGTACGCCCTGGTCTATCTGGACCTGGACAACTTCAAGGACATCAATGATTCCCTGGGCCATACCGTCGGCGATAACCTGCTGAAGGAAGTTGCCCGCCGACTGGGCACTCTCACCCCGGAAACTCATGTTATCGCCCGCGCAGCCGGAGATGAGTTCATGGTGTTGGCCAAGCTCGGGCCCGAGGAAAAAGCCTATGTGCATGAGATGGAGAGGCTGCATCAGTTATTCGCCAGCAGTTTCGCCGTAGACGGGCACCATCTGGCGACATCTGTCTCCATGGGCGTGGCCTTGTTTCCCGACGATGGCGATAACTTCACGACACTCTCCCGCAATGCGGACACCGCCATGTACGCCGCGAAAATGGAGGGAAGAAACACCTTCCGCCGGTTCGATACCGCCATGCAGGAGAAGGCGTTCGAGCGCCAGAATCTGTTGGCCAAGTTGCGTGGGGCGCTGGAAAGGAAGGAAATGGAAGTCTATTACCAGCCCCAGATGGACCTGGCTACGCGCAAGATCACCGGCGCGGAAGCGATCCTGCGCTGGAACAACCCTGAGCTGGAATGGGTATCCCCGTCACGCTTCATTCCCATTGCCGAAGAAAGTGGCCTGATCGTGGAGATTGGCGAATGGGTGCTGCGGGAAGCCTGCCGTCAGGGCAAGGCCTGGATGGATCAGGGTATGCCGCCGATTACTCTGGCGGTCAACCTGTCTGCGATCCAGTTCCAGCGGGGTGATCTGTGTGACAAGGTGGGCGGGATACTGGACGAGACTGGCTTTGAGGGCCGTTATCTGGAACTGGAACTGACGGAATCCGTACTGATCGGTGATCAAAAACGGGTGGTGAACACCATTCAGGGACTGAAACAGCGCAACATCCATCTCGCCATCGACGATTTTGGCACTGGCTATTCAAGCCTCGCGTACCTGAACCGCTTCGCGGTAGATAAGCTCAAGATTGATCGCTCCTTCATACGTGACATGGGCACGGATCCCGATATCTCATCGGTTGTGCTTGCGATCATCCGCATGGCACACAGCCTGGGGTTGAAAGTAATTGCAGAAGGTGTCGAGAATGCCACCCAGCTTGAGCAACTCGACAGGCTCGCCTGTGACGAAGTACAGGGTTATCACCTCGGCAAACCGATGCCTGCGAGTAAGTTCCAGCACCTCCTCAGCAACGGTGTCACGACGCTCCCTCATTAAGCGCGTGAAAACTTGCCCCCAGAAGTTCGCAGACCTCCTCATCCGTTACCGGGTAAAAGTTGCGATAGAACTGCCCGACATAGTTGAAATCCGCCGGTTCCTGCAAGCAGATGCAGTGATCGACCATGTCCTCATATTTCGCGGTTGTGCCTTCCGGACCCGCCGGGATAGCAATGATCAGGGACCGGGCACCAGCATTTCTCACGATTTCGATCGCCAGATCCATGGTCGCGCCGGTCGCGATGCCATCATCGACCAGGATCACCTGCCGACCCTGGATATCCGCCCTTGGTGCATATCCCCGATAAGCCTTTTTCCTTTCCGAGATGACGCTCAGCTCCAGATCCCTCACCCGCTTTATCTGGTCCGACGTGATCGCCAGGGAGCGCACCAGCTCAGAATTCAGATGCGGAATCCCGTCCTCACCCACAGCCCCCATGGCAACTTCCGGCTGCCAGGGCACCTCGAGCTTGCGGATATTCAGGAAATCCAGCTGCAGGTGAAGTGTCCGGGCAATCTCGTATCCGACCGGGATACCGCCTCGCGGTAAGCCGAGGACAAGTGCATTGGGCTCGATTGCCATGGTCGCTAACTGTTCAGCCAATCGTGCGCCGGCGTCTTTCCTGTCCTTGAAACGTAATTCGGCCATCCTTGCCCCCTTGATTCCTGGCCGCTTCCCTTCAAACCATAGTAGCGCTTGCCCGGCTCATCAGGAAATTTCTGTTTGAGCAAAGATACGTACAACTCGCGCCCCCCGGAATCGGCTAGTTTTTGATCCAGATCTACCACGTTCATCGTTTTTGGTTCTATATTTATACTGCACAGAAGAACAGAACAGGTAGGCAAGGCCGCCAACGACCTGCCAGGTAGTTGCCAATCGACGGCTTCTGTCCGGATTGATGTTAGTTACGGTGATCCGGCGTAACATCTCCAACAGGTGTAGCCATGATGCATAGACGCAACTATAGAAAAGCTTTTTTTGGAACTCTCCTGACCTCCGCCCTTCTTGCAGGCTGCGATGGCAGCTCGTCCAACTTTGACAGATTCCCGGACGTGATTGATAACGGAGGAACGCTCCCCCAGGCGGATATATCCCCTGCCGTACTTGATAGTGCTGCGTCGTTCCTGGGCGCAGCCACCGGCAAGGAGATACCACTGACAGTGGACTCCGTGATTTTTATCAACTCGGCCCTCGGCCTGAACGATGTCCCCAATGATCCGCAGAACCTGTTTGGTGATCTGTGGATGGTCGTCCGGGACGCCTACGGCGTGCCGGTTCTCGACGCTAACGGATGTATGCAACCTATCGCATCCGAAACCATCACCCTCCCGGATGGCACGACCACCGATACGGTGCCCATGGTCCTCGACACGCTGGAAGAGGAGCCTGTGTGCGCGGTCCTGGAAGGTTATGAGCAGTATACGATCGAGCTGGAAATTGGCCGGCTGAACATGGTTCGCACCATGACCCAGAATCCGACCGTGTTTGCGCGCGCTCTGGAGGAGGCGATCAAGAACATCAACGCTTCCGAAGCGATCAAGCTTGACCCCGCCGGGCGTCTGATCCTGGTCTCCAGTGACCCGGTCACCGGTTTACCGGTTGAAAGCACCATCGACTCCCCTCGGGAGAACCTGGCCCTCTACAACGCTCTTCTCAAAGAAGGTCGAATTGCGGGATATGGCCCTGAGAAACACGAAGGTGGCCAGACTATTGCACCGCAATGGCTCGAGATCCGGGATGACCTGGACCTGGGTGACCTCGCCTATTTGAGGGATGGCACGCCGGGGCGGGATCACGGCGTCGATTTGCACGAAGGCTATGCGGATCTGTCCCAGACCGTTCACGACCGGCAAATGGACTATGCAACCCAGCTCCTGAGCTACATTCAGTATTATGACGACGGCAGCGCTTGTCATTATCGTGATGAGACAGGATACGCCTGGGAGCAGGTATTCGGCCTCGAGGATTACAACGGGGTGAACATCAACGGCTTCATGACCCATGCGGACGACGCACGGCGCACTATCGTGTTCATGCACGATGTCATCCAGGATATGCCGGAAGCACCCCTACAGACCCTGCCCACAGCCGATGGCAGGTTTGACCTGATGCATGCCGCGGCTTCCTTCCTCGGTGGTGCCTCCAACAAGAGTGTGCCGCTGACCATTGACGGCCTGGTGTTCATCAATACCGTTCTCGGGCTCAACGAAGGCGTGGATTTCACCAACAAGGGTGAGGTTTTCGGTGACCTGTGGGCACTGGAACGTGATTTGGATGGTGTTCCCGTCCTCGATGAGAATGGCTGCCCCCAACCTCTCTCAGTTAACGGTGGTTTCGTGCCAATGGTGCTCGACCCGGATTCCGGAGAATGCGTGATCGTCGAAGGCTATGAGGACGACGTGATCGAACTCGAGCTTGGCCGCCTCAACGTGGTACGGGTGGCGCTGACCAACCCGCGCGTTCTCGATCGGGCTCTGTATGATGTCATGAATTCCATCAATGCTTCTGTCGGTCTGAAGCTGGACCTTTCCGGTCGGCTCGCCTATGGGGTCGATGAGGGAACCGGTAACGTGACCTATCAAACGGTCGATTCCCCGCTCGCCGGCCTTTCGCTGTACTGGGCACTGATGCGCTGGGGAAAGCTCGAGGGCACCGTTGAAATCATGCAGGATGGCACATGGACTCAGGTAGACTTGGCCATCAAGCCGGAACTCGAGCAACAGCTGACCGATGAAGGACTGTTGTTCCTGATGAAAGGCACTGCAGCCTGCCAGGGTAATGCTGCCGAGTGCGGAGCGAAACGGCTGGCCAGCGGTTACGTGGATTACAGCGCTTTCACCCACACCACCGAAACCATCTATTCAGGTGCCATGGTGGATTTCGTGGAACGCCAGCCGGACGACCTGAGCTGCGCCTACGGTGACCGTACGGAAGATGTCTGGGTACGGGTGCTGGGTAGTGATGGTTACTCTGGCAGCAATATCGATGCCTTCGTGAAGCAGGCCGAGGACACCCGCAACGTCATCCAGTTCATCCACACGGTGATCCAGGATCCACTGCCTGAAGCAATCTGACTTAAATCGGCCTTCAACAAACCCCGCTTCGGCGGGGTTTGTTTAAAATCACAGGCCTGAATCACGCCCGGTAGGCTGGTGAAGTCTACTGCACCATGATGCGATTACGCCCATGACGCTTCGCCCGGTAGAGCGACCGATCACAGATCGACAGCAACTCGCGAACCGTGACAGCCTGTTCCCTGCAACTGACCACCCCTGCGCTCAAGGTAACCCGAAAAGCCTGGCGCTCGTCACTGACAAAGCTCTCGGTTTCAATGGCGTGCCTTAAGTCTTCCGCAACCTGTGCCGCATTCTCCAGCGACGTTTGCGGCATCAGTATGAGAAACTCCTCGCCACCGGTCCGGGCGACCACATCCGATTTCCGGACCCGGTGCTGGATCAACTCCCCGAAACGCTTCAGAACCACATCCCCGACCGGATGGCCGTAGGCGTCATTGATTTCTTTGAAGTGGTCCAGATCCACGGCAATGAGAGAAAACTCTCCGCCATATCGATCCTGCTGTACCGCGGTCTCTTCCAATTTGCGAATGAAGTAACGACGATTGAACAACCCAGTGAGCTCGTCGGTAACGGACAGAGTTTCAAGCTCCAGCTCCAGACGCTTCTCATCGTCAATGTCGATCACCATGCCCTGCCAGACCACCTTGCCATCCGGCTCCCGTTCTGGTTCCGCTACGCCCCGAAGCCAACCAGTCAGTCCGTTGTTGATGACCCGGTAATCGCATTCCCATTGTTCGAGACTTCTGAATGAGTCAGCAATGGAATCGCGAACCGCCTGAAGATCATCAGAGTGAATATGCTGGAATAGCAACTCGGCGTCTGAACAGGCCTCTTCCGGGGTAAGACCGAAGAAATCCTCGACCTTCCTGCTCATGTAGGTGAAGTAGCAGCGACCGTCCGGTTCCATGACAAAGGTATAGATAATGCCAGGCAGGGACTCCGCCAGTTGCGAAAGCCGGTGCTCGGTGACTTTCTCTTCCGTCACATCGAGATGGGTTCCCATGAGCCAGCGCGGGTGCTCACCCTCTGTGCCGTTGAGCAACATTCCCCGGGTATGGATGTAGCGCCACTGTCCATCCTTGTGTCGCATACGGATGACACACTCGAACTGCGGGCCCTTGCCATCCAGGTATTTCTGCAAGGCTTTCCAGGCCAGCTCAAGATCTGCCGGGTGGCACAGTTGCTCCCAGGTGCCGAAGGTCACCGGAGCCAGCTCATCCAGGGTATAGCCCAACATCTCCGCCCAACGCTCATTGAAGATGACATCGTTGGTGTCGAGGTTCCATTCCCAGGTACCTGCCCCCGTGCCATCAAGTATGGCTTTAAGGCGAATTTCCGGAGATAACTGCATCCCTGTCCCCCTGACCTGGCATTCCCGGCCGGCCCAACGCTCCCCGACACCAACCCGCGGACGCGATCCGACGACCTGAAGACCGAACAAACATTCAGACTATTAAGTGTAGCTGAAAACGGGAGACACAGAGGAACTACGCGGGGCTCAGCCGGCACGCGGCATACTTGAACTCCGGGATCTTCCCGTCCGGGTCCAGCGCCGGGTTGGTGAGCAGGTTGGCGGCCGCCTCCGTGAAGGCGAAGGGTACGAACACCATGCCCTCGGGCATGGCCTGATCGGCCCGCGCCGTCAGGGTGATGCTGCCGCGCCGGGTCGCAATATGAATTGCGTCTCCCGATGTTACGCCCAGGCGCGCCAACTCCCCTGGCGCCAGAAACGCAGCGGCCTCGGGCTCCCGCTCATCCAGCACCCGGCTGCGGCGGGTCATGGCGCCGGTGTGCCAGTGTTCAAGCAGTCGCCCGGTAGTCAGCACGGTGGGATAATCCTCATCCACCGGCTCGTCCGGGGGCAGCGGCCGGGTCGGCGAAAATCTGGCCCGGCCCCCGGCGCGAGGAAAGGCATCGGAGAAGACAACATCCTGCCCCGGCGCGTCGTCCGCAGCACAGGGATAGGTCACGGAACCTTCGCGTTCCAGGCGGGACCAGGAGATATGATCGAGTGAGTGCATGCCTTGTTTCATCTCGGCAAACACCTGCTCGGGGCCCGCGTAGTTCCACCCCAGCCCGAAGCGCCGGGCCATTTCCTGAATAATCCACCAGTCGGGCTTTGCCTCCCCCGGCGGCGCCAGCGCGGCACGGCCCATCTGCACTTGCCGGTTGGTGTTCGTGACCGTACCGGATTTCTCCGGCCAGGCGGCGGCAGGCAGGATGACGTCAGCAAACTGGGCGGTTTCCGTGACAAACAGGTCCTGGACCACCAGATGCTCCAGGGCAGCGAGGGCGGCCCGGGCGTGGGTCAGGTCTGGATCGGACATTGCGGGGTTCTCACCGAGGATGTACATGCCCCTGATCGTCCCTGCCTGAATGGCGCCCATGATCTCCACAACGGTAAGCCCCGGCTCCGGATCGAGCCTGGCGCCCCAGAGTTCTTCAAATGCTGCGCGCAGCTGGGCATTCCCCACCGGTTGGTAGTCGGGCAGAACCATGGGGATCAGACCGGCGTCAGAGGCACCCTGCACGTTATTCTGCCCCCTCAGAGGATGCAGGCCGGTCCCGGGCCGGCCTGTGTGGCCGCACGCCAGAGCCAGTGAGATCAAGCAGCGGGCGTTATCCGTGCCATGCACATGCTGGGATATCCCCATACCCCAGAAGATCATCGCCCTGTCCGCGCCGGCATAGGCGCGGGCTATCTCGCGAATGAGCTCAGGAGCAACGCCGCACTGTGGACTCATCGCCTCCGGGGTCATGTCCGCAACACTCGCTGCCAGCGCCGCGAAGCCCTCGGTGTGGGCATCAATATAGGTTCGGTCATACAGGCCCTCGTCGACGATCACGTGGAGCATGGCGTTGAACAGTGCCACGTCGCCGGCCGGTGAGAAGCGCAGACTGCGCCAGGCATAGGCGTCCAGCGCCTGGCCCCGGGGGTCGATGATGATCAGTTTGGTGCCGTTTCGCGCCGCCTGCTTGAAGTAGGTGGCGGCCACCGGGTGGTTAACCGCCGGGTTGCAGCCGGTGAGGATCACGACATCCGCCTGAAGCGCCTGCATGAACGAAGCGGTCACTGCCCCCGAGCCCAGGCACTCCATCAACGCTGCTACGGAGCTGGCGTGGCAGAGCCGTGTACAGTGATCAACATTGTTCGAGCCAAAACCGGTGCGAACCAGTTTCTGGAACAACCAGGCCTCTTCGTTGGAACACTTGGCGCTGCCAAAGCCCGCGAGCGCACTTGGGCCGTGCCTCGCTTTGAGTTGTGTCAATCCGGTTGCAGCCAGATCCAGTGCTTCTTCCCAGCTCGCCTCGCGGAAATGGCTCAAGGGGGAGGCCGGGTCAAACTCGGGGTCGAGCCCCTTGGGCACGCCTTCCCGGCGGATCAGCGGACGGGTCAGCCGCGCCGGGTGTGAGGGATAATCGAAGCCGAAGCGGCCTTTGACGCAGAGCCGGCCCTGGTTTGACGGCCCGTCCCTACCTTCCACGAAAAGAATGCGACCCGGGTTCTCGCCCGTCAGGGAAGGCTCGTCTTTGACGTGATAGGTAAGCTGGCAGCCCACCCCGCAATAGGGACAAACGGAATCCACGGTGCGATCGGCCATGGCGGAGTCTCCGCGGCCCTGTTCGTCCACAAGCGTTGCGGGCATGAGCGCCCCCGTCGGGCAGGCCTGCACGCACTCACCGCAGGCAACGCAGGTGCTGTCTCCCATCGGGTCATCGAAGTCGAAGACAACCTTCGACGCGGCGCCGCGATGTGCCAGCCCGATCACGTCGTTGCCCTGCACCTCACGACAGGCCCGCTCGCATAAGCCGCAAGTGATGCAGGCATCCAGGTTGACGCTCATGGCAGAATGAGTACCGTCGTGCCCCCGGGCGTGGGGCAACGCATCGGACCGCGCCGCGACGTGGTGAACAGTGGGCTCATCACGTTCTGAACGGGCCGGGAGCCGCTGACGCACGGCACTGGCATCGATGGCCAGCTCATCCGCTGTTTGCCACAGGTGGCTGGCGCGGTCGGGACTGTTCGGCCGTTCAGTCTGGTCGGCCAGCAGCAATTCCAGCACAGCTTTGCGGGCCGCCTGAACACGGTCGGAACCGGCACTACGGACAACCATACCCGGCGCCGCCTTGCGGATACAGCTCGCGGCCAGCACTCGCTCCCCTTCCACTTCCACCATGCAGGCCCGGCAATTGCCATCGGCCCGGTAACCTGGCGCGTCTTTGAAGCACAGGTGCGGGATGGTCTCGCCGGCACGCCTGGCAACCTGCCATAGGGTTTCCCCGGGAAAGGCCTGCACTTCAACGTCGTCCAGTGTCAGAGTAAAGCTGGTGTCGGCATCGCTCATGACCATTGTCTCCCTCCCCTTACCCCTTGGCGATCAGATTTCGGCTGGCGAGTTCTCCGCGAAAATCTCGCAACAGGCTCTGCACCGGGTTGGATGCCGCCTGACCTAGACCGCATATGGAGGCATCCGCCATTACACCGGCCAGTTGCTGGAGTGTCTCCTCATCCCAGGTCTTGCGCTCCAGCAACGTCAGCATTTTCTCGGTACCAACCCGGCAGGGGGTGCACTGTCCGCAGGACTCATCGGCGAAGAAACCCAAAAGACTGGAGGCCGCAGCGGGCAAATCGTCCTGATCGGACAGAACGATCACCGCGGCAGAGCCGATAAAGCAGCCGTGTTCCTGCAGCGTATCGAAATCGAGGGGAATGTCGGCTTTGCTGCCGGGCAGTATCCCGCCTGATGCCCCGCCGGGCAGATAGGCCAGCAGACGATGGCCTTCGGCCATACCGCCGCAATATTCCGCAATCAACTCATTCAGGGTGATCCCCGCGGGAGCCAGGTGCATGCCGGGTCGGGCGACTCGCCCGGAAACCGAAAAGCTGCGAAGGCCACGACGACCATTCCGCCCCTGGCTGGAGAACCACTCGGCGCCCTGGGCGTAAATGCGCGGGATCCAGTAAACTGTCTCCACATTGTTGACCAGGGTCGGCCGGCCGAATAGCCCCTTTTGAGCCACGAAAGGCGGTCGGTGGCGCGGCTTGCCGGGTTTGCCCTCCAGGGACTCGATCAGTGCGGATTCTTCACCGCAGATATAAGCGCCTGCGCCGCGTCGGAGAATCACGAAGCCCGGCTCGACAATTCCGGCGGCTTCAAGCTCGGCAATGGCCGCGGTCAGAACCTTGTGCAGGCCGGGGTACTCGTCCCGTAGATAGATGTAGAGGGCCTGTGCCTCGACAGCCCAGGCGCTGACCAGAGCGCCCTCCAGGCATCGGTGGGGTTCAACTTCCAGGTAAAAACGGTCCTTGAAGGTGCCCGGCTCGCCTTCGTCGGCGTTGATCACCGCGTAGCGTGGCCCCTCCTCAGCCCGCACCGCCTGCCATTTTCGGAAGGTGGGAAATCCGGCGCCCCCCAGACCGCGCAGGCCGGCGAGTTCGAGTTCCTTCGCGAGCGAATCGACACACGCCCGGCCTTCCCGGCAATCCATCAGCAGTTGATAACCGCCTGCCGAGCGATACTCGTTCAGACCTTGCCAGCGAATCTCCTCTGGCTCAATCTGCCCGTGCTCAATCGCAGCGACCACGTTCCGGACGTTGGCGTATCGCACATAATGACGTCCCACGGCCACCACGGGCGCTGTGTCACACCGCCCCATGCAGGGGGCGCGCAGCACCCGCACCCGTTCAGGATCAGCCCCGGCTGCCAGAGCCTGATGCAGCGACTCTGCCCCGGCCAGTTGGCATGAAAGCGAGTCGCATACCCGCAGGGTTATCTCGGGCGGTGGCGTCTGCTCGTCGTGAATAACGTCGAAATGGGCGTAGAAGGTGGCGGTTTCATAAATGGCGGCCATGGGCAGATTCATGAAAGAAGCCAGGGCCCGGAGGCGGGACATGGAGAGGTGCCCGTAGGTGTCCTGCAGTGCATGCAGGTGCTCGATCAGGCGATCACGGTGGCGCAAGGTCGGATCGTTACGCTCGTCCCCGATCAGATCCCGCAGCTCCGCCAGTACGTCGGGCTCCAGTTGGCGCCCACGAAGCGAAGAGCGCCGGGGTTTTACCTTCTTTTCGTCTGTTCTCATTGTTTTTGACCAGGCCCCGAAGTACACAAAAGACAGCCTTGTTGGCTGGCCTGACTATTTACAAGTCATTGAAGCATATCAGGGTATGATGCCACCAGCGGATCGTGAATTGGTCAGACAGGAAGATGACCCTGGCCCGAGATCTTCAGGTGATGGGAGCTGAAAAGAAATAATGGAGGCGCGGGTCGGAATCGAACCGGCGTACACGGAGTTGCAGTCCGCTGCATAACCACTCTGCCACCGCGCCGGGAAAAGTCCGTGGAGATCGAGGACTTTCATGCTCTCAGGTGGGCTGTGAGAGACTTGGGTTTTGATTTCCAACCGGCGAAACCGGAGAGAAATTGGAGCGGGAAACGAGATTCGAACTCGCGACCCCAACCTTGGCAAGGTTGTGCTCTACCAACTGAGCTATTCCCGCTCTGCGTTCTGAGGCATTGCCTCGTCAACGGTTGCGTATTCTACGGATTACGGTTCCGGCGTCAATACCTTTTTTCAAGTTTCTGTTTTATAGGGAATTGTTGGTCAAAGTTTGTTCGCCGGGCTGCTCCTGAAAGCCAGCACGGCGCACAATCAACTACGATGAATATGGAGCCGGAAAAGCCTCAAAGGGTATCGAAAAAGGCTTTGGCCCCTCCAGCCATGAAGTAATAGTTCTGCACTCCCCGGGCTTCGAGCAAGTATTGCAGCCACTGCACCTGCTTGCCCACTGCATCGTAGATCAACAAGGGCCTGGTGTGATCGGTCCGTTCAGCAAGCAGTCGGTCCCATTTTTCCCGATTGTCGAACGGGATTCGCTTCTCCCACCCCATGAACAGCGCCAGCCCGGCACGTTCCTTGGAGTCCCGGGCATCAACCGCAAAGCCGGCTGCCTGGAGTTCAAGGCCGAACTGGTCCGGCGGCAACAGATGGGCCTCGAATTTTTCTTTGGTGAGCAGCTTCCCGGCATCGTCCAGCGGCTGCCCAAGCAGGACTGTTCGGTCCGGATTTGCGCGCGCCCAATCAAAGATTCCGGCATCGAATGACCTCGGCGCCACAGGGCTCTGGTGCTCGACTTTCACCACCGCCCGGTAGGATTTCTCACAGGTGCGGCCATTACAGTAGAACACCAGCGGTTTACCGGTCTCAGCCTCCAGGCTGGCGACCCGACTGGCAAAGTCGCGGTCCGATAGCGCAATGTGGTGGGCACCGGCTATGTGAAGCGTGTCGTATTCGAAACGAGAGCGAACGTCGATCACGGTCAGCTTGTCCAGCTGGTCACGCAGCTGATTCAGTTCGATGATGGGAACAGAGGGGTAGAGTTTTCTTCCGGGAAATCCTTCATCTGCTTGCAGAAGCCCGGAGATCAACAGAAGTATGCATAAAACCACAGGTTGCTGTAGCTTGATCATCAGTATTACATCCTTGTTCAGTGTTGATACGCCTTAAATGTGGTTCGGACTCCGCCGGTCAGCAAGGCGATATTGACGGTATTTTGTAAGATGATCCTGCTTCTGTGTGTGTAACTGTTAGCATTTGCAACCAGAAAATACCTCCCCTCAACACGTGTAAATGCCTACGAGAAAAAGCTGGGCTTTTGGTAACAGCAGGAGTACAGTGACTGCCGTTGGAAAGATTTAGCAAAGCATTTCATCAATAAGACGCTGCAAAGCAGTAGCAAGTCCTGTTTTTGATCCCGCCAGTTTTTTGTTTCCCGCACAGCGCTGATCAGTGATCACGAGGATCCCTGGCGGCACATTGAAAATATCGAATTCAGGATTTTTATCTATGTCTACTACTACCGGCACCGTCAAGTTCTTCAACGAATCCAAGGGCTTCGGCTTCATTACTCGCGAAAGCGGCCCGGACGTATTCGTTCACTACAGCGCCATTCAGGGCGGCGGTTTCAAGACTCTGGCAGAAGGCCAGCAGGTCGAGTTCACCGTTACCCAGGGCCAGAAAGGTCCTCAGGCGGAAAATGTGATTGGCCTGTAACTAACAGCCAAACACGAAAAAGGCAGCTTCGGCTGCCTTTTTGCGTTTCAGGGTATGGCCAGACTCTTCAGTGCCTGCAGATCCCTGGGCTCGACGCCCAGATCCTGCCAGTTCTCCGGGTGGCAGGTGAACAACAGAATCTGATGCCGCTGCGCTGCATCGAACAGTATCCTCTTCATTCCATCCAGCCGCTCCGCATCGGAGTGCACCAGGGTATCATCGAGGATAATCAGTGTTGGTCGCCCTGCTTCCCTTAACAGGTCCGCATAGGCCAGGCGGCTTATCAATCCCATCTGTTCCCTCGCTCCGAAACTAAGCTCGGTCATCTGTCCCAGCTCGCCACCACGGGTAAACCTGCCGGGCATCAGATGCTCGTCGACTTCCAGCGTTGCCTCCGGGAAAAGTACCGAAAGGTAGTGATTCAGGTGTTTTTGCAACGGTGCCTGAAGGCGACGGGTCAATGCCTGGCGCTTTCCGGTGAGCACCTTCAATAGCAGATCAAGCGCCTGGGCGCGCCGGTGCAGTTCTCCATACCTGCGATTGACATGTTCATACTCTCCGGACTTCTCGCTGAGTTGTTCCTCAAGCCCTTCTGCTCCCCAGGCTTCCAGCCGGACCCGGATATCCCGAAGCTCCCGCTCCCGGTTTTCCTGGGCTTTTTGCTGGGTTTCCGCAGCCTGCCGGAAACGCTGGATGTCCTGCTGAAGCAGTTCCGGCCGGGCCTCACGTATCTTCTTGTCCAGTGATTCAAGGCTCTCCAGCACCGTCGCTTCCCGCTTCTCCGATTCGGAGATCTTATCGGCCAGCTCCCGAAGCTGGCGCTGGCTCTGAGAATTGTTCAATTCCTCCGTGAGCTGCTGCCATTCCCGGTTGGCGTTCTCGACATTCTGTCTGGCGGTCAGGATGGCCGTCTGGTGTTTGCTCCGGGCAGTTTCGGCTTCTGACAGACGATGCTCCGCATCTTTTCTTGCCCTTTCGGCTTCAGGAAGGCCGGGGAGATTGGTATCAGCCACACCCGTTGACTTCAGTACCGAGTCTAGCTCCCCTTTTCGAGCCTCCAGGTCCGCCAGGGTACCCCGGGTCTCGGTACGAAGACGTTCCAGCCCCTGGGGCGCAACCGACACCAACAGATCTGCAGTGTGCTTCAGCCTGTTCTCCGCATCCCGAAACCGCGCCAGCTTCTGTTCCGCTTCTTCAACGTTATGGACACCAAGTGCTCGAAGCTGTTCACTCAGGGTTTGCTCAAGATGTGCCAGGGTGCGCCGGACGCTCGCCAGATCTTCTCCCCCAGGCGTAATGCCGAGGCGTCCCACACCGGGAATCTCCAGTGTGGTTTCTTCGAGGAGGCGACGTTCACCCTCCCCCTCAATGCTTTCGTCGCTTAGATGCAGGCTTTGTCCCTGCTCCAGCTGCCAGGTGAGACGCGTGGCGATGGTCTGGCTTCTGATTCCTTCTTCGTCAAACTGGCGCTGGGTCACCCTGGCGTGTTGCACCAGATCAGGGTCAATCCTGTTCTCCTGCTTTTGCTTGCTGGCCTCGTCCAGCTCTTGCTGGAACCCGGTGGCCTTGTCCAGGTTTTGCCGGAGAGTCTTGTGCTGGTTTTCCAGCCGAGTGACTTCCTGTTTGAGCCTGGCAAGAGTTTCCAGCTGGCGGGCCTGTTCAACGGTTTTGATCGCCGCATCGTAGCTTTCACGCGCATCCTGAAGAGCCTTGTCGAGACCAGGGGTTCGGGCCTCTTGCTCTGTCAGAACCTCCCGGGCCTTACGGAGATCGGTTTCTCGCTGCTCCAGCTTTTTGCCCTGACTCTGCACTTGCTCCAGGTTCTGGCGAAGCAGATTCAGATTCTGACGCACGTGATCGAGCGTCTCCTTTTCTCTCAATCGTTGCGCCTGAAGTGACTCCACCTGACGGAACTGCTCCTGGGCCTGCTCCATCCTGCGGCGAGCCTCCTCCCAGGGCCGGTCCCGATTCGCGCGCTCAAACTCCGTCGCGAGCGTTCCCAGGCGATCCACCTGGACCTGATATTGCTCGATCCGGGACTGCAATTCGGCAATCTGTCCTTCCAGTTCAGCACGTTCCTTTTCAAGCTGCTGATATTCCCCCCGGGGTTTGCCGGTACCGGTAAGCAATTCCGCGCGCTGCTTTTCCACGGCCTGAATCACCTCATCGCCGCCGGTACTGGCCACTTCACCAACGAGGTTGTTGAGGGCGGATTTCAGGTGATCGCCGGCGTGCTCAACGGCCTTCTCGATATCCTGGCCGGTGCCCTGCTCGACCCAGAGCAACCCCGGTATACCCCAGTGCTCTTCCTTGCTGGCTCCCTTTTTAGGGAACTGGTACCCCAGTAATTCCGCAAGCTTCTCTTCGGCTTCTTCACCACTGAAAGTCTGGCCGTCAACCTGCAAATCACATCGCTTGCGCTGGAGGAAACTTTTGGTCAGCGACCAGTGATGGCCCTCGTGCTCAAAATCCAGTTCGATCGCCGGCGCCGCTGCAGAGTCACCCCAGGGCCGCAGGTCTTCAACGGATTTGGATCGATGGCGTTCGAAGAAGGCAGCCCGGATGGCCCGCACCAGCGTGCTTTTTCCGGATTCGTTCGGGCCGTGGATCAGGTTGATACCCGGTTGCAGTCCCTCGAGGGTGATCGGATTTCGGAATTGGCGAACCTGTTCGAGCCTCAGTCTCTCGAGTCTCACTGGCTGACCTCCTGTTTACCGCTATTGAGCAGGCCTGTCAGGATTGCCAGGGCATCCCTCGCCGATTCCGGGCTGTCGCCCAACTGGAGCTGCCTCAACTCCTCAATGGTTTCTCCCAGGTAACCATCGGCGTTAAGCGCTGCGATATCTTCTTCCGTGGGCTCAAGCTGAAGTCCGGCACGGTCACAACTCACACTTCGAAACCGCGCTTCCGCTAATGAAAGCGCGTGATCAAGCCGCTGGAGCCCCTCAAGGGTAATCGCGCCTTCGAGGCGGATATCCAGAACCGAAGCTTCCGGCAGGTTCTCCATCCGCTCGATCAGCCGGTCCAGATCCGATGGGACAGAAAGCGTTTCACGCCACTGGTGCCAACGATAATGAGCCGTATCAACGCTCTTCACTGCTGGCACCGTAGCTGGCCCTGCAATATCGACGATCAGGGCATAGCCGGCTTCGTTGTTCCGGAATCGCTCCGGCTCCGGCGTACCACTGTACCAGGTTCGCTCATTGATCTGCTTGGCACCATGCCAATCGCCCAAAGCCAGGTAATCAAGCCTGGCCTGCTCTGCCCGATCCGGAGCGATCGGATTGGTCGCATCCACTTCCTCCGGCAGCACCCCCTGAACACTCCCATGGGCAAGACCCACCCGCACGAGGCCGGCAGGCGTCTCCCTCTCACTGAAGTCTTCGGTGAGATCACTATAAGTGTGGCGCTGGGTCAGCGGTGCGCTGAGTACTGCAAGGCCCTGCTCTTCGAGCAGAATCACGTCCGGCTCAAGCGCCAGATGAATGTTATCGGGGACCGCCTGCAAACGCCGGGCCCGTGTCCAGACGCTCTCGGCAAGGGCAGCATCGTGGTTGCCCGGGAGCATGACCCATGGGCCCTTGAAGGCGCTGGTGGCATTGAACACCCTACGAATCGTACGGTCGGAAACCCCTTGCGCGTCGAACACATCGCCCGCCACGAGGACTGCATCGCATTCGTGTTCAACGGCCAGTTGTGCCAGCCTTTCGATCGCCCCAAAACGGGCCTCAGCCAGCGCAGCGCCATCTTCCGTTTCGAAACGACTGAATGACCGGCCCATTTGCCAGTCCGCGGTATGAAGAAATCTGGGCACAAGCGTTCCCCTGTCCGAATGCATGCTCTATCAACACGCATTCAAGGTTACCGATCCTTGAAGAAAATTGCACAACTCTCTGATTGGCGGGCGCTTTGGGGTGTAGAAGAAAGCGGAAGAGTCGAAGAAGGCGGGGTCAGATGAAAGCATTCATCTGACCCCATTTTCACGTCAGAACAAAAACTCGGGGCCGATACTGAAGACGTTGATGTCGGATTCACCCGTCTCGTCTTCATCGCCAACATCCATAAGAAAGTCCCAGTCGGCCCGCACGCGGAAATTCTCGGAAACATCAAAACTGGCGCCAAGACCGGTTCTGAGAGAAAAATCCGTGTCGTCATCGCTGAATCGTAAATTGCCTGCACTGGTCTGCGCAGTAGCTTCATAGTTCAGCTGCCAGTACATGACACCTGCTTTGGCAAACACCTTGAACCGACCGGTTCTTGGCATTCCCAACTGCAACGTCGCATCAAAGAAGTGGCCATCGACCTCGGCGGAAGCAAAACCGAGTCCCTCAACTGTTCCGGATGCGGACACCTCATCAATGTAACGATAGCCAAACTCGAAGTTCGCAAAGCCGATGTACTCCGTTCCGCCATAAATACGGCCTGTCAAAGAGCTGTCATCGCATGAGGAGATTTCGGCACCCGAGCAAAAATCATCGACTTCAGCCTGGCCTACAGAGATGCCGAAATACCCGGGATAGAACTCCACTGCCTGGGCGCCAGAGGCGTACATAGAGCCGGCCATGACGGCGAGCAAAAGGGATCTGATCTTCATGGTTGGGAACTCCTTTTCTGTTAATCAGTAGAGTGGCGCCACCCTAACGGACTGACAGTCGTCAGAGCTTTGAACTGTCTGGCCATTTATCCACACCGCCACACCCGTTGCGGTTCCACCCGCACTGTCACCATAAAGGACTTGGGCTTCTCCCTCGCTCGAAACACTGATGATCCCTTCTCTCGGACAGTTTTGAGGTTCCACAAACACAAGAGGATCCGGAGTCGACACTTTAAGATAACCACCAACGGAGGAACCAATGAGAGTCCCGCCAATCCGGATCTCAGTCGTGGATCCGATTCGCTTCAAACTGGTATTTGAATCCTTGAGCGCGACATAACTCTCACCTACTTCAAATTCCAGCCCGGCGACCTTCTCCGTCACACAACCATTGTCAGTGCCCAACTCAACCTCGAAAACCAGAGATGACCGTCCCTCAATCCGGAACGACCTCGTGCCTTCTGAATCAACAAGCACACCACTCAGATCATTATAGATTTCGTATCCTTCCCTTTTTTGCCATTCGCCGGTCTGGTCTGTAATTGCCTCTCCGCTTTGGTAGGTTCCGGTAAGAATGACCTGGTCAGAGTCTGGAGTGGTCACCAGGCAATCGTTAAATAACCAACGTTCGTCAGCATTACTTCCGGAACCGGAAACACTCAGAGTTGCGGTACCATCATTTTCACAAACAAGCTGGTCACCATTTTGGTTCGACAGAACTGTGCGAACATCCTCAATCAGGTCAAACCCGGCTTCAACATCACTGTAGATGCCCAGCATGTTCCCGACATCCTCTGCTCCAGATATTTGAATTGTCTTATTCTCAAAGTCGTTTGGGTCGAGCGTAAGTTCATAGACAGGAATGTCGGGCAATTCACAGCTCAAGGCTACAGCACTATCACTACCGGCACTCCCACCTCCGCCTCCGCCACAAGCAGCCAGGGCAGAAGCTCCCACAACCAGGGATCCCTTTCTCAGCACCCGCATAACATCCATTTTTGTTGTCCTCTTACTGCTACATCTTCGGTCGATCGACGTAGCGAAATCCTGACCGGCCCACTACAAAGATAGTCCATTTACCGGAGTGGACCAGGGAACCCAGCAGAAATTTAAGGCCCAGCTCACGCTTTCGACGTAACAATCACAACAATCCGGTGACTTCTACTTCTGCACGAAGCCGGTACCTGAATTCGGACCGATAAATCCTGTATATTCAGAACAGCCGCTGCCGCCTCTGCGTGGCGGCTTTTTTACGAAAGACTATCGGGGTATTTCACCATGAAAACCGTTCACGACATGGTCCAGGCTGCAAAGACCGAAATCCGGGAAGTACCTTTGGACCAATCCGAAGACGCCATCAAAAAAGCGGATATGTTGATTGATGTTCGCGAAGCGGACGAGTTCCACGCGGGCCACATTCCGGGAGCCGTAAACATTCCAAGGGGCATCCTGGAATTCAAACTGACCAACGACCCCGCCTTCGAAGACCGGGCGCTGAATATGGTGATCTACTGCAAGAACAGTGGTCGCTCTGCGCTCTCGGCCAAGGCAATGAAAGAGATGGGATATCTTCACGTCCAGTCTATTGCCGGGGGAATTGATGCGTGGCAGGACGCAGGGAAGCCCGTCGTCAAACCGGAACTGCCCGATTTCATCTGACTAGTGTCCCGTCTGGGCAGGCAAGTACGCCTGCCATGTTATACTGACTGCCACTCAACGGGGTGCCCTTCCCACGAAAAACGGAGGGCTGAGACCATACCCGCGGAACCTGATCCGGCTCGCACCGGCGAAGGGATTGAGTATTCACCGCTCCGGTGAAACCGCGGCATGGTTCCCCAGATCGAATCCGAGGATACGAACCATGCCGAGACGCTCCCTGGCCCTTTTCGCAGGCATTGCGCTGCCCCTGCTGGCTCATGGCCAGGCCAACGAAACCCTGACCGTCTACACCCATCCTTCATTCGCCGCCGCATGGGGCCCCGGGCCGGGCGTGAAAGAAGCGTTCGAACAGCGGTGTGACTGCACCCTGGAATATGTTGTGCTTGATAGCGGAGGCGACATACTCCAGCGGTTGCGCCTTGAAGGAAATTCCACCGACGCGGATGTGGTGCTCGGGCTGCACACCGGCACCATGGAAACCGCCCGCCAGACCGACCTGCTCGCCCCGCACGGCATCACGTTTGAGTCTCTTGAACTGCCCATCGACTGGCAGGATTCGTTGTTCGTGCCTTACGACTGGGGCTATTTCGCCTTCGTCTACAACACCGAACAGTTACCCAACCCACCAAACAGCCTGGAGGAACTGGTCAACGCACCCGAGGAACTCCAGATCATTATCCAGGATCCCCGGACCAGCACACCGGGCCTTGGTCTGCTGCTCTGGATGAAGGCGGTCTATGGCGACCAGGCTGGCGAAAAATGGCAGGCCCTCAGTGACAACATTCTTACCACCACCAAGAGCTGGAGTGATGGCTACTTCTCACTGTTCATGAACGGTGAGGCACCGATGATTCTCTCCTACTCCACCTCTCCGGCCTATCACATGGCTATCGACAAGACCGATCGTTACCAGGCCGCAGAATTCGAAGAGGGGCATTACCTGCAGGTGGAAGTGGCGGCTCTGGTTGAACCCTCTGAACAGAAAGCACTGGCCCGGGACTTCCTGCAGTTCATCCTGACCGCGGATTTCCAGCGCCACATTCCCCTGAAAAACGTGATGTATCCGGCCATTGATCTGGGAGACGAATTACCGGAGGTGTTTGATCGCCTGATCCAGCCCGACAACACCCTGTTTATCGATCCGGCCATCGTCGCCGAAAAACGCAAATCCTGGCTGGATGAATGGCTCAACGCCATGATTCCGTAATGCGCCAAGTCCCCTTCGGTGCCTCTCTGGCGCCATTCAGCCACCCGGGCTGGCAGATCGGCCCGGGCCTGCTCATCGCCGGCAGTTTGCTGGCATTGACCATTGCCGGTGTGGCCGCACTGCTCTGCCAGGCCCCTCTACCCGAGGCGTCCGAACTTTGGCAGAACCGTTATCTCAGCAATGTCATCCGTTTCACGGTCTGGCAAGCCACCTTGTCCACCGGACTCAGTCTGGTCCTGGGGCTGGTCATTGCACTTGTCCTGGTGAGGCAGCCCCGATTCCCGGGCCGGGGCCTGCTGTTACGGATGATGGAGCTGAGCCTGGTACTGCCAACCATCGTAGCGGTTTCTGGCCTCGTGGGGGTCTATGGCCGGCACGGCTGGCTGACTTCAGTGATTGACCACTGGACCACATTCGGCTGGAATCTCTACGGGCTTAACGGCATCGTGCTGGCCCACATCTTTTTCAATGCACCGTTGGCCGGCCGGATTCTGCTCCAGGCGCTGGAATCGGTGCCCGCGCCCCGGCGGCGGGTGGCCAGCCAGCTGGGGCTACAAGGCTGGTGGCTCTGGCGTACCCTGGACTGGCCGGCAGTGAGCCAGGTTTTACCCGGCCTTGCTGCCCTGGTGTTCACCCTCTGCTTTACCAGTTTCGCCATCGTGATGACCCTCGGTGGAGGACCTGCCTCCACAACCCTCGAAGTGGCGATCTACCAGTCCCTGCGTTTTGAATTCGATTTCGGTCGCGCTGCCCTGCTGGCGATTGTGCAATTGCTGATCTGTGGAGCGATCTGGCTCTTGATGGTGCGTCGAGGTTTATCCGCTAACCTTACGCCACAACGCAGTTTTCCAGAAACGATACTCCGCCCAGACAGTCTCGGTCTTACACGGTTCCGGGATGTCGCGTTGCTGCTGTGCTTTACCCTCTTTCTGCTTCTGCCCCTTGCCGCAATCCTGGTTCGGGGCATGCCGGGGCTGGTCACTGTTGCCATTGACGGTGGTAACCCGCTGGCGGATCTGGCGAACGCAACATTGCGAAGCTTCGCCATTGCCCTGCCCGCCGGCGCACTTTCAGTGCTGTCGGCGCTCCTGGTGCGGGCCCTGGCCAGTCGGGGTGGCCCGCATCTGATCAGATTGTCTTCGGTGGCAACCGCGGTGCCCCTGATGGTCCCCCCGATCGTCCTCGGTACGGGCCTTTTCCTGCTGCTCCGGCCGAGCCTTGGGCACGCCTATCAGGGACTGGCGCTGGTTGCCCTGATCAATGGCCTGATGGCCCTGCCATTTGTCACCCAGCTCCTCAGGGGACCGCTGACGGGCCTGGATGAGGCCACCACACGACAGGCGGACCAGCTTGGATTACTGGGCTGGTATCGCTGGCGCTGGCTGCACTGGCCCCGGCTCAGGCGCCCGCTCGCCCTGGCCATGGCCTACGGCACCGGGTTGTCACTGGGGGACTTCGGGGTGATCGCACTGTTCGGCTCGCCGGGACAACCGACGGTGCCGGTCCTGCTTTACCAGCAACTGGGCAGCTACCGCATGGAACTCGCGGCCGGCACCGCCCTGTGGCTGGTAACTCTTCTGCTGCTCGTCTTCGCGGCCTTCAATTTGCCGGGTTACAGACGCAAACAGAGCCGACACCAGCAAGATGCATTGAAGACCCTTGCGGAGGCCCGCCATGCTTGACGTGAAGAATCTGACCTTCCGCTACCCGGACACGGAAACCACCTGGCGGTTCAGCTTTCAGGTGGACCATGGGCAATGTATTGCCATAAACGGCCCCAGTGGTTCCGGGAAGTCCACGCTCCTGAACCTGCTCGCCGGTTTCCTGACAGCGGATTCCGGCTCCATCCTTTGGGAAGGTGAATTACTCAATGAGCTGCCGCCATGGGATCGCCCGGTAACCAGCCTGTTTCAGGAACATAACCTGTTCGAACACCTCGATGTGCAGACCAACATTGGTCTGGGTATGCATCCCGGACTCAAGCTGAGCGCGAGCCAGAAACAGGCCATCTCCAATGGACTTGCCAGCGTCCGCATGGCCGGCTTTGAAAGTCGTATGCCCGGGGACTTGTCCGGCGGGCAACGTCAGCGTGTGGCCCTGCTAAGGGCCCTTTTGCGGGACCAACCCATCCTTCTGCTGGATGAGCCTCTCACGGGCCTGGATGCAGACGCACGCAACCAGTTACGGGCCCTGCTGTTCCGACACAAGGCCGCAGGCAAGGTTCTGGTTCTGGCGAGCCACGACGCGGAAGATCGAAAGATACTGGCGGATAAGCAATTGAATCTCTAAGCTGTCATTAGCTTGATATTCAATAACTTCCCGAGGCCCGGACGTATCCAAAGATGGAACCACGCCCTTCCCAGTCCCAGGCATCTGACCCTACCGGATCCCGGCCCGGCAATGCCCGGCTCGAATCCGGCAGACTGACCATTACCGGGGACTGGATTCTGTCGGGCTATCACGCGCTGCTGCAACAGCTCGAAGCGCTCCCCGCCGGTGCGCGCACGCCAGAGAGCCTGGACCTGTCGGCCCTGGAACACATCGACACCGCCGGTGCCGCGGTATTGGCATCCTTCCTTGGTCCGGAAGCCCTGGAACAGCACGTTGCCGCGCAGGAGGCCCTGCCGGAGGAAAAGGCGGCCCTGCTGCTGGCCGTGGCCCGGTCCCTGGAGGACTGGCAGGAACCGGTGCCTCCGAAGGTTTCGCCGATTCGACTGTTCCTGGGCCATACCGGCCAGCAGGTCGAAGCCCTCGGCCATTTGATCTGGGTGTTACTCGGATTCATCGGCCAGACCCTGGCCGCCATGGCCTGGGTGCTGCCCCGGCCGAAACGCTGGCGGGTGACGCCGTTTGTCGCGTCCATCCAGGACACCGGCCTGAACGCGCTGCCCATTGTCGCCCTGCTGACCTTTCTGGTCGGTGCTGTGGTCGCCTTTCTTGGTGCCACGGTACTGGAGGATTTCGGTGCCACCATTTACACGGTCAACCTGGTGGCCTTCTCTTTCCTCCGGGAATTCGGTGTGTTGCTCGCCGCTATTCTGCTTGCAGGCCGGACTGCAAGTTCATTCACCGCCCACATCGGCGCCATGAAGGTAAATGAAGAGCTTGATGCCATCCGGACCCTGGGGCTGAGCCCCATTGAGTTGCTGGTGTTACCCCGGGTTCTGGCCATGATGATCAGCCTCCCGATCCTGACCTTTGTCGGGATGATGGCCGGTATGGTGGGCGGTGCCTTGGTGTGCGTACTGTCACTGGATATCACCCTCACCCAGTTCCTGACCATTATCGAGCGGGATATCGCTCTGCGGCATTTTCTGGTGGGGATTTCCAAAGCTCCGGTCTTTGCCTTCCTGATCGCGGTCATCGGCTGCCTGGAAGGATTCAAGGTGGCCGGCAGCGCCCAGTCTGTGGGCGAACACACCACCTCCAGTGTGGTGCAGTCCATCTTTATCGTAATTCTGTTGGACGCCATTGCTGCGCTATTCTTTATGGAAATGGGGTGGTAAACGATGGCGGCAGCAGAAGGCACCAGGCAGACACAGCGCACATCAGAACGAGTTATTGAGGTCAGAAATCTCTGCAACCGTTTCGGGGACCACGTTGTCCATGAGGGTCTGGATCTGGGCCTGTACCGTGGGGAGATCCTTGGTGTGGTTGGCGGTTCCGGAACCGGCAAATCCGTGCTGCTGCGCAGTGTCATCGGTCTTCACAAACCCACATCCGGTGACACCCGGGTCTTCGGCGAAACGCTGGACGCCCTGTCTCCCCGCGCCCGCTCCCGTATGGAGCAGCGGTTTGGGGTGCTGTTTCAGGGCGGCGCGCTGTTTACATCACTGAACCTTCAGGAAAACATCGCCGTTCCGCTTATTGAGCATGCCGGCCTGAAACGCCCGGATGCCGAGCAGGTGGCACGAATGAAACTTGCCCTGACTGGCCTTCCGCCGGATTCCGCCCTCAAATATCCGGCGGAACTTTCAGGTGGTATGGTCAAGCGGGCAAGCCTGGCGCGGGCCCTGGCCCTGGATCCGGAAATCCTGTTTCTGGACGAACCCACGGCGGGCCTGGATCCGATTGGCGCAGCCGCTTTCGATGAGCTGATCGTTACCCTGCGGAACGCCCTGGGCCTGACGGTTTTCCTGGTCACCCATGATCTGGACACCCTGTACTCCACCTGTGACCGGGTTGCCGTGCTGTCACAAAAGCGGGTACTGGTGGCGGACACCCTGGACGCCGTCGCGGCCAACCCGGACGAATGGATACAGGATTACTTCAATGGCCCACGAGGCCGTGCCGCGAGCTATGCCGCGGCTAATCGAACACCGAGGCAACAAGGAGAAAGCGTCTGATGGAGCCCCGGGCCCACCATGTCATCATTGGTCTGTTCACTGTAATTGCGGTCAGTGCTGCACTTGTATTCGCGCTCTGGCTGGGCAAATCCTCGGCGGACCGGGAGTGGGCGTATTACCAGATCGGTTTCGATCACCCGATTTCCGGCCTCTCCGAGGGTAATCCGGTGTTGTACAGCGGTGTTCCGGTGGGTGAGGTACTCGAGCTGACGCTGGATCCGGACAATCCAAGCCACGTTCGGGTACTGGTCCGGGTCGACAAAGAAGTGCCCATTCGCAAGGACACACACGTCGGCCTGATCCTCGCCAATATCACCGGCAGTATGAGTGTGCAGTTCCGGGGCGGCACCAAAGACAGTCCCGTTCTTGAGGGGGATCGCAATAACCCGCCCCTGATCACGGCAGACCCGTCAGCCTTCAGCAGCCTGCTGACCAATGGCGAGGCACTGATCGAGAAAACCGAGATCCTGCTCACCAATGCCAACAACCTGTTCTCCGAGAAAAACCTGGAAAACATGGCCAGTATTCTGGAAAACACCCGGAACGCCACCGACTCACTGCTGGCCCAGCGCGAGGAGCTGCTGGCGCTCATGGAGCAGTTCGATGCCGCCGGTGTCCGGGCGGAAGAAGCAGCCATCAAGGTCTCCAGCGTATCCGATAACGCCAATGCCATCCTGCTGGAAAAGGTTGCACCGGTGCTCAACTCCATGGACCAGGCGCTATCAACCCTTCAGCCGGCTCTGGCCCGAATCGATGAGCTGACCCGCAATAATGAGGGTGCGCTGGATGCCGGCCTGCAGGGGCTGGGAGAGCTGACACCGGCGATCCGGGAGCTGCGCAGTGCCCTGCGCAACCTGAACCAGTTTGCGACACGACTGGAGGCAAACCCTGCAGGCACCCTGCTGGGCGGTTCCAACATCAAGGAAGTTGAGCAATGAGAAGCTGTTTTCGAGCAGTCATCCCGGTGATAGCGTCAGTTGCCCTGGCCGCCTGTACGGTTTTCCCGACCCCGGATGCGCCCCGCGTCATGGATCTGGGCTCCGTTGAATCCGTGCCTCGCCTGGAAACACGCCATAGCCAAACCCTGAG
Source organism: Marinobacter sp. (assembly GCA_014762755.1). GTDB lineage: Bacteria > Pseudomonadota > Gammaproteobacteria > Pseudomonadales > Oleiphilaceae > Marinobacter. Next base: position 41,440 of record JABURI010000172.1, read on the forward strand.
GGTGGACACACCCCTGGCGTCCGAACCGGTAAACGGGACCCGCATCCTGACGAAACCTACCCCCCATGAGTTTCAGATGTACGGCAGCGCACGCTGGCGCGACAGTGCGCCTGTTCTGATTCGCGATCACCTCATCGACACACTGCGCCGGAGCCAGGGTTTTGCCAACGTCGTGACCGACACCAGCGCAGCCAGCACGGACCTGACGCTGATCAGCGAGCTATCTGCATTTCAAGCGGAGACAATCGAAGGGAAAACGCGGGTTGTTATTGAGCTGCACGCGGAAATGCTGAATAACCGGTCACGCAAGAGCCTGTGTGTCCGTAACAGCCGACTGTCCCAGCCGGCGGCAAGCGGTACTCTCGACGCGGTGGTCGAGGCCTTCGCTAATACCGCCGATCAACTGGGGAAAGAAACACTGCTCTGGGCGCACCAATGCCTGGCGGAAAACTGAAACCGGAGACCCACGTTCCGGTTATTGGGCTTCAGGAAACAGATCCTTCCATGCCGCTTTGAGGTAAAGGAACATGGACCAGAGCGTCAGCACCGCAGCGACGTACAACAGGGCGATGGCGACATAGGCCAGGGTCTGTCCCGGGGGAAATGCCAGCAAACCGACAATGGCCGCCATCTGGGCGGTCGTCTTGATCTTGCCGATGTAGGAAACCGCCACGCTCGCCCGACTACCCATTTCCGCCATCCACTCCCGTAGCGCGGAAATGACGATCTCCCGACCGATGATGACCGTGGCCGGAATGGTCAGCAACGCGGCAGAGTGTTCTTCTATCAGCACGGCCAGGGCCACCGCCACCATGAGTTTGTCCGCAACCGGATCCAGAAAGGCGCCAAAAGGCGTGCTTTGGTTGAGTTTCCGGGCCAGGTAACCATCCAGCCAGTCAGTCACTCCGGCGAGGGCAAAAATAAGCGCACTGACGATGTAGCTCCACTCCACCGGCAGGTAGAACACCACGACGAACACCGGGATCATCACGATGCGGGAGAGTGTGAGCAGGTTGGGCAGGTTCATGGGCTTCCTATTCGTCATGCAATGCTGCGTAAATCGTTTCCGCCAGGGCCTTGCTGATGCCCTGCACTTTCGCCATCTCGTCGACGCTGGCTTTCCGGATCTCCTGGATTCCACCGAAATAACGGATCAGGTCGCGGCGCCGTTTCGGACCAACCCCTTCGATTCCTTCAAGGGTGGACTGACGCCGTTTCTTGTCCCGTCTCGCCCGATGACCGGTAATGGCGAACCGGTGGGACTCGTCCCGGATATGCTGGATCAGGTGCAACGCGGGCGAATCAGCGGGCACTCTGAAAACATCCCCGGTCATGGCATCAATGAGTTGCTCCATACCGGCCCGGCGCGTAACACCCTTGGCGACGCCAATCAGCGGGATATCCGAAATTCCTAGCTCATCAAACACTTCCCGCGCCACATTCAACTGGCCCTTACCGCCATCGATGAACACGAGATCGGGACGTTTGCCTTCACCGGCGACCATTCGCTTGTACCGTCGGGTCAGCACCTGGCGCATGGCACCATAGTCGTCGCCCGCCTTGACGTTTTCGATGTTGTATAGCCGGTAGTCGCTCTTCAGCGGGCCATTCTCGTCGAAAACGACACAGGATGCGACCGTGTTTTCCCCATGGCTATGGCTGATATCGAAACATTCCATACGCGAAGGGGTTTCCGGCAGCTCCAGCAGGTCCCGCAGCGCCAGCAAACGACGGTAGACGGTCTCCTTGCTGGCCAGGTGCGTCAGCAGGGTCTGCCGGGCATTGGTCATGGCCAGTTCCAGCCAGCGGCGCCGTTCTCCGCGCACATTACCACGAATCCGGGTCTCGCGGTTAGCCGCCTCGGAAAGCGCCTGGGCCAGCAGTTCCTGCCCCTCCACATCAACCGGCACCAGGATATCCCGGGGAATCTCGCGGCGGGTGTTGCCACCGAAATAATACTGGCCCAGAAATGCGCTGAGCAATTCACCTTCGGTCTGCTCGATCGAATACCGGGGGAAGTAATCCTTTGTGCCCAATACCCGGCCACCGCGCACAATGATCACCACAATGCAGACAATGCCAGCATCCTGGGCAATGGCGATGACATCCGCATCGCCTCCGGCACTGTCCACGGACTGCTGCTCCTGGACGTGACGCAGGTGGTTGATCTGATCGCGGTAGGCCGCGGCCTTCTCGAATTCCAGGTTCTTCGAAGCGGTTTCCATGGCATTCATCAGGTCATGGAGGATGGCCGGATTCTTGCCCTCCAGAAACATGGTGGCATGGCGGATATCTTCCCGATATTCCTCGGGACCGATAAACCCGACGCAAGGTGCCGTACAGCGGTTGATCTGGTATTGCAGGCAGGGCCTTGTCCGGTTCCTGAAATAGCTTTCACTACAAGATCTTATGCGGAAAACCTTCTGCAGAATGTTAAGGCTTTCCTTGACCGCTCCGGAGCTCGGGAAAGGTCCGAACCAGGTGCCGCCACCTTTCTTGGTCCGGCCCCGTCGAAAAGTCAGAGACGGATAGTCCGTGTGGGAGGAAAGATAGATATAAGGGTAGGACTTATCGTCCCGCAGCAGGATGTTATAGGGCGGCCGCAGGGATTTGATCAGGTTCTGTTCCAGCAGCAAGGCTTCGGTCTCGCTGCCGGTAATGGTGACCTCGATGGCTTCGATTTTGGCGACCAGGGCTTCGGTCTTGGGTGCCAGGCCGGTTTTGCGGAAATAACTGCTGACCCGCTTTTTCAGGTTGCGGGCCTTACCGACGTACAGCACCTCCCCCGCTGCGTCATACATCCGGTAGACGCCGGGCCTTTCGGTCAACTGCTTCAGGAAGTTTTTACTGTCGAACTCCCCGTTGTGTTCGGGCTTGGAGTCAGACCTTGTCGGCATCCAGTAATCCAAGCCGCACGGCCATCAGGGCCAGTTCCACGTCACTGGAGATTTCCAGTTTCTCAAAGATCCGGTAACGGTAGCTGTTGACGGTCTTCGGGCTCAGGCACAATTTGTCGGAGATGTCCTGGACCTTCTGACAATCCACCACCATCATGGCAATCTGCATTTCCCGCTCGGACAGCCGCTCGAACAGGGCGAGCTCACCATTTTCGCTCTTGTCACCGGCGATCTGCTTCAGCGCCATTTTCTGGGCAATTTCCGGGCTGATGTAGCGCTGGCCGGAATGGGCCTGCCGGATGGCACGTACCATCTCCTGGATGTCCGCACCCTTGGTGATATAGGCACTGGCGCCGCTTTGCATGACCCGGGTCGGATAGGGATCGTCGGCACAGGCCGTCACTACAATCACGCGGATGGAATCATCAATTCGAAGGATCCGGCGGGTGGCCTCCAACCCACCGATACCCGGCATGCGGATATCCATGAGTACGATGTCAGGTCGTTGCTTGCGCACGAACTCGATGGCGTCTTCTCCGGACGATGCCTGACCGATCACATCAATGTCGGGGTTATCCGCCAGCATCCGGGTTATTCCGGAACGAACCAGCTCGTGGTCGTCGACAACCAATACCCTGATCAAGATTTCACCTCGCACACGGCTTTAAGCAAAGACAGGGGGATTCTACCCTACTCGGGTGCGCCCAGTCCGGCAGTATTTTCTACCGGATCGAACCAGACGACCAGATCTCCCCGCCGGACAGCCGCCATGACACGTTCCCTTTCGGCAAACGGGTTCTCGGTGTCATTGAGGCCATGGTAGCGGGTGCAGTACTCCTCAACCAGTCCCTGAAGCTGGTCTCCGGTGAGCAATTCCGTATCCACCACGAATTTTTCCTGCCGTGGGTCCGGTTCCGGTTGCAGCGCTGCTTCGTCGGTCATTATCCCTCCTGTGAGTATGGGTATGGTAAGGATTAAACGCTCCGGGTAGAAGCCCCTGCACCAACAAGTCAGCTTCAAAATCCCGCGATGATTCACTATCATGCGTCGCTTTCAACGGTTTGGATGCTAATGAACCAGTCTGTCTTTCGTCTGACCCTGCCCATCCTGTTCGGTTACATTCCGCTGGGAATGGCCTTCGGCGTGCTGTTCTCGACACAGCTGGACTATCCCTGGTGGGCAGCACCGTTGATGGGCGTGCTGATCTATGCCGGGGCCGGCCAGATTCTGGCTGTCAGCCTGCTGGCCGTTGGCGCAGGGATGGTCGAGGTCTTTGTGGCCATGTTCGTGCTGAACGCCCGCCACCTGTTCTACGGTCTGTCACTGCTGGGCCAGTTCCGCGGTGCCGGCTGGCGCAAGGCCTATCTGATCTTCGGGCTGACTGACGAAACCTATTCCCTGCTCACCAGCCGTCCCCGGGGGCCGGACCGGCACCACGAACAGGAGCTGGACTTCCGCATCACCGGTTTTAACCAGTGTTACTGGGTGATTGGCTGCGCCATCGGCGCTCTGCTGGGCGAAAACGTGGCCTTCGATAGCACGGGTATCGAATTTGCGCTCGTTGCCCTGTTTATCGTGCTCACGATCGAACAATACAAGGCCCTGAGAGACGGCTTCCCGATCTGGACCGGTGCCGCCGCAGCCGGAGTTGCCATGCTGCTTTTGGCCCCCTCTCACCAGCTGATCGGGGCTATTCTCATCGTAACCGCCGTATTGCTGGTGCATTACCGCCGTCTGAAGGCCAGGAGTGCCACCGAGGGCGTCACACATGGCTGACATTTCCTACCTGCTGTCCTTCATAGCCGTGGCGGCCATCGCCACCTTCGCGCCCCGGGTGATTCCGTTCGTGTTCTTCGAGCGTCACACCGAGCACCCGCTGATCAAGCACCTGGGCCGCTACCTTCCGGCTGCGGTGATGGCCTTGCTGGCAACGGTGTTCCTCACCCGTTCAGGCGACTGGCACGCGGTCCTGCCCGGCCTGGACGCAATCCTCCCCGGGTTGCTGGTGGTGGCCATCCATCTCTGGCGCCGCAACGCCCTGCTGTCCATCGCAGCCGGTACAGCCGCCTACATGGTGATCCAGCAAACGGGTTTTCTCTCCGGACTCTAAGCCTTTTGCCTTTCAGGTACGTACAGCTACAGTGAAGGAAGGCTCGAAATCCCACCGACAGAGAGAACTTCATGGTTACGCTCAACATCAACGGCGAGCAACACGAACTCGACGTCCCGGACAACATGCCGCTGCTCTGGGCCATCAGGGATGGCGTTGCCCAACAGGACAACTTTGATACCTACCTGCTGCCCCGGATGCCGGACGCACCCAGGGAAATCCATATCCACCTGATGGACCGCCAGGACGAACCCATGGGTGGCGTCGGTGAGCCCGGCCTGCCTCCGGTTGCGCCCGCCCTGTGCAATGCCATCTATGCGGCTACCGGCAAGCGCATACGCCGGCTGCCCGTTGGCGATCAGCTGAAGGCCTGACGCCAGGGGCACCGGTGGCCAGGATTACAAACTCCTCCCCACCCCAACGCCCAAGATGATCCTCCTGGCGCAACACATTGGCGACCTTCCGGGCAACTTCACGCAGCACCTCATCGCCGGCCTCATGCCCCCAGGAGTCATTGATGCCCTTGAAATGGTCGAGATCCAGCAGGAGCACTGAGAACGGCAAGCCATGGCGTCGTGATTTGGCCAGCTCCCGATCGAGCTCTTCCTCTGTGCGGTAGCGGTTCCACGCTCCAGTCAGTGAGTCGTGGCTTGCAACGTGACTGAGCTGCTTATTGGCTTTCGCCAGAGCTGCCTGCTCTGCTCGTAGCAACTGATTCAGCCGGGTGATTTCGCTGATCGATGCCAACAGTGCCATGTCTTCGGCCAGGTCCACGGCCGCGAGCCGTTCCACACGTTTCCAGGACTCGCTGCTACCTTCGATCCTTTCCAGCCAAGAATCGAAAGCCCTTCGAAAGTTCTCATCCTCACCCGGGGCACTGGTAAGGATGTCTTCCTCTGGCCTTCCTTCCCAATAGACACCCCTGCCCTGTTCTGGCCGGAAAATCAGAAACCAGCTCGTAACCTGCTCACCGGGCACCGGAACCGCCAGCAAGCCGCAGACGGCCCCGGTCTCGAGGTCACTGGCCAGAGGCTCGGCCGCCAGTCGCGATGACAGCCACGGAGAGCGCCCTGTCTCCCGATTCAGTCTCGCAACCAATTGTCTGAGAGCCCCCATGGGCAAGGCTTCCCCGACAGTGACGACATCATCGTTGTTGGCGTACGCCATGCCGCTTGCCCGGAATAACGCAATCCAGTCAGTGGCGTATTTCTCCAACATTCCGGCGGGCGACAATCCGGCGGTTATATCCGTGACAAGGACATCCCGGGATTTGTGAACTCTGTGAAGAAATTGTGCTTCCATCCGCGATTTCAGCAGGAACAGGCGCTGGGTAGCCATCAGAACCAGGGTACGGGCGGCATCCCGCGATGTCGGAGACAAAGGGACTGGCTTAGAGGAAGTACATGTGACCAGGCCCCATAGCCCCGCCGGGCCTACCAGAGCAATGGAAAGCAACGCCCGGGCACTGAAGTAATCAAGGTACTCTGTCTGCCGGCGTGAGGGCGCCCGGAGTAGTGTGCCGCTGGCGTCGATCTCTGCCAACTGATCCGCAGACAACGTTCCGGACACCAGCACGGGGACCAGACCCGCCCCGAGGTCCGGAATACTCCGGACCTGGTGCCTGATCATGTTGCGACGCTGAGCAGGCGGGTACGCCTCAGCGGAAAAACGCTGCCCCTTCAGGGGCGAGATGCCTTTGCCCGTGCTCTCCGCCAGAAATACCCCATGTCCCTGCTCATCGAAATGGGCAACGACCACCCGATCAAAACGTACAAGATCGCGTACCCCGTCCACGAGGATCTTCATCAGGTCATTCGGGTTGTGGGCGTTACCCAGTTTGCCAAGCCACCGGCTGACAGTACCGGTCAGTCGACGACTTCCAAGCCCGGTGATGGGTTCGATTTCGACTATCACCCAGGCCCCGGATCGGAACGCGTTGATCTGCAGCCGGACTCTCTGCCCCTGGTCGCCCCTGCGAATCGACACCGGGCCACTCAGGGCATCATCCTCGCTCAGCTCCCGGCGAATGCGGGCGAGAATACGATCTCCGAGAACAGAGTCCGGAGATTCATCAAGCAGCTTCTCGGCAGGTACTTGCAGAAAGTACTCGGCGTTTGCACTGCACTGGACAATTCGATCCATCGAGTGGGTCAGTACCAGCAGGCAGCCGCATGGCTGAATCCTGAGAGCGCTCCGCTTGCAACCGTCGAGTCCGGCCATCTGCTTGGTCACATCTTTAGTGAAGAATTCAATAAATTATACACTGCGCCTGCGCAAGGCCCTGAAATATTCCCTCATCATCGAAGCCGGCGTCTAAACCATTAGTGGCATTCGAGTAGCAGGCTACACTTCCAGGCATCTATAATATCCGGCCGTGCCGCGGTCTGCGGCAACCCCCTAAACCAGACGGTCCCGCGATGAACCTGATCGACATCTTTCTCCAGACGCTGGAAACCACCCTCCCGGTATTTGCCATGGTCTTTATCGGGCTCGGACTGCGGCGAATCGGCTGGATAGACGCCCCTTTTATCAATACCGCCTCGGCCCTTGTCTTCAAGGCAACACTGCCGACGCTGGTATTCCTCAGCATTATCCGCGCCGACCTTAACATCGCCCTGAATCCGGAACTGCTGCTGTTCTATCTGCTGGCCACCCTTGGTGGATTCGGTCTGACCTGGCTCTGGGCCACCTGGCGGGTACGCAGGGAGGATCGCGGGGTCTACGTGCAAGGGGCTTTCAGGGGCAACTGCGGGATTGTCGGCCTGGCGCTGGCGGCCAACCTGTATGGCGATTTCGGCTTATCGGCGGGGGGTATCCTACTCGGCCTGGTGATCATTTCCTACAACGCCCTGTCGGTGGTGGTGCTGCTCGCCTACCAGCCCGGTCAGTCCGCCAGCTGGCAGAAGATCGTCCACGACATTGTCCGTAATCCGCTGATAATCGCCGTTGTGATAGCCATACCCTTTGCCTGGCTCAATATCGGCCTGCCGACCTGGGTCATGACGAGTGCTGACTATTTTGCTTCCCTGACCCTTCCCCTGGCGCTGCTGTGCATCGGCGCAACCGTGTCACTGAGCTCCATCCGCAGTGACAGTAAGACCGCGTTCGGATCCAGCGCCATAAAGATGATCGTGTTGCCGGCCCTCTGCACCTTTGCCGGCTGGCTGGCCGGTTTCCGGGGCCCGGAGCTGGGGCTGATGTTCCTGTTCTTCGCCAGCCCGACCGCCGCCGCCAGTTTTGTGATGGCCAAGGCGCTGGGTGGCAATGACCGGCTGGCGGCCAATATCATCGCCCTGACCACCCTGATGGCCAGCGTGACGGTTACCGCCGGTGTCTTCCTGTTGCGCAGTTACGGCATCATCTGAGCGCCGATCGCACGAATGACCTGGAATCCCCGCTGACACCCATCGAGGTAACCGCCTCCAAACAGGTTGTAGTGGTTCAGGTAGTGATACAGGTTGTAGATGTCCCGCTTACGCGGATAGTCCGGAGTGCGGGCGTACATCCGGTCGTAGGCCTCGTAGAACGGCTCGCCGAAGCCGCCGAACATTTCGGTCATGGCCAGGTCCGCCTCCCGGTCACCACAATAGACGGCCGGGTCGATCAGCCAGGGGGCGTTCCGATCAAACAGGGCATTGCCGCTCCAGAGGTCCCCGTGTAAGAGGCTCGGATGCTCACAACGGCTATCCAGCCACCGGGCCAGGACCTCGCCGTGGCGCTGAAGCACCGTCTCAAACTCACCACGAACCTCCGGGTTCCGGATCCGCCCTACCTGGTACCCCAGACGGTCTGAGACAAAAAATTCGCCCCAGGAATCCGACCAGCGGTTCGGTTGCGGCGACAGGCCAATGTAGTTGTCCCGTCCCCAGCCATATCGATCCTGCTTCAGCCGGTGCATCAGCGCCAGCCCTTCACCGAGCATGGCAAGGGTTTCGGCTGTTGCCGGCTCAGACTCGATACCGGTGATCTCCAGCGTACTGTCATCCACCCGGGCCACCTCGGGAATCCGCACATCCGTGACCCCCGCCTGAGTCAACGCTGACCGGAGGCTCTCGAGGCCCTCCGCCTCGCAGATCAGTGCGTCGGCAAATCCGGTAGTATTATGTTTGATGAACATGACTCTGCCCTTTCTTGAATCGTTTCCGGCCGGGGCGTTAGATTGTACTGAGGCTAACACGTAACGGAGTCGCGCGACCGCTATGGACAAGAAACGCTGGAAAATGCTGATCTCTGGCAAGGTGCAGGGAGTCTACTACCGTGCCTCTACCGAAAAGGAAGCCAATCGGCTGGGGCTTTCCGGCTACGCCAGGAATCTGCCAGACGGGCGCGTTGAGGTAATTGCCGAAGGCAGTCCCGAGGAACTCCGCCAGTTGCACCGATGGTGCCAGGAGGGGCCTCCCGCAGCCAAAGTGACCGGCATCGAGGTTGAAGAACAGCGGGCCAACGGGGAGTTCTCGAATTTCGGGGTACGGTACTGAAAATTCAGAGATACCGTTGCCTCAGCGCCTGTTTCAACGCTTTCCGCCAGGCTTCTACATCGACCTCACAACTGCTCAGGACCTCAAAGTCCCTGTTCTCCAGGACCTCATCCTTCGGCGGCGCAGCGGACTGGATCACCCGGTCTCGTTCCTCCAGCAGGGCTGCAATATGAAAACGGTAGAGCCTGACAAAGTGGGTTATCCAGATGTTCACAGGCCAACTCGGCGAGGCGTGGTCAATCTCAAACTCGCCAAGCCGGGGAATGATCTGGTCGGCGGAATGCCACTTCTCGTCGGTTACCCAGCGGTTGGTGGTAAAGAGACCGACCGGGTAGCCCCAGGCATCCATGGAGATGGCGATGAGGTGCATGGTGCGATCCTCACCCTGCTCCCCATCCGGAAGCCTCAAGAACGTATGGAAATGGCCGTGTTCCGGGTTGTCCGGACGGTGGGCGTGGTAATAGTACTGGCTGCGGGTATCCCGGTCGAAGACATCACCCTTTGGGTAATGCTCCATTTCATAGAAGGTTCCCTGCCCCTTTAACACCTCACCGACAATATTCAGCCCGCCTTTCTCAAGCACGCGATAGCACTCCCGGACCCGTTTGGCCGAATCCAGGAGACTTTCGAGCTCTTCGTCCGCCAGGGCGGAGAGGTCAGGCTGAAAACCCATTAAAGGCCCATGAGTTCCCGGACAGCACCTTCCCGGCTGGTCTTCATGCCGGCAGCACGTCCTTCTTCGATGGCAATCTCCGCAGGCACACCCATGTGGAAACGGTAGAGAGCCCACATGGCCCCTACCCGGTTACTACTGGCGCAATGAAGCAGGATCGGATAATTCGCCGGTGACGATGCGATCTTCGAGAACGCCTCAACCTGCGACTGCGTTGGTGCGGTGGTTGAAACACCCAGGGCATAGAAGTTCAGACCAGCGGCATGTGCCTCGGCTTTCTCTTCCGCTACCCCTTCTTCTTCCGTCAGCAGACTGACCACCGTATTGAACCCCTGGGCCTTCAGTTCCGCCATCGCGCCTTTCTCTACGTGACCGCCGGCTGCAATGAAAGGAGACGGCCGATTGTAATTCTTGACTATCTGAGGCATCTCGCTGCCATAGGGCACCATGGGCCAGTCGTTTTCGATGGCAAACGGCAGGCCACGGTCGGGATTTTGCGCGGCTGTTCGGGGAACGGCAGCAGGCATTGGCTGGGCTGTACCACCACCGGACGCTGAGCCTGCCGCACAGGGGTTCGCTGACGGACTTGCTGCAGCACACGGATTGGCCGCGGAGCAGGGGTTCGCCGCACTCGGGCTCGCCGCCGCACACGGATTCGCAGCAGCACACGGGTTGGCCGCCGACTGGCTGCTTGTCTGGGCCTGGGTCGGGGCCGGGTTCTGCGAATCGGAGCAACCGCTAACCCCCATGCCCAAAGCAATGGTAATGGCCACAGGCAATGCGGCACGTTTGAATCGATAACAGGTCATGACTGCGCTCCTTCAGTTCTTTTTAGTGTCTTCCGGATAGAGATCAGAGGCCTGGTAGGGCCCGCCCAGTTTCTGCTCAACCTTGCTGCCAAGCTTGAAACCACCCCAGGCCATTGCCGCCAGCACGATAATGATGAGCCATTCGGGAATGCCGGTAAGATCCATCAGCGTCTGCCCCTGAGGCCCGGGTGTCGCGAGGTAGAGCTGCTCGAGTGGGCCAAACCAGGCGGCAAACAGCGCGGTGCCAATGACCATTCCAATCATGAATACGACCGCGTCAATCCGTCCCCCGGCAAACCCGGCCACCGAAGTGCCCGGGCAATAGCCGCCGATGGCAAAACCGGCACCGATCAGCAATCCCCCAACCGCCATGGCAAGATAGAAAGGAGTGGGCACGTAGTAGCTGGCATCGCCCATCAAACCGAACAGTTTCGACAGCCACAGCAGCAGGGCCGCGACAATGACGGCGGTAAACATCACCTTGAAGACAGACCAGTCTTCAAGCCGAAACTGCCCGGTGAGCTTCCGGGGGCTGCCAAACCCGGCATTTTCAAGCACAAAGCCGAACAGGAAGCCGGCAAGCAAGCCGGACGCAACGCCTGAATCATAGAGAGGCCAGATCATTGCCAGTACCTCCTCACAATAAAGCTGAACAGGAAACCCGCCGCGAAGAAGCAGATCAGGAACACGAAGCCCCCGACCGCCAGCGCCGCACCACCGGAAAGACCGAGGCCGCTGGTGCAGCCGCGTGCCAATCGGGCACCGAGTCCAGTCAGGACGCCCCCGATCAGAGCCAGCACGAGCCGGCTACCCACCCCGGATGACGGCCCCCGTTCCACCTGAGGCCTGAATCTTCGACCGGAGAGCGCACCGACAAGTGCCCCAATGAACGCTCCGAGCACCTCCCAGGTGATCCAGGCCTGCTGGGGTTCGCCGCGGACATAGTCACCCAGGTAGCGGTTGGCGGCCGTCAGTTCCGGTGCCAGCCACTGCCCGACTTCTGCGGTCAATCGGGTGAAGAAGCCGCTGGCACCCAAACCGTGGCCGGTCAGGACAAAGGTGAGAAACAGTGCCAACCCCAGGGCGATGCCTGCCCATAGAGGTGACCAGAAGGGGCGTGGAGACATATCCGACTCCTTTTCGTTCAGTAGGTTATACCTGTTTTATATATGGTTATTCCCTACTGTCAAACCCACAAGGCTGGATACCGCTCAAGAAGTGATACTGATCAAGTTTAGACCTGGAATACGCCCAATAAAAAACCCCGCCATTTCTGACGGGGTTTTATATTGGCGGAGAGGGAGGGATTCGAACCCTCGATACGCTATTAACGTATACACACTTTCCAGGCGTGCGCCTTCAGCCACTCGGCCACCTCTCCAATAAACTGTTTCAAATCAGCGATGTTGCCGCTCATTTGAGGGCGCAAACTTTAATAGTTTTTCAGGCCCTTGGCAACACCCTAGCTCGAAATCGCCGAAAAAATTTCACTTTGGCCCGGATTCCGGTTAACGGTTGAACAGGTTGAGGACTATCGTTAACAGAACGCTGATGACAATCATCGAGGTGATCGGTATAAAACTGCCCTCTCAGAACAAGGAGAATAACAATGCTGATGAAAGCAGACCAATCTGTCCTGGTACTGGTCGATCTCCAGGAAAAACTGATGCCCGCGATCAGCTTCGGCGAGGAAGTCGCGGACCGGTGTACGACGCTTGCAACGATTGCGGGACTCCTCGGGGTTCCTGTGCTCGGCACCGAACAGTTGCCGGACAAGCTCGGTCCCAATATCGAATCGGTGCGGGAACTGTGCAATTCGCTTCTGGACAAGACCCATTTTGATGCCTGTCCCGATGGCCTGATCGATCAGCTGCCGGAGGGTCGACAGCATATTGTCATTGGTGGCTGTGAAACCCATGTGTGTATGATGCAGACCGCCTTGAGCCTGCTGGATGCCGGCTACAAGGTGTGGGTGGTCGCCGATGCCACCGGCTCACGAAACGATTTTGACCGGGATGTTGCCCTGGACCGCCTGAACGAAAGTGGTGCCCGCATCGTGACACTGGAGATGGTGGCCTTTGAATGGATGCGCGATTGCCGGCACCCCCGCTTCCGGGATATCCAGGCACTCATCAAGTAATCGGCCCGATGGGGTCATCCAGCACCCGGTCTCGGGCGCATCCCCGGCATCTCAATTATCAGAGGTTTGTCATGCTCAATATGGATTTCAGTGAAAAGGTGGTGATCCGTACCGCAGAGATGGACTGGGTACCCAGCCCTGCCGGGGGTGTGATGCGGAAACCACTGGCCCGGGAGGAAGCCGAGCGGGGTCATGCAACCAGCGTGGTCCGCTACGAGCCGGGCGCGTCCTTCAAGCGCCACGAACACCCGCTGGGCGAGGAAATCCTGGTGCTCGAAGGCGTATTCTCTGATGAGACCGGCGACTATCCGGCCGGCACCTACCTGCGTAATCCGCCAGGCAGCGGCCATGCGCCCTTCAGCAAAGAAGGGTGTACCCTGCTGGTCAAGCTGCACCAGTTTGACGAAAGGGACACGAAAACCGTGCGTGTCGATACCCGCACGGCTGAATGGTTACCGGGCATTGGCGGCCTTCAGGTCATGCCCCTGCATGATTTCGAACACAAACATGTGGCACTGGTGAAATGGCCGGCCAATGAGGTATTCCAACCGCACCGGCACTTTGGTGGCGAGGAAATCTTCGTGCTCTCGGGAGAGTTTTGCGACGAACACGGCCGCTATCCGGCAGGCACCTGGATCCGCAGCCCGCACATGAGCCAGCACCACCCCTTCGTGGAGCAGGAGACGGTAATCTGGGTCAAAACCGGTCACCTGCCCCTGACGACGCCGTAAAAACAAAAAAGGCCCCGAAGGGCCAAGAGAGTGCGCATCAGGATGACATTGCTGAGGACTGCCAACCGACGCTGCTGAAGAGATCGTTGCTCGCGCCATCGCGGGCAGGCGTGTAGTGGATGTCGTTCTCGCCCGCTGGCACGGCAAACACGTGGTAGGCCTCCGGTCCGAAGGGATCCAGTGCGGTACCGAGGTAGTCAAAACGGTCCGGCACCGGCTCACCGGACAGAGCCACCCGGAACTGACGCTCAATGGTCGGGGTTCCGACATTCAGCGGCTGCTCCACCCAGAGGTACACGGCCTTGTGCGGGACGATGTATTCGCAGCGCACTACCCGATAGCCCTCTTTCAGGTTCAGGGTGGTCGGTTCTTTTCCGGCCTCAACGCGGAATTTGTGAATCGTTTTCATGGCTGCTTCCTCCGAGTTGCCACATCACAATTCCCATACTCCTCTGTATCCAGCGTCGAGAAAATAAGCTTTTTTGGTCTTTATGCCTCGAAAAAGACGATGCTTCAGCGCCCGGAGTCCGTACCCAGCTCGCTGAAGTTGACCGGTTCCATGCAGATTGCCCGTACCCCCTCGTGGGCAAGTTTGCGGCCCCGGGTGATCGCGAACAGCTCGTCCTGCACCTCGTCGATACTGGCGATGTGCTCCACCTCATACTGTCGGCAGACTTCCCGGCGTATCACCGTCGGCGCGGCAAAGACTCCATAACCCTGGCGGCCAAAGACCTTGATCAGGGCACTGTCATCGACTCGCGCCATCAGCTTCATCCGCACACCCTGAAGCGACAACCAGTTCATCAGGCGCTCGAAATACGGAGCATCGGTGGCATTGGCCAGCAGCGGCTGACCATTGAGGGAATCGGGGAAGCCTTCCCGGAGATTGGCGGCCAGTGCCGGCGCGGCATAAAGGCTGATACTTGATCCGGCGACCGGATGCACCGTGAACGGGCCATGCTCGTCCAGCCCGGGCATCCGGTCCGCCAGCACAACATCCAGCTCCTTGCGCTTGAGGCTCAACACGAGATCTTCGGTTCTGCCGGTCCGACACTCCAGCTGCACCGGCCGTTTGAGCACCATGGCAGGCTGCAACAGGTAATAGGCGATGAGCTTGTGGATCGACGCGGAAATACCCGCAGAAAGGGTCAGGGGGCGATCGGCCGGTGCGAGACTGAGGGTATCCGTCAGCTCCCCGGTCAGGGCGAAAATGTCGTCGGCATAGCCGAGAATCATCCGACCGAGATCCGTCAGGGCCAGTCGTCGCCGTTCCCGGGTGAAGAGCCTGCCGCCAACCGCCGTCTCGAAGGTGGCCAACTGGCCGCTCAGGGTCTGCGGGGCCAGATCCAGCACTTCACTGGCCCGGGCAATCGAGCCTTCCCGGCTGATCACCCAGAAGTAATACAGATGCCGGAGGTTAAGCTGTTCCATGAATTCGGACCTCCCGGGGTCATCAAGCCGGCCTGGGTACCTTCAGGATTTCGCCAAAGGTGACGTACTCACTGCCTCCGAGACGTCCCAGGGGATCAATCGCCGAACCGTCGAAACGCAGGCGATCCTTGTCATCCCGCGTAATGGCCTCGTCGGCCACATGGATGGCGTTGATCCTGCCGAAAATCAGGGACTGGGGTGCCGCGCCAATCTCCTTGATCTCGTACAGCTCACAGGCAAGCGCAACACGGCAGTCTTTCAGACGCGGTAACGGTGCCCCCTCGAACCCGGTCAGTTCCAGGTCCACATTTTTCAGCTCGGATTCCCCGTGCGGCAGGGTCCTGGAAGTCTCAGTCATCGCCTCCGCCAGCTCCCTGTGGGCAATATGAACCACAAAATGCCGGTTGGTTTCGATATTTACCCGGGTGTCCTTGAATGAGCCGTCCGTGGGTTTCTTGCCGACTGAAAACATCAGCAGTGGCGGGTTGCTGGTGATCGGGGTGAAAAAAGAGAACGGCGCCAGATTATAATCGCCGTCCGGATTCTCACTCAGCACCCAGGCGACCGGCCGGGGAATGATAGTCTGGGTCAGGATGTGGTAGACCTCTTTCGGGTCCATACCATCAAAATCAATCTGCATCTGCGCCTCCTGTCTGCAGCTTCTGTGTTGCCCTCGAACGGGCCAGCCATAGCATAACGAGAATGGCCTGAAGGACCAGGAAAGGTACGGAGACCATAACAAGGCCGGACCACCCCACCCAGGCAAAAACCGCACCGGCGGAAAGCGACGCAGTCGCCTGGGAACCGAACACCAGGAGATCGTTCAGGCCCTGCACCCGGAAACGCTCGGAATCCTGGTAGCCCTGTGGTAACAGCGCGGTGCCACCCACGAACAGGAAGTTCCAGCCAACGCCCAGCAACAGGAGCGCCCACAGGTAATGATGGAAGCTGATACCGGCCGCCGCGAGCAGCACGCACGCCAGGTAGGCCAGCAGGCCGCCAACCATCATCAGCGGAATCCCCACCACGCGCGTCAGCCAGCCGCTGATCAGTGACGGCAGGTACATGGCCATGATGTGGAGCTGGATAACGGTTTTGGCGTCGTCGAGGCTGTGACCGGCCATTTCTGTCATACTGAGAGGTGTCGCGGTCATGATGAAACTCATCACCGCATAGCCGATGGCGGCGGCACCAATCGCTGCCAATACCATGGGATTGACCAGAATGTCGCGCAGTGGCCGACCACCGCCAATGTGATCTTCCCGCACCAGTTCGCCTTTCGAACGATAACCCGTAAAAAGCGTTACCAGGGCTACCGCCTGCACGGCCAGCAAACCAAGCCAGCTATCCATAAAGGGGTGGGCTTCATCCGGGCCGGCACCCAGCGTGGCAATCTCGGGTCCCAACCAGGCCGCCCCAAGGCCACCCAGAAGCACCCTGGCTGCGGCGGAAGCCGCAAGTTCCGGCCCGACCGACTCCATCGCGGCAAATCGGTACTGGTGCACGACGGCAAGGCCACTCCCACCCACGATCGCTGCCACACAAAGCAAGGGGAAAGAGCCCTGCCAGGAAGCAAGAGCCCCCAAGCCACCGGCCAGGATGCCCATTGTGGCTCCCAGCAGCATCACCGGCTTGCGCCCTATCCGCTCCATCAGCCAGGTCGCCAGCTTGACCGATAAAACCGTGCCGACCACCACAAGCCCCACCGGTAGCGTGGCCCACTCGGCAGACGGCGCCAGAGCCCGGCCCTGGATACTGCCAATCACGATAATAAATGGTGCAGTACACATGGCCAGCGCCTGCGCGGCCACCAGCACCCAGACATTCAGGGGCATGAATTATTTTTTCCTGTAGGCAGTGCCGTTCGGGCACTCAATGATTTCGTAGAGTTCCGGCATGTCGTCCGCCAGCTCGGAGGATCCCGGGATCAGGTAGCCGCCGGGATTGAGAGCGGCATGGAACCGGGCCAGTATGGCCTTTCTCTTCTCTGCCGAGTAGTAAACGAGCGTGTTCTGGCAGACCACCACATCGAATTTGCCCGGCAACGTTCGTTGAAGCAGGTTCAGCTCACGGAACTCGACCAGGGAACGGATATCCGGCCTGACTCGCCAGACGCCCTTATCGACAGGCCGGAAAAAACGCTCCTTGCGTTCGGCGGTAACGCCGGCCTCGTCGGGACCGATCTCGTAGTGTGCCCGGCGGGCGACCTCCAGAGCACTGCGGGAAGTATCCGTCGCGAGAATCCTGGTTCCAGCGACGCTCCCGGGGTTTTTATCCCTGAATTCGTTCACGACCATGGCAATGGAGTAAGGCTCCTGGCCGGTGGTACAGGCGGCCGACCAGATAGAAACGCGCTTGCCGGGGGCACGCCTGGCGATGTCCGGCAGTACCAGCTCGGCCAGCAACGCGAACACCGACGTCTCGCCGAACCACCTGCTCTCACTCATGGTCACGGCATCGATGACGGCTTCCTTCAGTCCGGATCGGCCGGGTTTGCCAAGCCGCTCCAGCAAATCCTCGATAGAAGCCAGCTGATAGTTATCCAATACCGACCGGAGCTGTCGCTGGGCAAGACCCCGGGCAGCATCCCTCAGCAGAATTCCGCAGGCGTCCCGGAGATAGATCTGCAAGGCCTGATAGTCGCTTGTCTTTATCGTTTCCATTGACTCATTATTATATTCGCGTAATCAAAGCGGCATTTTACCACCTTCGGCTGGCCGTTGCGTGGGATCAATCTGCTAACATCCTGCTTCACACAGCTGGTCCCGGTTACAGACCCCAGCCTTGATTTTGCCAACAACAGCGAGAGTGTTCCGGATATGACCCCATACGTACCGTTTTCCCGCCACCTGGTTTCAACGTTGCTGGCTGCGTTGGCTGCCTTGTGCCTGGCCTCCGCGCCGGCACATGCTCAGTCGGATGACGGGGATGCGCAAACGCCCCAGGTCCGGTTTGTGACAAGCCACGGCGAATTCGTGCTCGAACTGCGCCCCGACGTAGCCCCCGAAACCGTCGAGAACTTCCTGCAATACGCGCGGGAAGGCTTCTACGACGGAACCGTATTTCACCGCGTCATCCCGGGATTCATGATCCAGGGTGGCGGATTTACTCCGGAATTGTCCCGTAAACCGACCCGTGACCCGATCGTCAACGAAGCCACCGCGGACCTGCCGAACCAGCGGGGCACCATCGCCATGGCCCGCACCAGCAATCCGGATTCGGCAACCTCACAGTTTTTCATCAACGTCGTCGACAATGACTTCCTCAATGACGGCGTCCGTGGCCCGGGCTACGCCGTGTTCGGGAAGGTGACCGATGGCATGGATGTGGTTGACGCCATTGCCGGTGTCGAAACCGGCTACGCCCGGGGTATGAGGGACGTGCCCGTGGAGCCGGTCGTCATTGAGCAGGTCTCGGTGATCGGCAACGACGAGTAGAACATGACAGACTGCACCGTGCGCCCGCCAGCCATCGAACCCGCAGAACTTGTCTGGCGGGACGGAATCCCGGAATCCGTCCGGTTCGGGGACGTCTATTTCAGCCGGGACAATGGCCTGGAAGAGACCCGGTATGTTTTCCTGAACCACAACAACCTGCCGGATCGGTTCCAAGAAGTACCACCGCTGGGCGCATTCGTGATTGCAGAGACCGGCTTCGGCACCGGTCTCAATTTTCTCGCAGCCTGGCAGGCCTGGCGTGAACACCAACCGGATAACGGGTCCGTCCTGCACTTCATCTCCGCCGAGCGCTACCCGCTCACGCGGGACGATCTCAAGCGTGCCCTGAACCTCTGGCCCGAACTGGCGCCACTGGCGGCAGAGTTGCAGGCCCACTACCCGCCTCTGGTCCGGGGCACACACCGCCTGGTTCTGGATGAGGGCCGGGTTCGCCTGACGCTGTACTTTGGCGATTTACTGGATGCCTGGGAGGCACTGTCGTTCTCGGCGGATGCCTGGTTCCTGGACGGCTTCGCTCCAGCCCTGAATCCCGACATGTGGCTCGACCGGGCCATCGCATTGATCCGCGAACACAGCCGGCCGGGCACCACGCTGGCCACCTTCACCGCGGTCGGCAGAATACGCCGGGCACTCGAGGGTGAAGGCTTCGAGATGCGCAAAACACCGGGTTACGGGCGCAAACGGGATATGATTGCCGGAGTGTTGTCCAGCGCCGTTTCGGGTCACTCTCCCACGGCTTCCGGAACCGTCGCCATTATCGGTGCGGGCATTGCCGGCGCGCTGCTGGCCCGGAACCTGGCCAGTCGGGGTGTGGCCGTTACCCTGATCGATGCAGAGGACCATGCCGGTAATGCAGCCTCCGGGAATCTTCAGGGCGCCCTGTATGTAAAGCTCGGTGTCGAGTTCAACCCCCAGACAGAACTCGCCCTTTCCGCCCTGGCGTTCAGCCAGCGGGCCTACGAGCCCTACCGGGGTGCTTTCTGGCACCCTGTCGGTCTGCTGCAGCTGGCCTGGAATCCCCAGGAAGCAGACCGGCAAAACCGTTTTCTTGACCGCAACCAGTATCCCGAAGAAATTCTGTACCCGGTCGACGCCGCCACTGCCTCCGAACTCACCGGTACACCGGTCAGCACCAGCGGATTGTGGTTTCCCAACAATGGCTGGCTCTCGCCGGGCCGCCTCTGCAGTAATCTGGCCAGTCACCCACTCATCGAGTGCCGCTTCGGGACACGCGTGGAGCGGCTGATGCCGTGCAACGGCAAATGGCACCTGTCCAGCTCCAGTGGCGCAGACATCATCGCAGACCGTGTGGTCATTGCCGCAGGCCATAAGACGCCGGAACTGATTCCCCTCAAGGGTGAGTACCGGTTCAAGGCCATCCGGGGCCAGGTGACCCACCTGCCCGAGGAAACCATCCGGACACCGAAGGCGGTTATCTGTGGCCAGAAATACCTGAACCCGTGCCAGGACGGTTTGGCCGTGACCGGAGCCACATTTGACCTGCACAGCACCGATGCCAGAGTCACCCGCGAGGGCAACACGGAGAATCTGCAGCAACTCAGTGACATGTTACCGGGGTTGTTTGCCGAGAGCGGCGGCAAAGGCGATTTCGAGGGGCGGGTCGGATTCCGCTGCACCACCCACGATTATCAGCCAGTGGCCGGAATGATGGCAGACTGCAACGGACAATCCCTCGAGGGCGTCTACCTGCTTACTGGCCTGGGCAGCAAGGGGCTCACCTACGCCCCCCTGCTGGCCGAATACGTCGCGGACCTGATCACCGGGCAACCGGCCTGCCTGCCCGGTACACTCGCGCACAGCATCCGGCCGGACCGGATATGCCGGCGTCGGGCCGGCTGAGACCTCAGTTCAGGGGTGTCAGCAGTTCCCCTTCGGGGCTGAACAGGATGATCATCCGGTCCTGCCCCGAGCGCACCAGCGCGGTGATTTCATCGTCCCGGTAGTTGGCGAGCCGATGGACAGACGTCTCTCCGGTCGCCAGCTGGTAACGCCACTCGCTCCGGAACGCTGGTTCGCTGTCATCGGTTTCAACTGGCTCAACCAGTGAAATGCGGCTAACTATGCCCCGGGTCTGGCCAGATGAAGCGCTGGCCTCTCCGGTGAAATTGCCGTCGGTGTCGCCTCCGGCCACCATATCACCATCAAACCCGGTCAGCGCATTCATGTTCTCCCGAGCAGTGTCATCACCGTCATTGAGCGTAAAGGCCCTGACCGGAGCACCACTGGAGGAGTAGGACAACAGGAACCCGGCCTGACTGGATACCGACTCACGCACCAGACGGGGACTATCATCATCGCCGGTGGTGACGGAATAATCTCCGTCACTCTCGCCCAGCAACCAGAGGTTATTGCCACTGAACAGGCCGACAGTGACCCTCTCATCGCCCGCCGTTCCCACCTGATAGACCGTCGGACTTGTGGTTGCACCGCCGGCGGCGTAAAAATACGCATCTTCCCCGCCAATCACCTCGGCACCCCCGACCGATCCGGTGGCCGAGCCGAACACCATGGGTGATATGGTCAATACCGAACTGCCGGCCACGGTGTCATCGCCGGCGGACCCCACCTGTCGGGTCCAGGCAACTTCCGGTACCGGTGTATCGCCGTCCAGCACGGTATCAATCCGCTGCAGGAAACTGTCCACACCGCCAGCCGAACTCTGTTCCGGCCAGGTTCCGGTGGTCTCACCGGCCAGGATTACATAGCCGGACTCCGGATGGATCCCGGCATCCCGAACCCGATCAATACCGTCGGTACCGCTGCTCAGTGTCCAGTAGGGAGCGTATTCGCCTCCATTCAAGGCACCGTCAAACCAGAAGACCGACACCACGACGTTATCGTCACCCGTGCTGTAAGCAACGACGAATTCGTGCCTGTCCACCTTGGTGTTGTTCTCGGTAACCTTCCGGGTCACCGTGCTGATGACCGGCGACGAGGCAGCAATATTGGCGCCTTCCGGCGTGACGCCCGCTTCCTGTAGCAGGTTGCCTTTCTGGTCGATGATCCTGACCTTGACGCGGTTGCCGTCTGCACTGTCATAACCGGTCAGGAAAAGCCTGCCATTGTGACCAAGGGCCATGTCCGTGGGCACGAAACCGCTCGATGGCAGAACAATCGGTGCCGTCAGCTCGTTCAGGCTGATACGAAGCAGATCTTCCGAAGCAGGCCGGGCATAACCCTCGCGCCCCGCCTGGTAGGCCTCGTCCAGCGCCAGCTGGATAAACCGGTCGGCCAGGTCCGGGTTGGTATAGCTATCCGCAGGCACGCGGACACGGAAGGTGACCTCATCCTGATCAGCCGGGAAGCTCAGGGTCGGATTCTCAACCCAGAGCCCGTTCTCCTGTTGCTCGATCACAAACTCGCTATCGAGTCGTGCGGTGGAGCTCTCGGAATGGATCAGACGGGCCTGCACCGTGCCATCGCGCTCTCCCTCAATAACAGCCCGGTATTCCCGGAAATCGCCCACATTCAGGGTGTCCCGTGGCCCACCGTTCAGGGTTTCCAGAGCAACCACCGGCTCGTCGTCGTCAATGGTAACGGTCGTCTGCACACCACCGTTATTGGCACCGAGGCCGGCGAGGCCGGAACGGACCTCGGTCAGGGTGAGTCGTGCAGCCTCGGAAAGCTCGGCAAAGCTGTCCTCGACCACCTCGAGGCGGATATAGCATTCGGTGATTCCAGGCTCGAGGGTGACGACACCCCGGGTTAGATAGCCATTGTCATCCGCTTCATAGGTCAGGTAGCCGAGCGCATCGCCGTTTTCATTCACCGGCGGCGAAGAATCGATCCCCAGCCCCACAATGTCCTTGCCGACAATCGCATCGCTGGCGTTGGCGGCACTGAAATCACAGCGTTGATGGGGCGGACTGCCACTAAAAGAAGGGTCGCATCGGCTTGGATCGTATTGGGAGCTCAGTTCGAAAGCAACTCCGACGCGGGTCACCGAAGGCCTATCGAGGCTCACCCTGACAGCCACCTGACGGGTGGGCAGGGTCACTTCCTTTTCACCATCAACCGCGCCTGACTCGTCATAAGTGTTGATGGTAAAGGTATGCTGTCCCGGCTCGGACAGGTCCGGCAACGCACAGTGCTCCCCTCTCGGAGCCGCCAGTTCCGGCACCTCACCCTCGGTAAAACTGCCGGCTTCCAAAGCCAGGGGGTTGTATCGCACTTCGATATCAAACGGGATGGTACCGGCGAGGCTACCGTCGGTGGTCACCAGATTGATGTCTTCGGTCTTGCCGAGATCTGCTTCACCCCAGCTGCCGCCGGTCAGTCCGGGCACCCCGTACATGATCACACCCTGACGGGCCTTGTTGCTGATATCCTCCAGCGCCAACCAGGACGGCGCGTTGGTCAGGCTGTAATCGAGAATGCCTTCGCCCCCATAGGCGCCCCAGTTGTAGTAATACTCGACACCCAGGTAAGCGGTGGAAGGCGGCGCCCCAAGGATGGTGGGCTGATCCGGGTCTGTCTCCGTTTTACAGGCAACGAGGCCAGTCAGGAGAAGGATCAGGCCGGTAAAGCGGAGACCGGAAATAATGCGGGAACAACTATCGGCGCGCATGGAAAAATCCGTTTCGGAGCGTTGTTATTATGGGCGTGCGAGGGCCGCCGGGGCTGATTTACACACCGTTACAGAACAACGCCATGGTAGCCAATTTGTCGAGGGCGGGATCTGCGCGAGTTCTCAGAATCGCCGCCCGCAAACCTCCCTGGTCCGTGGGCAGCCGCGCGATTGTGATGCAGGGCTCAGCCGTCGAGGCCATGCTCTTTCAGCAGCTTCAGCAAACCTTCCTCGTCGAGCACCGGAATCTCCAGCTGCTCGGCCTTCGCCAGCTTTGAGCCGGCCGCCTCGCCGGCCACCACACAGGCGGTTTTCTTGGAGACACTGCCGGCAACCTTGGCGCCGAGGGCTTCCAGCTTTTCCTTCGCCTCGTCCCGGGTCATGCCGGACAAAGTGCCGGTGAGCACCCAGGTCTCGCCCTGGAGCGGTTTCTCGCCCTGCTCCACCACCTCTTCCTGCCACCGGACACCGGCCTCTTTCAGGGCCTGGAGGGTTTCCTGGTTATGGGGCTGATCGAAGAAGCTGCGGATATGTCCGGCGACGATAGGGCCAACGTCCGGCACCTCCTGCAGCGCCTCCTCATCCGCGTCAGCGATGGCTTCCATGGTTCCGAAATGACTGGCAAGGGCTTTGGCCGTGGCCTCGCCCACTTCCCGGATACCGAGCGCATAAAGGAAACGCCAGAGCACCGGCTCTCTCGAGCCCTCGATGGCCTTGACCAGATTGCTGGCGGACTTCTCACCCATCCTTTCCAGGCTGGTCAGATCCCTGACCGTGAGGTGATACAGATCCGCCACCGTCTTGACCATGCCCCGGTCCACCAGGATATCGATCCATTTGTCCCCCAGCCCTTCGATGTCCAGGGCCTTTCGGGAGGCGTAATGGCGGATGGCTTCCTTCCTTTGCGCCGGACAGTACAGACCGCCGGAACAGCGGGCCACGGCCTCGCCCTCGATCTGGATGACGTCGGAGCCGCATACCGGGCAGGTCTTAGGCAATTCCACCGGCCTGGCGTTTTCCGGGCGCTTGTCCGCAACCACCTTGACCACCTGGGGAATCACGTCCCCGGCCCGCCGGATGAACACGGTGTCACCGATGTGGGCGTCCAGCCGACGGATCTCGTCCATGTTGTGGAGCGTCGCATTGCTCACAGTGACGCCGCCAACAAACACGGGCTTGAGCCGCGCCACCGGCGTCACGGCCCCGGTACGGCCAACCTGGAATTCGACGTCTTCGATGACAGTCAGTTCCTCCTGAGCCGGGAACTTATGGGCAATGGCCCATCGGGGGGCCCTGGAGACAAAGCCCAGCCGCTGCTGGAGATCCAGCCGATTGACCTTGAACACAATGCCGTCGATCTCGTAAGGCAGGGAGTCCCGCTTTTCCATCAGCTCGTTGTAGGCCTCCAGGCAATCCTCCACACCGTTGGCCTTGCGCATTTCCGGATTGATCCGGAAGCCCCAGCGCTGAACCTGTTGCAGGCCGTCCCACTGGGTATCCGGCAACAGGCTCTCGTCAGTGACCGCCACACTGTAGGCACACATCTCCAGAGGACGCTTGGCGGTTACGGTGGATTTCTTCTGGCGCAAACTGCCCGCAGCGGCGTTGCGGGGGTTCACAAAGGTCTTCTCACCCCGATCCGCCAGCCGCTGGTTGAGCTTCTCGAAGCCGGCTTTTGGCATGTAGACCTCGCCCCGGACCTCCACCATGTCCGGCACATCGTCGCCACGAAGCTTGAGCGGCACCGACGGGATCGTGCGAATGTTAGCGGTGATGTCCTCGCCGCTGTAACCATCGCCCCGTGTGGCCGCAACGGTCAGGGAACCATTCTCGTAGTGAAGGCTGACCGCCAGCCCGTCAAGCTTGGGCTCGCACACGTACTCGATGTCACCGTCGCTACCCAAACGCTCACGAACCCGACGGTCGAAGTCTCTGAGTTCGTCCTCACTGAACGCGTTATCCAGGGACAGCATCGGCAACCGATGGACCACCTCCTCGAAACTGGTTTCGGCGCTGCTTCCCACCCTTCGCGTCGGTGAATCGTCGGAGGCAAGTTCGGGGTAGTCTGCTTCAAGCTGCTGCAACTCCCGAAACAGGCGGTCGTATTCGGCGTCCGGAATCCGGGGATCATCCAGGACGTAATAATGGTAGTTGTAGTCCTCGATCTGGGACCGGAGTTCTTCAACACGCTTGATAATCTCGGGCGTGGCTTTACTCATCAATGTGCACTCTCGACTGTCAAAAAAATGCCCGGACCAGGGCCGGGCATCACAGAATCCAGGTTGCGACCATCAAGCCCGCTGGGATCGCTGCTTGCGCTCGAACTCACGAATACGCTGGCGACAATGCTCGATGGTCTGCGGCGTCATCACACTGCGCCGCTCGTCCTTGAGTTCGCCCCCGAGATTTCGCACCACTGCCTGGGCGGTCTCCAGCATGAAATCAAAGGCCTGGAGTGGCTTGGACGGACCGGGCAGACTCATGAAGAAACTGATTCCCGGTGTCTTCAGACCCGGAATGTCAGCAGGCTTGAAGGTGCCGGGCTCCACGGCATTGGCCACGCTGAACTGGACCGGGCTGGTGGTGTCCGCCTCCTCGTGGCGGTGGTAGATGTCCATGTCGCCGTGCTCAAGACCACAGGCCTCGAACAGTTTCTTGAGGGCGGTGCCAGTGAATTCTTCACCGCTGCGGGCGAGTATGTTGATCACGATGACTTCCCGGGCCTCGGGGCGGTTCGCACCGGCCAGCGGCTGGTCCGAGCGGCGCGCTGTGGGGGTTCTCCGGGCCGTATCTTCCTCAACCTCGCTGGTAACAATCGGAGGGGCATTCTCTGTTGGCGCCGGCTCGGCTGCCTGAGGCTCCTCAGTAATTTGGGGCTCCGGAGACCGGGGGGCCGAGGTCTCTGGAGGCCGGGACGGTGATTCCGCACGCACAGTGCGGGGCTCACCTATGATGCCATCATCAACCGTTTCGTCGTCCTGGGCACCCCAGCCGGCGTCCTGGATGTAGTCATCCTGATCAGCTGACGACAGGTACTCATCGTCAGCCACGTCGGGTTCGGGCGCCGCAGGCTGTTCCGGCGTGCGGGCTTCCTTGGCCGGCCGGGTCGGTTTGGGCGGTGGGTTGCCAAAACGGCTGGACTTCTCGGGTTTGACGTAACCCCGCTCTTCCAGGACGTCACGGGAGATCGTCCGGGCACCGCCATTGGGCAGTTCGGGGTTGTAGTCCTCCTCGAGGGGGGATTCGTCGAGGTCGTCCGCGCCCATACCCGACGAGATAGCCATGGACTCCTTCCGGGCCCGTCGCATCCGGCGGATACCGTCGATTACAATGCCCAGAATAACCAGGGTACCTATGGCGATTAACCATTCCCTAAGAGACATAGTGCTGCTGTCCTGTCTGCAGGTTCAATAATGTTGCTACTCTAAGAAAAGCCCGTAATGAATACAACGCACAGCCGGGCCAGATGGCGTTTTTGTCATCCTTGATGACCTTTCAACCAGCGCAGGCATCAGGCCTCGGCCAGGGCAGCAGCCTCCTCGACATCCACAGATACCAGGCGCGAACACCCCGGTTCGTGCATGGTCACCCCCATCAACTGATCCGCCATCTCCATAGCGATCTTGTTGTGGGTAATGTAGATGAACTGCACCTGTTTCGACATCTCTTTGACCATATTGGCGTAGCGGCCAACGTTGGCATCGTCCAGCGGAGCATCCACCTCGTCCAGCATACAGAACGGCGCGGGATTCAACTGGAAGATGGAGAACACCAGGGCGATGGCCGTCAGAGCCTTCTCACCACCGGACAACAGATGGATGGTGCTGTTCTTCTTGCCCGGGGGCCGCGCCATAATCGCGACGCCGGTTTCCAGAAGATCCTCACCGGTCAGTTCCAGGTAGGCGTTACCACCCCCGAACACCTTCGGGAACAGCGCCTGCAAGCCACCATTCACCTGATCGAAGGTTTCCTTGAAACGCTGACGGGTCTCCCGGTCGATCTTGCGGATGGCGTTGTCCAGCGTTTCCAGGGCCTCCATCAGATCTTCGTGCTGGCTATCCAGGTAGGTCTTCCGCTCACTCTGGACCTGGTATTCCTCAATGGCCGCCAGGTTGATGGCGCCCAGCCGCTGGATCCGGTTGCCGATCTTTTCCAGCTCCTCGGCCCAGTCTTTCTCATTGGCGCCCTCCGGCAGCTGTTCCAGCACCTCCTGCAGTTTCACATCCAGCTCGGTCAGTTGCTCGATGTGGTTGCCGGAGCGGATCTCCAGTGCCTGGGACTCCATCTTGAGTTTTTCCAGGCGGGCGCGGACATCCTGGATTTCATGGTCAATCCGACTGCGGCCCTGCTCCTTCTCACGGACCTCCCGGTCGATTTCTTCCAGGGAATCCCGGGCTGCACCCAGCTTTTCCTCTTCCGCCAGCCGGCGGTCCAGTAAGCCCTCAAGCTGCATCTGCAGGTCTTCCATGGGCTCCTCGGCGCTCTCCCGCGCTTCCCGCAGGATCTCGAGGCGCTCCTGAATACGTTCCTTCTGCAGTTGCATGCGGTCGATGGTCTGTTTCAGGCCTTCCCGCTGGCTGTTGAGGGTCTGAAGCTGTAACTGCAACTGGTGGGCATGGTCACGGTCGTGACGGGCTTCCTGGCGCAGCCGGTCCAGGTTCTCGCGAAGGGTGTCCCGTTGCTCCAGCAACCGTTCCTTCTCTTCATCGCTGTCCTCGGTTGAAGCCAGTGCCTGCTGCCATTCCTCCCGGGCCATCTGCAGGCTTTCCTGTTGCTCCTCCAGGCTGACGGACACGTCCTCTCGATCCTCGTTGATCCGTTGCAGGCGCGCATCGATCTGCTCGGCCCGGGCCTTGAGCCCGGAGATCCGGGAACCGAGGCTGCTCAGCTCACGCTCGGCATCGGACAGCGCCCCCTGGGCATCCTCCCGGGTGGCTTCTGCTCTCTCCGTGCGCTCCTGCAGTTGCTCCAGGCGTTCGCTGGCCTTTTCCATGGCTGCCTCGGCGCTGGCAAGTTGTTCTGTCAGCCCGGCTACTTTTTTCTGGCGTTCGATTACCCCGACCTGACCGGCGTCCGAATCTGGCATCAGGATCCAGTCTCGGGCGGCCCAGACACCCTCGCGGGTGATCAGGCTCTGCCCTGCACCAAGGTTCCCCCGTGTAGCCAGTGCCTCCTCCAGGCTTTCAGCGGTGCCGATTCCGTCGAGCATGGCACTGACCGCCGGAACGCCAGAAACCCGCGCAGCCAGCCCGGTAGCCGTGCCGGCCTCTCCGGAACCGCCATCCACAACGGCCAATCCCCGTGGCGCGTCCGCCATGGCTCCGGAGAGTTCGGAGATGCCCGGCAGCGCAAGCCCCTGGGTGAACCGGCCTATGACCTGTTCCACGGCAAATTCCCAGCCGTCGTCGATCCGCAGGCGTGACGCCACGCGGGGCGCATCCAGCAGGTCATGTTCGGAGAGCCAGGACTGCAGCTGATCGTCCTGACTGCCGAGCTGCTCATCCAGCAACGCTTGCTGGGATTCGAGGGAGGCCCGTAGGCTCTGGACCCGCTGACGTTCATCGGACAGGGCATTTTCCGCCTCGCGCTGCTGCTGACGGGCCTCATAAAGCTCGTCCTGGATATCCGCGATGCGCTCGGAGGCCTCCTCACGCTGAAGTTCCAGGGTCTCCTGCTGCTCCAGCAGGCCTTCCAGTTCGGCCCGATCCATCTGACCTTCGAGCAGCTCACGCTCGTCTTCCAGTTTTCGGCTCCGGTTACGGAGCTGTTCGATGGCATCTTCCAGGGAGCGGATCCGGGACTGGGCCAGCTCCGCCTGGCGGCGGGCATCGGAAGAACGGGTACTGAAGTCTTCCCATTTGTGCTGCCAGTCGCTCATGGCGTCTTCGGCCTGCTGCAGCTTTTCACCGGACTCCTCGGAACGGATTGCCAGGGCTTCCTGTTCCGGCTCCATCATATCCAGCTCTTCCTGAATGCCGGCCAGCTTTTCTTCGTCCTGTTCCAGCTCCCGTGCCAGCTCCCGCTCATTGGCCATGGCCTGGTCCAGTTCGGCGGCGGTTTGCCGGCTGCGCTCGCGCTGGTGTTCGAGGCTCTGCTCGATGCGGGCGATATCGGCACCGGCCTCGTAGTAACGGGCCTGGGCACGGTTGAAATGCTCGGTGCGCTCCTGATGACTGTCCCGGAGCGATTCGAGGGAGGTTTCCAGGCTGACCCGTTCGGTCAGCTGTTTTTCCAGTTCCAGCTCGGTATCCCGGATCTTGCCACGCCAGGTCTGAAGGTCATTGTCCAGGGACTGCCAGCGCAGCACGGTCAGCTCCGCCTTTTTCTGGCGCTCTTCCTGCTTGTAGGCCTTGTACTTCTCGGCGGCAGCAGCCTGGCGTTCAAGATGTTGCAGCTGGCGGGACAACTCGTCCCGCAGATCGGTGAGGCGTTCCAGGTTTTCCTGGGTGCGGCGGATGCGGTTTTCGGTTTCCCGCCGGCGTTCCTTGTACTTGGAGATACCCGCCGCTTCCTCGATATAGACCCGCAGCTCTTCCGGCTTGGCCTCGATCAGCCGGGAAATCATGCCCTGCTCGATGATGGCGTAGCTACGGGGCCCCAGACCGGTGCCGAGGAACAGATCGGTGATGTCACGGCGGCGGCATTTGGCGCCATTCATGAAGTATTCGGACTGGCCTTCCCGGGACACCCGCCGGCGCACGGAGATTTCGTTGAAGCGGGCAAACTCGCCCGGGGCGGAGCCGTCGCTGTTGTCGAACACCAGTTCGATGGAAGCCTGGCCCACGGGCTTTCGGGCACTGGAGCCGTTGAAGATGACGTCCGTCATGGACTCGCCGCGCAGGTATTTGGCGGAGCTTTCCCCCATGACCCAGCGCACCGCATCGATGATGTTCGACTTGCCACAGCCGTTGGGCCCGACCACCGCCGTCATGTTGGAGGGAAACGGCACCGTGGTGGGGTCGACGAAGGACTTGAAACCGGAGAGTTTGATGGACTTCAGGCGCATATCAGGCGCTCTCCTCCGCCCTGAGAATAGTCAGCACCTGCTGGCGCTGATGTTCGCCGAAGGCCTGAATGGCCGCCTGGAGACGGTCGGCATCGCCAGCCGTGGCGGCATCCGCCAGCTGGCGGAAGAACGTTGCCGTCTCGTCAATCTCGTCCCGGAAATGTTCCAGCGCCACAAAGTAGGTTCGGCTGATGGCCGGCCGGAAATTCTCCAGGGTCTCCTCGAGGAATGGATTCTCCACTAGACGGTAAGCATAGCGCATGACACCGAAGCCGGCGTCGATCACCTGTTCCGCCGCATCGGCACTGTTGGAGTTGAGGGCATCGATGACCGCCTGCAGCTCCCGGACCTGGCCCATCACGCCGCCCAGCTCCTCGCCGGACCAGCGCTCAAGGACTTTGCGCCCGAGCATGCACAGCAGATCAATGTAGATGTCGTAGAGGTTGTTGACGCTATCGGCCGTGAGGCCCGAGACCACGGCGCCCCGGCGGGGAAAAATTTCCACCAGGTGGCGCCGCTGCATGATCAGCAAGGCCTCCCGGACGGAGCCGCGGCTGACATTCAGATCACCGGCGACCTTGAGTTCCTGGATTCGCTCGCCGGGCTTGAGATCGCGGGTAATGATCCTTTGCCCCAGATGCTGGGCAATCTGTTCGGACAAACTTTCCGGAGCCTGAAACCTCATAAATTCTGGCGCTCACTTCCTGGGTGAATACAGTCACAAGCGCTGGAGTTTAGCACAGGCTGGCACCGGCCCCACCCCCTTGTCCGACATTTTGATTGCCCACTCCGGATTTTCCCAGGGGATCCTACCCGGGTTTATTTCCTGGCGGGTGGGCGGCGGCGCGCCTTGGGCTTTTCCGGAGTGGAATCAGCAACCTGCCATTTATTGGCACCGGGCTTTTTGCCCGGCCGGGAAGGCGCCTTGCGGCGGCGACGATCGTGGGCCGCTTTTTCGCCCGGGGTCTTGGCCGGAATCTCCACCGGGTCCAGACCCACGGTTCGGCTGAGCAGGTCCACCGCCTTCTGGTCCAGCTCCTCCCATTTGCCCACTGTCAGGCGGCTGGGCAGGAAGATCGGCCCGTAACGGACCCGCTTGAGCCGGCTCACCTTCACTCCCTGGGATTCCCAGAGCCGGCGAACTTCACGATTCCGGCCCTCCAGCAGGGTCACATGAAACCACTGGTTCATGCCGGAACCGCCAGCCGGTGTAATGTCGGTGAATTTTGCCATGCCGTCTTCGAGCAACACCCCTTCCATCAGGCGCTCGATCATGGCCTCGTCCACTTCCCCGAAGACCCGCACGGCGTATTCCCGGTCGATTTCGTTGGACGGGTGCATCAACCGGTTGGCAAGCTCGCCGTCGGTGGTGAACAGCACCAGCCCGGTGGTGTTGATGTCCAGGCGGCCAATTGAAACCCACCGGCGATCCTTGAGCCTCGGCAACCGGTCAAATACGGTCGGCCGGCCTTCGGGATCCTTGCGGGACGTCACCTCACCTTCCGGCTTGTTGTAGATCAGCACCCGCCGTACCACCTCGGCTGCGCCGGTCACATCCAGCCGTTTGCCATCCAGCTCGAAACGATCCTGTGCCGTGGCTTTCTGGCCAGGACTGACCGGCTGACCGTTCACCGTGAGCCGGCCGGCTTCCATCCAGCCTTCTATTTCGCGGCGGGAGCCGACACCGGCCCGGGCCAGGAGTTTCTGCACCCGCTCCGGGGCATCCGGATTCGCTTTTTCCTGACGTGTTGCTGAGCCTTGGCCTGGTCGATCTGACGCCATGGTTAAATCCTTGATAATGACTGACGTGTATGTGGTCAGTGAATGGTCTGCTGACTGGATTCGGAGGACTCGAACTCGATCTCCCCCTGCATATTCTTCTCGATTTCCCGGCCGATTTCCTCGAGGTCCCGCACTTCCGACAGTGGCGGCAACTGATCCAGGCCGGTCAGGTTGAAGTAATCCAGAAACTGTTTGGTCGTGGCGTACATGGCCGGTCGACCGGGCACATCCCGGTGGCCGACAACGCGCACCCACTCTCGCTCAAGCAGGGTGCGAATGATATTGCTGCTTACCGTAACACCACGGATATCCTCGATTTCGCCCCGGGTGATGGGTTGCCGATAGGCAATCAGTGCCAGGGTCTCAAGCAAGGCCCGGGAGTAACGCTGGGGCTTCTCCTCGAACAGACGTCCGACCCAGGGGGCATACTCCTCACGTACCTGCAGACGATAGCCGCTGGCCACTTTTTTCAGCTCAAATCCTCTACCCTCGCACGCCGCTTCCAGCTGAACCATGACATGCTCCATCACCTGTCTGGCCGGCCGCTCCTCCTCCGTAAACAATTCCCGCAGCTGTTCCAGCGACAGCGGTTTGCCCGCCGCCAGCAAGGCTGCTTCGGCAATGGCCTGAATCCGTAGCAGGTGTTCTTCATTCATGATCAGAATCCGGTGTCTTGGGTTTTCTGGATTTGATGGCGCTCAGCTGGCAGCCCGGGCCCGGACGTGAATCGGCCCCAGGGTTTCGGCCTGAACAACCTCGATCAACTGCTCCTTGACCAGCTCGAGGGTCGCCAGGAACGTCACCACCACGCCCAGTTTGCCTTCCTCGAGGGTAAACAGGCTCTCGAAGGACACGAAACGGTCGTCCTGCAGCACGGAAAGGATGTGTGACATCCGTTCACGGGTCGACAGGATTTCTTTTTCCACGTGGTGGCTGGTAAACAGATCCGCACGCTTCAATACCCCCTGCATCGCCAGCAGCAGCTCGCGGAGATCCACATCCGGATGAGGCTGGCTGGACGGCAGCTTCGGCAATGCCGCGGATGCGCCGAAGGTATCACGCTCCATCCGGGGCAGTTCGTCGATATCCTCGGCCGCCTGCTTGAAACGCTCGTATTGCTGGAGCCGGCGGATCAGTTCCGCCCTGGGATCCACTTCCTCCTCGTCCTCGGACTCCTGGCGCGGCAACAACATCCGGGACTTGATCTCGGCCAGGGTCGCAGCCATCACCAGATACTCCGCTGCCAGTTCGAAGCGCATCGCCTCGACGGCCCCGATGTAGTCCATGTACTGCCGGGTAATCTCGCTGACGTCAATATCCAGGATATTCATGTTCTGACGGCGAATGAGGTACAGCAGCAGGTCCAGCGGGCCTTCAAAGGCCTCCAGAAACACCGCCAGGGCGTCGGGGGGAATGTAGAGATCCTTGGGAAGATCAACGACGGGCTTGCCCGATACCAATGCCAGCGGCGACTGTTCATCAGGCGCCTGCTCCGTTTCCGCTACCGTGGTACTGGTATCGTCCGTCATAGCCTTCCCTCGGATGACGCTGACCCAGGAAGGATCAGCGGCTGATCGTTAGCGGTAATGCAGCCCCATGGCCGCCCGCACTTCCTCCAGCGTATCGCGGGCCGCATCCCGGGCATGCTCACGACCTTCCTGCAGGATGGAATGCACCAGGTCCGGGTTGTTCTCGTATTCCCTGGCCCTCTCATGCAATGGGCGCTGCTCCTCGACGATGGCGTCGATCAGAGGCTTCTTGCAGTCGAGGCAACCGATCCCGGCACTGCGGCAGCCAGTCTGCACCCACTCCTGGGTGTCGGCGTCGGAATAGATCTTGTGCAGCGCCCAGACCGGACACTTTTCCGGTTCACCCGGATCGGTGCGGCGTACCCGCTGGGGATCGGTCTGCATTGTGCGGATCTTGTCGGCGACTGCATCCGGCTCCTCACGCAGGCCAATGTAGTTGTTATAGGACTTGGACATCTTCTGTCCGTCCAGGCCCGGCATCTTCGATTCCGGGGTCAGCAGCGGCTGTGGCTCCGGCAGGATGACCTTACCGCCGCCTTCGATGTACCCGTACAGACGCTCCCGGTCACCGAGAGAGATATTCTGCTGCTCTTTCAGCAACGCCCGGGCCGTTTCCAGGGCCTCGAGATCGCCCTCTTCCTGGTACCGCTTCTTCAGGTTCCGGTACAGCTTGGCGTTCTTCTTGCCCATCTTGACGATGGCACCTTCCGCCTGCTCCTCGAAGCCCGGTTCCCGGCCATAGATGTGGTTGAAGCGGCGGGCAATCTCGCGGGTGATTTCCACGTGGGAGACCTGGTCGGCGCCCACCGGTACCTTGCCGGCCCGGTAGATCAGGATATCGGCGCTTTGCAGCAGCGGGTAACCGAGAAAACCGTAGGTGGCCAGGTCCTTCTCCCGCAGTTTTTCCTGCTGGTCCTTGAACGTGGGAATCCGCTCGAGCCAACCCAGGGGCGTGATCATGGACAGCAACAGGTGCAGTTCTGCATGCTCGGGCACCTGTGACTGGATGAACATGGTGGAGGACCCCGGGTTCACACCGGCGGCCAGCCAGTCGATCACCATGTCCCAGACGCTCTGCTCGATCCCAGAGGGATCGTCGTACTGGGTGGTCAGGGCATGCCAATCGGCGATGAAGAAGAAGCACTCATACTCGTGCTGGAGTTTCACCCAGTTTTTCAGCACACCGTGGTAGTGACCAAGGTGAAGCTTTCCGGTCGGACGCATGCCCGACAAAACCCGCTGCTGGGAATCTACAGAACTCAAAGCACGAACTCCTTATGTTTCTAATGATACGCCGCGAAAACGAGGCTGACCGGGCATTATAGTCTGATAGACCCTCGCAGTTAAGGACACAGGCCAAAAAACAAAAAACCCCCGGACACCGCCAGGTGCCGGGGGTTTTTCCTTCAGGAGGAAAGGCTTACCAGCCAGTCACTTCCTTCAGGGCCTTGCCGATATCAGCCAGGCTGCGCACGGTCTTGACGCCAGCGTCATTCAGGGCAGCGAACTTCTCGTCTGCAGTACCCTTACCGCCAGAGATAATCGCACCAGCGTGACCCATACGCTTGCCCGGAGGCGCAGTCACACCCGCGATGTAGGAGACAACCGGCTTGGTTACGTTCTCTTTGATGAACGCAGCCGCTTCTTCTTCGGCAGTACCGCCGATCTCACCGATCATGACGATCGCTTCGGTTTCCGGGTCTTCCTGCAGCAGCTTCAGGATATCAATGAAGTTGGAACCCGGAATCGGGTCGCCACCGATGCCCACACAGGTGGACTGGCCGTAGCCGAAGTCGGTGGTCTGCTTGACCGCTTCGTAAGTCAGGGTGCCGGAGCGGGATACGATGCCGACCTTACCCTTCTTGTGGATGTGGCCCGGCATGATACCGATCTTGCACTCGTCCGGAGTGATAACGCCCGGGCAGTTCGGACCAATCATGCGAACGCCTTTACGATCAACGTATTCTTTGGCGTACAGCATGTCGATGGTCGGGATGCCTTCGGTGATGCAAACGATCAGCTGGATGCCGGCGTCTGCCGCTTCGATGATGGCGTCCTTACAGAACGGAGCCGGCACGTAGATCACGGTGGCTTCCGCGCCGGTCGCTTCAACAGCGTCACGAACGGTGTTGAATACTGGCAGGCCCAGGTGCTCGGTGCCGCCCTTACCGGGGCTTACACCGCCAACCATCTTGGTGCCATAGGCAATGGCCTGCTCGGAGTGGAAGGTACCCTGGGAGCCGGTAAAGCCCTGGCAGATTACCTTGGTGTCTTTGTTGATCAGGATGCTCATTACTTACCCCCTGCGGCTTTAACGACTTGCTCTGCGGCATCCGCCAGGCTGGTGGCGGCAATGATGTTCAGGCCACTCTCGGCCAGTACCTTGGTGCCCAGCTCGGCGTTATTACCTTCAAGGCGAACCACCACAGGAACTTTTACACCGACTTCCTTAACAGCGCCGATGATGCCCTCTGCGATCATGTCGCAGCGAACGATACCACCGAAGATGTTAACCAGAACGGCCTGAACCGCGTCGTCAGACAGGATGATCTTGAACGCTTCGGAAACACGCTCTTTGGTCGCGCCGCCACCTACGTCCAGGAAGTTGGCAGGCTGGCCGCCGGACAGCTTGATGATGTCCATGGTACCCATGGCCAGGCCGGCACCGTTAACCATACAACCGATGTTGCCTTCCAGGGCTACGTAGTTCAGCTCCCACTTGGCCGCTTCGGCTTCACGGGAATCTTCCTGGGAGGGATCGTGCATCTCGTGGATTTTCTTCTGACGGTACAGCGCGTTACCGTCGACACCCACCTTGGCGTCCAGGCAGTGCAGGTCACCGGCCGGAGTGATAACCAGCGGGTTGATCTCTACCAGTGCCAGGTCAGCCTCTTCGAACAGCTTGGCCAGACCCAGGAAGATCTTGGTGAACTGACCGATCTGCTTGCCTTCAAGACCCAGTTTGAATGCCAGCTCACGGCCCTGGTACGGCTGAGCACCGACCAGCGGGTCGATCTCGGCTTTCAGGATCTTTTCCGGAGTCTCTTCGGCAACCTTCTCGATCTCGACACCACCCTCGGTGGATGCCATGAAGACGATACGACGGGTGCCACGGTCAACCACGGCGCCCAGGTACAGCTCTTCCTCGATGTCGGTCAGGGACTCAACCAGGATCTTGCTGACCGGCTGACCGTTCTCGTCGGTCTGGTAAGTCACCAGGTTCTTGCCCAGCCACTTCTCGGCAAACTCACGGATTTCTTCTTTGCTCTTGACCAGCTTTACACCGCCGGCCTTACCACGGCCACCCGCGTGAACCTGGGCCTTGACTACCCAGCCGTCACCGCCGATTTCGTCTGCCGCTGCTACGGCTTCCTTGGGAGTATCGCAGGCAATACCCTTGGATACGGGCAGGCCGTACTCAGCAAACAGCTGCTTGCCCTGATATTCATGCAAATTCATAGTAAATGTCCCGAATTAAAGAATTCCTGGTTTGCGTTACTTCTTCTTGCGACGGTTCGCGATATGGATCGCGCCGCCGGCAACAGCCAGAGCCGCCTCGTGCACGGACTCGGACAGAGTCGGGTGCGCGAAACAGGTCAGGGCCAGATCTTCCGCAC
This sequence comes from Marinobacter sp., assembly GCA_014762755.1. Classification (GTDB taxonomy): domain Bacteria; phylum Pseudomonadota; class Gammaproteobacteria; order Pseudomonadales; family Oleiphilaceae; genus Marinobacter. The sequence continues at coordinate 78,689 of JABURI010000172.1, forward strand.
TGGAGCCGAACTCCATCGCAATCACACCCTGGGCCACGATCTCAGAGGCCTGGGGGCCTACCACGTGGAAACCGAGGATGCGGTCAGTCTTGGCATCGGCAATGATCTTGACCAGACCACTGGCTGCATTGGCTGCCATGGCGCGACCGTTGGCAGCAAACGGGAAGGTACCGACGTTGTACTCTTCACCTTCCGCCTTCAGCTGCTCTTCAGTCTTGCCAACCCAGGCCACTTCCGGCGCCGTGTAGATCACGTTCGGAATGCAGTCGTAGTTGACCTGCGGCTTGTGTCCGGCAATGCGCTCGGCAACCATCACGCCCTCTTCAGACGCCTTGTGGGCCAGCATCGGACCGCGCACCACATCACCGATCGCCCATACACCCGGCGCTTCGGTTTTGCAGTTATCATCAACGAAGATGAAACCGCGCTCATCCATCTGGACACCAGCGTCTTCGGCAAGCAGGTTGTCGGTATACGGACGACGGCCAACCGCAACGATCAGCTTGTCGAACTTGGCTTCCTGCTTGCCCTTCGAGTCTTCGTAGGTGACGTTGATCAGCTTGCGCTTGACTTCAGCGCC